>NZ_JAKGTN010000002.1:0-427975 GCF_021568915.1 Vibrio sp. McD22-P3
GCACCATGTTCATCTTCCACGACTACCGTGTATTCAAGACGTTTCTTCTCACCTTCTGCCAACGCATCGGTCGCAGGCAGATCATCCTTCAGCTCATAACGCCAGTCACCGGTTTCTTCATCAACAGTGAATGTACCGTAAGTGGTGTCTGCTGGCTCTTTGAGTGTGAAACTCAGCTCCGCTCCGTTATCGACATCCGACGCATCAATAAAACCTGTTGTGACAGCTTTACCGTTGTCATCATCACCGGCTTCACGTACTCGACCTTTACTGTCAACATCGTCTATGACTGGTGCATCATTGCTAGTCACCGAGATAGTTTGAGTAACCAC
Source organism: Vibrio sp. McD22-P3 (assembly GCF_021568915.1). Taxonomy (NCBI): domain Bacteria; kingdom Pseudomonadati; phylum Pseudomonadota; class Gammaproteobacteria; order Vibrionales; family Vibrionaceae; genus Vibrio; species Vibrio sp. McD22-P3. The sequence continues at coordinate 333 of NZ_JAKGTN010000002.1, forward strand.
CGCGCCCTGTTCGTCTTCAACTTGAACGGTAAAACTCAGAGGAACTTCGTCACCTTCAGCTAACGCTTCTACGGCATCCGCTTCGTTATCAATAACAAAACTCCATAAGCCATCGCTAGTGATACTGAACGTGCCGTACGGGTTGCTAACGTCGCCTACTGGGCTCCACGTTAGGTTAGAAGAATCCACATCTGTCGCTGAAAGTTGACCACCTGTACTTGGTGCTCCGGCATCCTCAGTACCATTGTCAAAATGCCCAGACTCTCTTACTTCGCCTTCTGTAACCAATTCTGAGTCAATTACTGGCTTGTCGTTCGTACCTTGGATATTGATAACAATCGTTTGAAAGACATCAACACCTTGGTCGTCAGTGACTTTGACTTTGAATTCAAGAGAAGTTGATTGTCCTTCTCGTAAGGCTTGAACTTCATCTGCAGTGTTGTCTAGTTCAAATGTCCAGAGGCCGGCTTCTGTAATCGAAAAATCGCCATATGTAGAAGACACATCGCCGTCTTCTGACCAAACCAAACTTTCGACTGGAGAGTCTACATCTGTGGCATTCAACTGTCCGCTCACCGATGACGTTCCTATGTTCTCTGAACCGTCATCATTGTGTCCAGCTTCGACAACGTCACCACTGATTTCGCTATTTGCACTGATAACAGGTTTATCGTTAGTGCCAGTAATAGTGATTACAAATGGTTGTGACGTAGAGGAGTTTAAAGGGTCGGTGACTTGGACGGTAAAGGAGAGTGTGACAGTATCATTGACGTTTAAAGCTTGTGTGGCATCCGAGTCATTATTTAAACGGAAGGTCCATTGCCCATTATCAGCTAGCTCAAACTCACCGAAGTCAGATAGATTGTCCGGAGTAGAAATCACATCCCATGTTAACGTTGCATCGTCAAATTCAAGGTCGGTTGCTGAAAGCTGACCTGTCAGCTCAGCCGTACCGTCAAAATCACTACCGTCAGAGTTATGACCTGCTTCCACAACGTTTCCTGCTAAGGCTTCACTAAGAATTTGCGGAGCTGAGTTAACGAGTACCTGAAGAAGAGTATTAGATTGCGTCGCGGTTAGTCCTTGCGCCTCAAGGCCAGAGGTGTCGAACTGAGTTTTAGCTAGAGTTTGCGAATCATCACGCTCGATAGCGCCAGTAGTCGTTGGGCTTGAACCATTGGCTTCACCTGCAGCAGTAGCTTGTTCTTCATTTTGAGTCGGATCTTCTCCAGCCTCAATGGCAGCGATGATTTCTTCGGCATCAATATCAGAGACATCTATCTCTTGGTTTTCCCCATCTTCTTGAATCAATACAAGGTCTATATCCTCTCCGACTTCTGTATCGTTCAAAACGTTGATAACAACGTCCCCAGGTCTTGGTTCTGTTCCTTCAGGAAGGATGGTGAGTTTTCCTTGAGCATCTATTACTAACGTACCAGACACTTTTGCCAACCCAAATAGAGACAACGCACTCATGATCTACTCCTTGAATTGCTTCCGACGCCAGGAAACAATATCTTTTATCAGTTCTAGCCAGCCTTGCTTGCGCGGATGGACATATGCCCAAGCTCGAAATTTTACTTTTATTTTACATTTAGATATCAGATTAGTTGACGAAATGAAACTTTTTGGGGAAGTATTTTTCGTTTGTCTCAAAAACGAAAAAAGTCTCGCAAATACGAGACTTTTTGATGAATGTTTTAAGCTTAATCTTAGCCAATTACAGTGATAAATCCTTGTAAGATGATTAGGTTCACAATATCAATGAAAAACGCTCCCACAATAGGCACTACCATAAAGGCTTGAGGAGATGGACCGAATCGATTAACAATAGACCCCATATTCATAACCGCTGTCGGCGTAGCCCCTAAACCAAACCCACAGTGGCCACCGGCTATAACCGCTCCATCGTAGTTTTTGCCCATCACTCTAAACGTAATGTAATAAGCAAACAGCCCCAAAATAACCGATTGAACAGACAGTATGATTAAGAAAGGAATAGCCAGATCAAAGATGTTCCACAGCTGAAGACTCATCAATGCCATTGCTAAGAAAAGCGATAATGACACCGTACCGAGAATATCGACCGTTTCTGCATCCACTTTATAACTTTTGGTCACTTCGCAGATGTTGGTAATGAAAACACCGATAAATAACGCATAAACGAAGTCAGGAATCATTAACCAAGATATTTCAAATGTATTAACCCACGCATGTAAATACTTCGCTCCAGTCACACAGATGAGTAAGATAAACAGAACTTCAATAACCTTTTTAGCAGTCACGCGATCTCTTTCGTACTCGTTATAAGTTACCAATTCAGGGAAGCGCTCATGAGTATCATTGCCTCGGCCATACTCTGACTCAAAGTTATTCTTATCAATGAGTCGTTGTGCAACCGGACTACCAATAATACCGCCGATAATTAGACCAAAGGTTGCAGAAGCCATCGCAATTTCTAGTGTGTTGCTGATGCCGTAAGTCTCAGTAAAGGTTTGAGCCCAAGCAGCCCCAGTACCGTGTCCGCCCGACAAGGTAATAGAGCCCGCAATTAACCCCATTAACGGCTCTAAGCCGAGCATGGTGGCTAATCCAACTCCGACACTATTTTGGATAATAATATATACCGATGCGACCGCTAAAAAGACAAAGACTTTAGCGCCACCTTTCATCAGTTGGGTGTAGTTAGCCGCCAGTCCTACGGTGCTAAAAAACATCAACATAAATGTTTTCTGCAAGGGTAACGAGAACTCAAGATTAACGTTGTTAAAGTGTAAAACCGTAATGATAAGGGCAACGATTAATCCACCAACGATGGGTTCAGGAATGTTGTATTTTTTTAGAACAGGGAGCTTACTATTAATGATGTGTCCCAGAAAAAGAACGCTGATAGCGATCAAAAAAGATTCTAACGTGCCAACAGAGATGGTGTTGTTCATATAACCTCTTTTTTTGCTTTATCGCTCATCTTCCTTAATGAGGTTCGACTAAATTGTAAAGTGTAGTAGAAATAGAATAGATGGCGACTCGCTTTACGCAGACACCAAACGACCTTGTTTAGACTATCTATAACTTCTTAAGGTGCCGGGAAGAATCGGCAAATATGTGGCCATAGTTAATCAACAGAAACACTGTTAACCTATTGGCTACATTGAGTTTATGAATATAAAAAGAAGAACTACACTAAATTAATCGCGCAGTGTACCACAGACAGGCCATTGCGACTAATTGAACCATCGAATATATGGATAACGGAATGAAATCTATACTAACAAGGACTGTTTTTTCAGTTGCTCTATTGGCACCATTAACAGCAATAAGCGCTGTCAATATTAGCTATGGCGATACAAATACAACGTCAGAACTACAAGCGAAAACTGCAATCGAACAAAGCAAAATAAATGAGCTCGTGGTACAGCTCTCAGATGCTTACTTTCCATTTAACAACGATCTAACGATTCAATATGGCGGTGATGATGGACCACTTTACGATCCTCAAGCTCATGTCGTGCATATTCCGTATGAATTCTATACCGACTCACTCAACTACTTTTTAAACAACGATTACCAAAAGAAATTTGGCAAACCAGCTAAGGATGGAGCGCTTGATACTCTGCTTCATACTTTGTTGCATGAAGCAGGGCATGCTTACGTCGCAGATCATGGCATTGCTATTCTAGGTAAAGAAGAAGATGCCGTAGATAACTTTGCGGCAGTGTTAATGCTCAACTACGTAGAAAACGGTGCCGATGCCACTATCAGCGCTGCAGATATGTTTTCCTTTGAATCCGAAGACCGACCCGACTATTACGATTTTGCCGAGTATATCGGTGAACATAGTTTTGATCTACAACGTTATTTCAGCACACTTTGTCTAGTATATGGTAGTGACCCAGAGAGCCATGCCACGCTTCTGGATGAGATAGAAGAAGACTATAGAGAGGAGCAAAAAGATAAATGTGAAATGACTTTCCAACAGATCGATATGAACTGGAAACAAGTATTAGGAATAAAAGAAGACAAAAGCTAAAAACAAAGAAAGGAATTGATATGTCGACCCAACTCATCGTGTTTTTTGATGGAACCTGCCCACTTTGTGTCAAAGAAATGCAATCTCTAAAGCATCATGACAAAGCACTAGCCATCAAACTTATCGACATTTTCTCTACAGAGTTTGAGGCCTTTCCTAATATCGATCCCAAAGAAGCATCAGAGCGCCTTCATGCCTACGATACAGAAGGAAAATTGCTTCTCGGTTTGGACGTTACTCATAGAGCATGGAGCTTAGTAGGAAAACCCTATCTATATGGATTCACACGATGGCCACTCTTCAAGCCTATTTGCGACTGGGCGTACCTGAAATTTGCTCGTAATCGCTACCAGATATCAGGCTGGCTGACTGGAAAGAAACGATGTGAGCGGTGTCGGCTTGATTAGTCGACTACCGCTCAACGTTTTATTTACACTGTAAACGTCACGATTCAGCGTCTTTGCGAACAGCTTTAAGTAAAACAGACGTATCTGATCTATTTTCACCTTGCGAAGAGAGTGCTTTATATCTTTCGACCGTCTGTTCCGTCAGTGGAAGTCGAATGCCCTGACGAGCACCTTCATCCAAACAAAAACCGAGATCTTTAACCATCCAATCGATGGCAAAGCCAAAGTCATACTTATCTTCATCCATAGTTTTGGCACGGTTTTCCATCTGCCAAGAACCCGCCGCACCATTTTTCAAGCAATCAACTAATGAAGGAATATCTAAGCCACTCTTTTGCGCGAGTATTAATCCCTCAGACAACCCTGTTAGAACACCAGCGATACATACTTGGTTAACCATTTTTGCTCGTTGTCCTTGACCAATAGTCCCCATCAAGACCGATGACTTACCGTAAGCATCAAATACTGGCTGCAGAGCATCAAAAGTCGCTTGTTCGCCACCGCACATAATGGTTAGCACACCATTTTCTGCTCCAGCCTGTCCACCTGATACGGGCGCATCCATAAAATGGACACCCGCTTTATCACATGCAACTCCAAGTTCTTCTGCCAACACTGCTGATGTAGTCGTATGATCAACGAGAATAGCCCCTTTCTTCATGCTCGCAATGGCACCTGTCGCGGATGTGGTCATCTGTCTAACGTCATCATCGTTGCCAACACATACCGCCACCACATCGGCGTCTTTAACACAATCCGCCACTGCTTCATGATATCGACCATTGTATTCTTCCGCCCAGCGCTTCGCTTTTTCTGTAGTGCGATTAAATACGCAAACCTCAAATCCTGCTTTAGCCAAATGACCAGCCATTGGGTATCCCATAACGCCTAATCCAATAAAACTAACTTTCATTTGTACTCCTTTAATTGCTGGTGGGGTTTACCGCGGCATCCATCGTATCTGCACTAGATAAAATCGCGTCTATTAGCGATTTGACGGCCTTTGGTTGGTATTTCCTATCTTTGTACACCAAAAATGCCTGTCGGTCACTACGATAGTGCTCAGGCAGCAGATGAACTAAATTTGAGTTGCCACGCACATGTCGTAAAGGCAGTGATGCGACTCCTAAGCCTCGCTCAACTGCATCGAGTAACGCTTGGATATCATTAACAACAAGCCTAGGTTTTATCGTCATGCTTTGCTCAAGAGCGTCATCACGGTAAATCGCCAGCTTCTGACTGTTATCTATGGCAAGCCAATCTAGCTCTTGTAACTGCTCAATGTGGGTAATTTGACTGCGACTTGCTAAGTACTCAGCGCTAGCAAAAAAGCCGTGACGTGCTGTAAACAGTGGTCGAGCAATAAGATCATCCATCTCACTGATGTCAAACGTAATCAGCAATTCTCGATTCGTTTGTGGTTTTAGCTGATCATGGTTTAAAGCGAGATCGATGTGAACTTTAGTGTATTGTTTTAAATATCCTTCAACCACAGGCGCTACGAAAGAATGATAGAAACTGTGAGGGGCGGACAAACGTACCGTACCAGCAACCTGCTCCGTTTGCTCCGTTACATTACCCAACCCTATTTCGAGCTGCTCGATACCACTGCTCAGTTGATCGAAAACGAGCTTACCAATTTCGGTCGCAGCTAATTCCCTACCCTTCTTCTCTAGCAAACGCAGTCCTAAACGCTCCTCAAGTGATGAGATACGTCTTGATACTGTCGATTGAGGCACGCCCAATAGATTAGCGGTTTTTAAGACTGAGCCGTGTTCCACGACCTTACAAAACAAGTAGACGTCATCTATATACCCAAATATGGAATCCACAATTCTAAATTACCCAATATTATCTATTTATGAATAGGTTTATACTTCTTATAACAAAAATCAACAGGAGAATAACAATGAGTAAAAAACAATTTTGGGTATCAGCCCTACTTTCATCTCTAACTATGGGAATCATGATGTCCGGCATTATCTCAGGATACAAAATGGGCTTTAGTAGCGCATGGCCACCGATATGGCTACAGAGTTTTCTTATTGCTTGGCCATGTGCATTGTTGTTAAACCTTACGGTCTTGCCTCAAGTGAGAAACTTCGCAGCTTGGGTATGCGCTCCAAGAAAGATCAAAAGCAAGGAAGCATGATCATGGGAGAGTACCTTGATCATGCTTCTGAGAGCATGATATTTAGTCGCCGTTTAGAACTGAAAAAACGGCAATAAAAAAGAGCCGACTATGTCGACTCTTTTTTTCTTCATAACGAGCGTATTACTGCTCTGCGTTATGGTAAACCTGCTGAACATCATCGCAGTCATCTAGCATGTCGAGGAATTTTTGGAATTTCTCAGCATCTTCGCCAGCAATTGCAGTATGAGTTTGCGGTACAAACGTAATTTCTTCTACATCAACCGCTAGGTCTGGGTATTCAGCATTCAATGCCGTTTTCGCTTTGAAGAACTCAGTATGTGGTGCAAATACCGTGATGACGCCATCTTCAAGCTCGATATCCGTTACATCAACATCTGCCATCATAAGAGCTTCAAGCACTGCTTCTTCGTCATCACCTTTAAACTGGAATACCGCTTGGTGATCGAACATGTGAGCCACAGTACCAGGGCTACCAATCTTTGCGCCAGTCTTAACAAAGCATTGGCGAACATCTTGGAAAGTACGGTTGCCATTGTCTGTTAGACAGTCAACGATGACACTAACGCCACCAGGACCAAACCCTTCGTAACGTGCAGGCTGGTAATCTTCACCACCACCACCGCTAGCTTTGTCTAGTGCTTTATCGATAACGTGAGCAGGAACTTGATCCTTTTTAGCTTTAGCAATCAGGTGCTTAAGTGAAAGGTTCATTTCTGGATCAGCACCACCGTTCTTAGCAGCTACATAGATCTCTTTACCATACTTGGAATAAACTTTAATTTTCGCGCCCTGAGTCTTGGCCATTGAGGCCTTGCGCACTTCAAAACTTCTTCCCATCGGGATGTTCTCTCTAATTCATTTTAACGCGGAGGATTTTATCAAATCGTCGGTACAATTCAATTGTGAACGCCGTGAATGGCGTTTACATCACTCCCATCATTCTTTTGTATTTGTCGACACACTGTTCAAACCATGCTTGTTCAGCCTCATCCGCTATCTTTTCGAGTTGCTCGCGTATAGCTTCAGGCCCCGCTTTGGCTTCTTTTAATTGCCACACAACAAAGGAAGCTTGTTTATCAAGTTCAACTTTATTCTTTTCAGAGGGTGGGAGAAGCGACAAATTATGGGACATGGTATTTAGTCAGTTGATGTTGGCAAGGGAGCAGAATATACCATTGATGAAGTATTAAACTCAAATGAAAGGGTGTTATTTGGGATAGACAGAAAATACAAAGGGTGGCCTTAGCCACCCTATCTGGTTATCCAATATTAGTGAATCAAGCCTAGCTCTCTTGCTTCTTCGAGAGTTAGACCACTTTCTCTGATTTCCCTCAACGCTTCAATGCGACGTCTAGCTTCTGCGGATTTTCCTTGTTTCGCAGGACGTATGTGTTCTTGGACTTCTTCAGAGTGATCCCACTTACTTGTCATGGATGTCATTTCGTCATGGTCGATTGAATTAATGGACATTGTTACCTCCTGATGAACCATGTCTGAACACCTAATCTGTAGCAAACGACAATTTTGTTGTTAAGAAAAACTGAGTCAGAATGTGATAGGGGCAATAGTTCTAAACAGAAGTTTTAGAAAGCGGTTTTTAAACTTTGAAATCCATCAGCGGTGGGATTACATTTAGGAGATTCCACCTCAGAAAATCAACTTGATCGAGATCTCCTTTTTTCTCCTCTAAACCCGCACCAGATATTAATTTCACCTCACCCAGAAATGGGGGGAATCGTCGAATTTCAGACAAAAAAAAAGCGAGCCCAAATTGAACTCGCAAAAAATATATCAGAATGAATGTAACAATATGAGCCAATCTACTTATTTCATTAGAAAGGACAAAAGGTTGTCTATTCGGAATAAATATTAGCCAACCACGCTTGTTACTTTGTCAGCTTATTGTCAGCGTTATGTGTTATTCCTAACAAGTTAGTACTATGTGTAACAAGGGGTTAATTAGCGCTAAATAGCGACCTCATCTAGCACGCGAAATACCGTTTCATCGATATGCCCTTCGTGCACTTGTTTACACACTTTTTTACGGACGGCCAACGCTGAGATCAGTCGTTCAATCGACAAATGCTTGTTTTCTTGTCGAGAGTTATATAACTCCACAACACGACTTAGCACTTCATACGGAATGACCTGGTCATCAACACGCAACCAATCCAGCTTCTCCATAAGCTCTGAGCACTCTTGTTTGATTGAGGCGACCGAATGCCCTGTCATGGCAGACAGTGCCGTTACACTGCGTTCTAGAGCTTCTGATGAAGTATATTTAGATAAGATGATGGTTATTTCATCCGCATTGATTTCAACTAAGTGTTTTCTCTGCTTCACTCTGCGCCCCAAGTTTCCTCTTGGAGACGGTGCTTTACGCTGAATTGGCTCGAACTCACCGTCAATGATTGTCGACAGCTCGTCGAGTTGCTTACGAGTTACTAACTCATTGCGTAATGGGTTAGGTAAGGTTGGTGCCATGTTTCGCTTACCTGCATTCGTCGTTCTTGCTCTTGAGTAACGCAATACTTCTTCCACATCACAACGAATATCAACCTGATAATCTGGTAGCTTAGCATCAGGATCCATGCATTGTAGTGTCAGATGATAGCCCCATAAGTTGACATCAAATTGATCATTGCTTGTGGATCCTTCCCCTAGTTTTCTCAGCTCTCGAAGAAGATCCATCGAGAAGCGTCGCCATTCTATGTTACGCGCAAGCTTTTGATTAAGCTCTGAAAGAAGAAGAGTATCGGTATGACGTCGGGCCATACGACTTCTGAAATACGAATACAACTGAAATACCAAGGTATGCTGTTTTAGAATTTCAGGCGGGAACAAGAAAAAATAGTCTCTCGTTAATAACTCTTCGTAGAACGACGGCTCCCACACCAAGATATATAAATTAGGCTTGATCTTGATCTCACCATCCGCGCCTTCACGTGGTGCCTCTTCAGATGCAGTGATCGTTCTGGCTAGAAATCTAAAACGATCACTCTTGAATCCTTCAGGCATATTTTCGCTGAGCCAACGACCTGTAAGCTCGTGCAATTGGAAATCGGTAAATTCAATTCGATCAATACTATCACGAATGGAATCACGTGCTGGGCCACTATCTTTTTTACCTCGAAGGGAAAGGATGTCAGTGATATACAAAGGGGTCTTGTTAGGCACATGTTTAGCATCAAGGTGATACTCTTCGTGGTGATGATCATGGTATTGCACCGTTAGCGTAAACAATGCAAACAGCGTCATAAGATCATCAACAGTCATGATATTCTTAGATGATCGAGTTTCAATCACCGCTTTTGTACCTGAGATGGATACCATCGACTTCTGATAGCTTTTACGTGTACGTGGTGGAGCGAGTGCTTGATCGATAATGCCTGCCCAGTTTGTTGGAGATACTACAAACTGATCTGCTTCATCGCGCATAGCTGGTGGCGTATAAAGTCCATGTTCATTCAACAAGCGTTTATTCACTTGTGTTTGAGCCAATGCTTTTGATTTTTTTTGCTTTTCGGATTGCTTAACCGATTCGGTTACCAGGCTGGTTGCGCCCAAAACGGATACTAATTGATTGGGATTAATAAACCGATGAAGCATCGTTTTGCCAGCGAGGCCTTCCTCAAACTTAACACCATGTTGGCTAAACAAACCAATATTTACTGCGGCTCTCAAACGTTGCTGAATAGCTGCACGAGTTAGTTTACCGTCAGTGGCGTCGATTAACTCGGTAGTTGAAACGTAACCATCTTTAGAACTGAATCCGCGTAAAGAGATAAGATTCAGCAGTTCCAAAATGCTCTTGGTCACGCCTTTGAAGTGCTGATACTGCTCAATCCAATCGACAGACGTTTCTGTCACTTCAAAAAGATGTCCGCCTTTGTGATCTCGTGGAGATCGGATCAATAATTTTTCATCGTTGCTCATGATTGGATCTATATCACACTATCCGTAAATTCGATATTGTTCCATAGAATAAAGAATAATGCCGAATAAATAAAGATCTATTTTATTGCTCTTAATAAACTGATCTTTACTGATAATACTGATCTAATATGATTAAGTGATCTTATGATCTGACACTTTTATTTACCGCAATCCCATGTTTTTAAAAGAAAAAATATGAAAAGCAATCGGACGCATGATCATGGTAATTACGAAACGATGATCATTGTTTTTCGAATGCATGATCATAGAACTCTGGAGGCATGATCATCATCTGCCCGAAAATATGATCATTACGCTTACGGATAGATGATCATGAAGTCATCACAACTTATCCACAGAAAAAGTAGAAAAGCTGTGAATAGCTTAATGTAAATATCTTTTAAATCATAAATTTACCTCGAAAGCATGATCAAGGTGGAAGAATTATTTGTCGTCTTAGGCAATTGATGAAAGTCATTGTTCAAATATTACTCGAATTGAATAAAGATAAACGAACAGACGCTTTTTCATCGTTAATGGCTTTAACCCTTATATATTAGGAAGCATGATCAAGTAAGTTTATTGAACCTGTTATTGCATTTTGAATTCTGTCGTTAACCACTGAATCTTACCACTATCCCTTGTTCTATCGGGCATAAGCCGTAATTTTGTCGAAGATTTACATGCTTCCGTAGTGACAAAGTACTTGATCATTCTTCCAAGATAAATGATCGACGTAACAGACCAATAATCCAACGTCTGTTTCTAAAACTCCCCTTGATCATGCTTCTATAGTTTCGGAACTATGATCATGAGTTTTGTCTTTTGGTGTTCTAACATTTCTTCACTGACCAATGAACAATTATTTGTGTGCCTAAAAAGACGCTTAATTTGAAATAACTGAGGTAGAAACAACAAAGTCCGTAAGTTATCCAATATTTATAATCGTTCCGAGATGTTTTTTATTTACATTGTAAATAGGTTACGTGGTAACACTTGAAATCTGTTGAGGTTTCTGTGTCTTTCACTTCATTATAACTTGGACTGTTTGATGTATTTTTCATCAGCTTTGTAGGCAAAATCACGATTTGGCTTTTATGTGGTCAATTTATTGTAAAAAACAACACTAAGTGAGTGGACAGCTTTTTGATGTGAATGTACGATATAGCTGTACATTAATTCATTAGGTTACTTGGTTGGAACTTAGGTATGAAAAGAGAACAAACAATAGATAATCTCTACCAACTTGCAGAACAAACTCAGCAAGTACAAGCAGATCGCATCGAAATTGTATTAGAAGAACGAAGCGATGATCACTTTCCTGCAATGTCAAAAGCAATGATGGAAACTCGTTCTGGACTGACTCGTCGTAAACTGGATGATGCCATCAGTAAGATGGAAGCAAATGGTCATCAATTTACTAAAAATAATGCCAATCATTATTCTATTTCGTTGCAAGAAGCACACATGTTGATGGATGCGGCTGCGGTACCTAAATTTCACGAACGTAAACAAAGCGCCAATAATAAACCGTGGATTATTAACGTTCAAAACCAAAAGGGTGGTACTGGTAAGTCTATGAGTGCAGTTCATCTAGCTGCCTGCCTAGCGCTAAACTTGGACAAACGCTATCGTATCTGTCTAATTGACTTGGACCCTCAAGGTTCACTTCGTTTGTTCTTGAATCCACAAATCAGTATTTCCGAACATGAAAACATCTATTCTGCGGTAGATGTAATGCTAGAAAATGTACCGGAAGGGACTGATATTGATATTGATTTTTTACGCCGCAACGTTTTGCTACCAACTCAGTATCCTAACCTAAAAACGATTTCAGCCTTCCCTGAAGATGCGATGTTTAACGCGGAAGCATGGCAAAACCTTTCTCAAAACCAATCTCTCGATATTGTTAAACTACTAAAAGAGAAGTTGATTGACAAAATCGCGGATGACTTCGACGTCATCATGATTGATACTGGCCCTCACGTTGATCCACTAGTTTGGAACGCTATGTATGCATCTAATGCTCTGCTTATTCCATGTGCAGCTAAACGTTTAGATTGGGCTTCAACAGTCAATTTCTTCCAGCACCTTCCGACTGTTTATGAGATGTTCCCAGAAGATTGGAAAGGATTAGAATTTGTTCGTCTGATGCCGACCATGTTTGAAGATGATAATAAAAAACAAGTGTCTGTCTTAACAGAGATGAACTACCTACTTGGTGACCAAGTTATGATGGCGACAATTCCTCGTAGTAGGGCATTTGAAACTTGCGCAGATACCTACAGCACAGTATTTGATTTAACGGCTTCTGACTTTGAAGGTGGTAAAAAAACGCTGGCGACAGCACAAGACGCAGTACACAAAAGTGCACTAGAGTTAGAAAGAGTGCTTCACAGCAACTGGTCATCATTGAATCAAGGGTAACGTTATATGGCTATTAAAACTTCTGAACTTAACGCTAAGCTTTTCGGAAAAGCAAATAAGAGACGTGCAACTACCCCTCAGGAAGCGCAAACCGCAGCCAAGGAACAAGCCCAATATATTGAGTTATCAGTTGCAGGGGAGGAGCTAGTTTCATTTGAACTTGTGCGTATTCCTGCAAATGAAGTGGAATCGAAGACGTTCGTATTTGAAGAAAATGCACGTGAGCAATCATTCTTAAACGAGCACGCACTCTCTGATGTACTGGCAACTTTAAGAGATAAAGGGCAACAGTATCCAGCAGTTGGCCGCCGTCAAAAAGACGGAACCATTGAAGTTCTTGATGGTAGCCGTCGTCGTATGTCATGTATTCTGGCTCAAAAAGAGTTCTTGATTTATGTTGCTGAAAACATCAATGGCGACCACGCTAAATTCTTGTCTGATGTTGCGAACGCCCATAAGCCGCTGTCTCTATATGAAAAAGGTAAAGAGATGCTAGCTAAGCTTGAAAGCGGCGAAGCTGAAGACCAAAAAGCGCTAGCGAAAATGTTTCAATGTAGCGAAGCTCTGGTAAGCGGAGCTCTGAAAGCTGCAGACTTACCACTAGAACTTCTTCAAGCATACCCTAACGTGAGTGATTTAGGGCGTCCAACTATTGTGCGTCTACATAAACAATTTAGCGAGCTTGATGGTGACAAACAAAACCAATTGATTCAGCGTTGTCACCAGAATGAAGGTTACGTGTGGCAGAAAAGTCGTGCTCAAGGTGTTGCACGCATTACCAAAGATGTGTCGGAAACTCTAGAGAACTGGATGCATGAACTTGCGCCACCTAAGAGAGCTAAAGTCGCGAAAATTGATCTCGTTAAGGGACGGGCAAGTTACACTCGCAAAGGTCCAAATTTAGCACTCAACCTTAAAAAGGTCGATGATCAAACAATGGATGAAATCCTAGAGTTCATAAAAACTAAGATGAACTAAATAACTTTCAAAATACCTCGCCATAGCGAGGTATTTTTTTGTGTTAATATTGTGGTAAGTCCACACAGCAATGATACCCATGACGGCTTTATTTTCCTCACAGCTTCATCTTCTCGAGCAACAACATGCAATAGCGGATGAGCGCTTTCAACGAAGTGCGCTCATTTTAGAAGGCTCACTGGCATGGCAGCATGAATTGATTGAGCAATTCTCGATGCGCTTTCCTAAAGACTCTAAGTTTCAGCTAGGAGAAGAATCTATCGGCTCTCTAGACGCTATTCCGGTTAAACAAGGAAAACGTCTACTAGGAAGGGAAGTTAAGCTACTCGTCGTGACGCTTAGCGATGATTTTGATGCTAATAGTTTTAATGCTGCACTTGGTGCGCTCGTAGGAGGCGGTGTACTCATTCTGTTAAGTAATGGAAGTGATGTACATCCTTGGTTAGAGCGACACCTCGCTTTGCTACCTCGACTGAAACAATCAAGCCGTAACCTGATTAATGATTTGGCTTATTGGCAAAATCAACACCAGGCGCGTGAGAGTAGCAATATTTATGTAGAACAAAACGAAGCCATCGAGGCCATCGAGCGAGTCCTTACGGGACATAGAAAACGTCCTTTGGTTATTACTGCCGATCGAGGGCGTGGCAAAAGCAGTGCCCTCGGACTAGCGGCGGCAAGAATAGCCGCTTCACGTCCGTGTCGAATCCTGGTCACTGCGCCAAGCAAAGCTGCTGTTCAGCCTGTATTTGGCTTCAGTCAGCTAGAACAAAGCGCTTCGTCATCTATTGAGTTTGTTTCGCCAGATGAGCTGATAAAGTCAATTCCTGTTTGTGATTTATTGTTTGTCGACGAAGCCGCAGCGATTCCAGTTCCACTCTTGAAAACCATTGTTGCCCATTACCATCGTCTAGTTATCAGTTCGACTGTTCATGGTTATGAAGGGTGTGGAAGAGGGTTTAGCCTTAAGTTCCTTCCTTGGCTCCAGAAGGAACGTAAAGGAACCAAACTACATCATATGCAGCAGCCGATTCGATGGGCCCAAAACGATGCTTTAGAGAAGTGGTGCGCCGGTGCGTTTCTATTACAAGCTGAGCTAACACAGTTGGCAAGTGACGTTAAGTTTGATTCGTTTGACTCAAAGCGTTGGTCTTTTTCTTCAGTGGCAACAAATGATTGTAGCAATAACGAATCAATATTGTCTGAAGCCTTTGCTTTACTCGTTAATGCGCACTACCAGACTTCTCCTAACGATCTGATGTTATTGTTCTCGTCAAAAACAATGACGCTTTATACCATGAGTTACGATGGTCAGGTTGTCGGCGCTGTTCTCTTAAATAGGGAAGGGGATTTGTCTCTTGATATCGTAGAGAGAGTCCAACTAGGGCAGTCTCGTCCGCCGGGTAACTTGGCGCCGGTTGAGCTAGCTAATCACCTTGCTCTATCTGAGCCAGCTACGCAATGTTGTGGCAGAGTGATGCGAATAGCGGTTCATCCTCTAGTACAATCCTCTGGTGTCGGTTCTGAGATGCTGCGTCGTTTGAAACTACTAATAGGTGATCAGGTAGATTATCTTGCCACCAGCTTTGGGGTGACCACAGAGCTGTTTAGATTCTGGCAAAGCAACCAATTCGTTCCGCTTAAACTGGGTAGTGCTAAAGATAAAGCTAGTGGTACCTATAGCCTTACTTTGGTATTGCCAACATCTAAAAATAGTGAAGATTGGCTTTCCCAAGCTAAACAACAGTTCAGCCGAAATCTAGTTTATCAATTGAGATCGGTCAATCGGGATATTCATCCATCGCTTGCATGGTCATTATTTTCGACTTCAATTATAGAGAGAAGCGCTGCGTTGCCATCGAAGCTCGCCATTCTGTACTCAAGAGGTGGCAACTCATTGGTTTCCAGCCGTAGCGATTTGTTCGACTTCATGGTGTCTCTCGCAAATGCCTCAGTAGATGTTGATAGTCCGATTGTCACGGCCGTCGTGTTGCAAGAATGGTCTTGGGAACACGTTGTCCATCAATTGAGCCTAGAGGGACGTAAACAAGCTGAAACTCAATTCAGGCTGGAACTCTGTTCACTCATCGAACGTTTACAGTGTAAATTGACTTAAACTTCTCTTGCCTTGGATTTACACTGTAAACAAAGCCACCGACGTTTACAGTGTAAATTGCCAGAATCCTGTTTTTACACTGTAAATCCTCTTCAAACTCAAATTCAGTTCTCTCTCACCCACCACACGTTCATAGTTGAATCAGAGTCAAAGAACCAACCGAATTACCGTGACGCCAACCGGAGTTTTCGATATTGAACATAGTCTCACTACTGAGACTACATTAAGATAATTAAAATTGTTGAAGCATGATCACATTGTTCAGTTTGAGCTTGTGTAATGAGCATAAGGAAGTGTCTAGCCATCATGTGGAAAAGTGTTCTCAAAATATCGTCAAATGGTAATGAAGTTATTGCCCAATTACCGAGTGAGTATGAGCAAGGTCTGGCATTAGAAGCTTCTTTGCTAAACAACATGTTGGGTGAGCTTAATGCCCAGCATTTCTTTCTTGACGAATCTGCTGTCAATCAATTCATAAAGTGTGCTGCAAGTGCAAAAGGTGAAGCCTTTTCTGGCATCACTATTGCCCAAATTAAAGATGCTAGCGCTGAAGTGATACTAACCGAGCAAGATATGATTGCTAGTATTAAAGTCACTGGAGCATACGGCGGCAATCCACTTCAGCCTAATGACATCATCAAATCACTCACAGAATCCAGAGTAGTTAAAGGGCTTAACAAAAAAGCGTTAAAGAAGGTACTGCTACTCAGTCGTCAGCTTAAAGCTGGTGAGAGCTATACCCAACCTGTGGCGATAGGAAAAAGGCCGAAAGAAGGTAAAGATGCGCAGTTTATTCCACTAGTAGCTGACCCTAAAAAGCGTGTACTCAAACCGCAAGCTACCGGCGATGGAGACAAAGTAGATATGCGTGATTTAGGAGCCATTGTTACGGTAGGTGAAAATGAGCAAGTGATGAAGCGAATACCGGCCATCAAAGGTGAGAATGGATTCACAGTCACTGGAGCCATCATCCCTCCTAAAGCAGTCAAAGACAATCCACTTAAACCGGGAGCAGGGACCAAGTTCTCGGCTGATAACCCGAATACATTGTTGTCTACGATGTCAGGAATGCCGGTAATTAAATCATCGGGTGTCGAGATTGATGAAGCCCTCTGCTTAAGTAAAGTGGATATATCCACCGGACATATCAAATTTAAGGGCAGTGTGGTGATTTCTGGAAATATTGAACCCAATATGGAAGTGACAGCGACAGGGACTATTACTGTTGGGGGATTTGTCGAGTCGGCAATTTTGAAGTCGAAAGGGGATATCATCGTCAGTAAAGGTATCATCGGACATAATGTTGATGATGGCGAACCCAAATCTTGTCTCATTGAGTCTGGCGGCGATGTTGTCGCTAACTACGCTCAGTTTGCCAATATTAGCTCACAAGGAGATATTCACTTTACGGTGCATAGTCTAAACAACGACATCGTGTGTGGCGGTGATTTAATAGTGACTGGCGCAGGGAAGAAACAAGGGATTTTAAGTGGTGGAGAAGCGATAGTCGGTGGCAAAGTGGTTTGTAATCAACTCGGTGTGGAAGGTGATACTGCCACCTACATAAAAGCTTTTGCGCAGTTCCAAAATTACCAAGATGGACTAGAACAACTGCAACTACGTTATACCGAGCTTCAAGAAAGTAAAATGAAAGCAATCCGACGCGAAATAGAGCTTAAGAAGGTTCCTAAGTCAGCAAGAACGGAAGAACAGAATAAAGAGCTCGAAGCATTAAATAGTTCAAACACCGAAGCGTTAGATGAACTCAATGCTGAAAAAGAGAGATTGGAGCTGGAGCTGTTTGCTAAATTAGAGCTCAATACGGTAGAGTCTTTGGTTCAAACTCACACACGTGTAACCGTCGCGTTTGACGAAGAAAAGGTGACGACAAAAAATACGCACGGCCCTGCATCATTCAGCTTTAATAAGCATATTATCCATTTTGCTCCAAAGCTAAAAGAAGAAGACCTTGCAGTTTAGAACCAAGTTTTTGTTAGCCTAGACTATGACTTAGGTGCTTTGCTTCCACAGCAAAGCACCATTTCCTTGCTGGGCCAATATATCGTCAGGATTTCTTAGTCGACAGCGACTTAGCGAGAGGCAACCACAACCAATGCACTCCCCAAGCTCGTCTCTAAGTTTGGTCATTAGCCAAATTTTCTCATCTAATATTCGCTTCCAGTTTTTGCCCATAGACTCCCACTCTTCTTGAGAGGGGGCTCTATGAATAGGAAGCACCGACAATGCCTCTTTAATCTCTTCTAGGCTGAGCCCGAGTTGCTGTCCTGTTTTAATAACCGCTATACGTCGCAAGACTGAGCTGTCATAGCGACGTTGATTCCCTTGGTTTCGCCAACTAGAAATCATTCCTTTCTGCTCGTAAAAATGCAGTGCTGATACAGCAACTTCCGCACGCTTTGCTACCTGACCGACTGATAATTCCATTTCATTCTCCTTTTACACTCAAGTATAGCTTGACCTCAAGTAATGTTGAGGTATTAGCATTGAAGCAACTCACAAAGATAAAGGAATGATGATGAAAAGGACTTCGCTGCAACATCTCTCTGCACTGCTGTTCGATGGTATCGCTTCAGGGATGATGTTAATGGCGCTCCCATGGAGCATCTTGACGCAAGGAAACAACAGTACATTCTTGGCTATACTCACGTTATGTTGCACGGCGTTATCGTTCTTTGCGACCCCATTCTTTGCTACGGCTATTGACCGTTTTTCGCGAAAGCATATCTTAGCACTGGTCCAACTATTACAGGCGCTAGCTGCATTACTCGTTGTTTTTACTTGGTATATTGAACCGAATGCACTTTGGCCCCTTGCTGTTGCTCAACTGGTTTTTTGGTTAACTAACGATCTTGCATGGGGGACAAACGGTGCATTCACTCAAGAGCTCTATAAAAGATCAGATTATGCAAAAATCTCTGGACAACAAGAGATCGTCCTACAGATGATCACCCTGACTGCAGGCGGCTTAGGCGTATTGTTATTGGAACAGTGGTCAATCGAGTACTTTGCCTTGTTGGCCATGTTACTTTCTGTCAGCGCTATGATTTGCTATGCCAGCATCCATTACAAACCAAAGCAACGCGAGACCAAGCATGTATCTTTTATGACACAGCTGAGCGAATCTAAAGCCATATTTTCACGCTCACCGATGTTTTTCTTGTTTGTTGCTCTGTCCTGTCTGAGTTACCCAATGATGACTTACTTGTCTAAGTTGGTGCCTATCTATTTTTCCGAGCAAAACATTGAAGGTCATTGGTTTGCTTGGTGGCAAATCAATTATGGTTTAGGCGCGATGTTATGCGGAGTTATCATTACGCAGCTACTGATTCGTTTTCGACAAGAACAACTAATGATTGTCAGTGTTGTCGGGTTAGCGGTGTTATTGAGTGTACTAGCTAGCTCGATGTCAGCACTTAGTCTCGTTATTTTTGCGTTATTTATTGGCTTATTCAATGCGACCAATCGAATCGCTAGAGTAAATAAGCTGCATGAAACGATTGATAATAGAGTTCGAGGCAGAGTAGATGGTGGAATGAAGTTATTCTCTACTTTTGTTCAAAGTATGAGTTATGTTCTTATCGCCTATTTGACTCACTACGATCTTACGGAGCTTGGGTTTGCGGTGGCCGCCGTTGTGATGATGTTAGCCGCTTTGGGTATGTTGTTATTGTATAAAGATAAAAATAATACTCATACGTTACAAAGCTATTGAGGTTTTGCCGGTAATGGCGTTGGGACAGGCTGCGCTGCTTCTTCGGGTTTGGATATGGTAATACTACGGATGAATCGACTGAAGTAGAGTTCTTTTACCAGCTCGTCGCAGCGTTCAGTTGTTAGATTGCGTTTCCATTGCTCGCTGCTCACGGAGATGCGAGTTTGATTGGTTGCTCGATAGCCGTTGGCAACTTCGCATAGCTCTATTGTGTCCATGTAATTAGGGTAAGTATTAACTGATGAGGAGCGAAGGCCAAGCTGATTCATTTGATATGACGAACAGCCCGTCATGATGAGCAAGGTGAAAGATAACAGTGCTTTTATTCTCATAGCAGTTAGTGGTTTGTCCTAGGTTTGTGCGCAAACGCTCATACTAAACACTATTTGAGACAGATAAAGAGAAGTTTTAAACACAGGTCACCTAACAGCAAAAATTAACACTGCTCAGACATTTAGACGATCTATACTGGACGGAATTTATCGTGTTGCGGTAGTGACGTTTCTGAAAAATGAGGAGAATAGGGATGGTGGATTCTATCAACGTAGATGTAGTTGTACTCGGTGGTGGACCTGGAGGTTATACCGCAGCTTTTCGCGCGGCTGATCTTGGACTGTCTGTATGTCTAGTAGAGAAGCAAGATACTTTGGGTGGCGTGTGTGTAAACGTAGGCTGTATACCATCCAAAACCTTATTGCATGCAGCGGCGTTAATTGAACATGCCCAGCATGGAAAGCAAATGGGTATCGCATTTGGTACTCCAAGCATAGACATTGACGGTTTACGATCTCACAAAGAAAACACGATATCAGAGCTGACGAAAGGAATTGCTAACCTAGCAAAAGCTCGCAAGATAACACGCGTTCAAGGTGTTGGTCAGTTTACCTCACGCAATGCACTGTCAGTGGTTGGTGAATCAGAAACGCAAATCTTGTTTAAGCATGCCATCATCGCAACCGGATCACATTCAGTATCACTTCCTATCGCGCCTAATGATCCGAGGATTTGGGACTCTACCGACGCACTAGCGCTGACGACGATTCCTAACAAACTGCTGATCATTGGCGGCGGGATTATTGGTCTAGAAATGGCACAAGTGTATTCAGCATTGGGATCGCAGATCACTATTGTCGAGGCACAAGAGCAAGTGATTCCTGCAGCAGATAAAGACATTGTTCAACCTTTAGTTAAGTCGGTTAAGAAGCGCTATCAAATGTTGACCAAGACGTTGGTGACTGGCATTGAAGCGGGTACTGATGCTATCACGGTATCTTTTGACGGTAAGAAAGCACCAGAAAGCGAGTGTTTTGATGCTGTATTAGTGGCTGTTGGGCGCAGGCCAAACACGTCCAACTTAGGGTTGGATTTGCTAGGCATTGAGGTTGATAAACAGGGGCTTATTCCTGTGAATGACAAGATGCAAACCAGCGTCCCTAATATTTTTGCTATCGGTGACATCGTCAAAGGACCGATGTTGGCTCACAAGGCAACACACGAAGGCAAGGTGGCCTCAGAGGTTATCGCTGGTATGGATTCAACTTTTCATGCTGTAGCCATTCCATCGGTGGCATACACCAGTCCGGAGATCGCTTGGGTCGGTGTGACAGAGAAGGAAGCTAAGCAGCAAGGTATAGAATTCCAAACAGGCAAAGTGCCTTGGTTGGTCAGTGGTCGAGCTCAGAGTGTTGGGGCGACGAATGGCGTCACCAAAGCGCTTTTCTGTGCCGAAACAGGTACGCTTTTAGGTGCAGGGATTTGTGGAGAAAATGCTGGGGAACTCATTCACGAAGCAGCTGCGATGTTAGAGCTAGGGGGGCGTGCTAAAGATATCGCTCACACTGTTCATGCTCATCCTACATTAGCAGAAACCTTTGCCTTTGCTGCTGAATTGGTTGAAGGCTCTATGACCGATATGTTACCTCCCCGCAAGAAATAACCAATATCGAACGTCTTGTTACCAAGAGACGATGCCCACTTGTTAAAGCAAGGGGGCATCATTGGAGAGTTGGTTGTTTTTAGTATTATCCTTGTGTCACTTGCAATACAATTTTCCCGATATGGCTTTTCTCTACAAATTCCCGTTGTGCCTGTTTGATATCTGATAATGCAAACACTTTCCCCACCAGTGGTTTTATTTGTGAGTGTTCGATTCGGCTGATTAGGTTTGGAAATACCTCATCTTCGAGCCCAGTACAGCCGAAAAAAGACAGATCTTTTAGATACAGTGTTCGAACGTCGAGTTCGACCATCGCGCCACCAATAGCACCAGAGACGGCATAGCGGCCTTTGGGTTGCATCACTTTAAGTAACTCTGGCCATTGAGGACCTGCAACGAGATCAACGACAACACTAACGCTGTTTCTACCCAATGTATCCACCAAGCTTTCACCACGTGATACCGTTTTATCGGCACCGATATCAAGTAAGGCTGATGCCTTCGATTCACTAGTTACTGCAATCACCTTAGCACCACGTGCTTTCGCCAACTGCACTGCAGCAGAACCCACACCGCCCGATGCGCCAGTGACTAAAACAGTATCATTAGCTGTGACTGATGCTCTGGTGAGCATGTTTTCTGCGGTTGAGTAAGAACACGGAAAAGAGGCGAGCTCAATGTCGCTGTAGCTTGAATTTACACTGTAAGCCTGGCGAGAATCCACTACGGTATATTCTGCAAAACCACCATCACACTCAGAGCCAAAGTACCAGAAGTGATCAAGGCGTTCTCCATCGGCGTACCGAAGGCAAGGATCAATGAGCACGCGTTCGCCAATTCGAGCATCGTCAATATGCTCTCCTACAGCGATAATATGACCACAAACGTCCGCACCTTGAATTCTTGGTAGAGAAAGAGCATTGCCAGACCAGCCTGCATCTTCACTATCGTTATCGCCCTTGGAGTACCAGCCAATACGAGTGTTGATATCGGTGTTGTTTACGCCTGCGGCGCTGACTTTAATGAGAACTTCATTAGCGGCTGGTTTAGGAACCGCGATGTCTGATTTAACGACAAGTTGTTCTAAGTCACCGTGCCCAATGAGCTGAACGCCAGTCATAATTGAACTCATGTGTGGTTTCCTTTTTTAGTTGTTTGATGTTGTCGCTGTGAATAGAGCGCTGACTGCCGTTTTAGCGGCACTCACGGCAGCTTCTCCCAGGATAGGGTAAGCGGCCGTGATACCTTCATGAAGTACATATAACGCCTGACTTAGATCTTCACGACCACTTATCTGCGCCAATTGTTGAATTACCGCATGTTTATAGATTTCAACTGCGGAGTGAATTTCTGCATTGTCAGGAAATGCCGCTAGAGCATTTGCAGAAAGACATCCTTTTGGTGCGTTCTGCCTCATCCAGTGACTAAGCGTATCAAACGCCGATAAGGTGGCAGTCAAGCCAGGAGCACTGTGGCAGCTTTCTAGTAACGATAGGTAACGTTGATGACGATAATCCAGCGCGCCCACGACCATACTTTCTTTAGAAGGAAAATATTTATAAAGCGTTCGCATACTGACACCAGAAAGTGCTTTTAGCTCAGCAACACTCGGTTCTGCAAACCCTTTTTGCGCAAAAGCACGTTCCAGGTTCTCGGCTATTTGTTGTTGGGGCATCGTAAAACCTATGGGTAGAATGTTTGTACTACCTATAGGGTAGAGTAATTGTTCTACACCTGTCAATTATTATCATGCTTAACAAATAATGTTTATTTTTATAACAAACATGACTTTGGTTATAGAAAAATAAGGCTCGTGTTGATTTATCTTATCCGACCAGTTATCGTTTAACTAACAAGTTGTTAACATGAGGTGGTCGGCATGCATTTCGATGAATTATTAGAAAAAGCTAATCAATGTGCTCAAACTGGAGAGCATATGGCCATTCCATCTTCGTGGGGTCAAGGCAGAACGGTGTTTGGTGGTTTATCTGCCTCTCTGTTGTATACCATCATGCAATCCAAAGTTAATGGTGAACGTGTATTGCGTTCATTGAACACCAATTTTGTTGGTCCGCTGCTTGTAGATGTGCCTTTCACATTTGAAGTCGAAGTGTTACGTGAAGGAAAAAGCGTGTCTCAGATGAGTGCTCGATTGATTCAAAATGGTCAGGTTGCTGTTTTTCAGCAAGGGTGTTTTGGGGCAGATCGCGACTCGAATATTAGTGTTAACAACAACGATAACCACATCATGCCACTGCCGGATGAACTACCTAGATTTCCTGATGTGGCTCAAGGTGCCCCTAATTATACATCGCATATCGATCTTGCTTTGGCTAGAGGTCATCTACCATTTACTGCAAGTAAAGACTCACATACTTGGGGTTGGATGCGATTCAAGCAAGCTCCAAAACAGATTACAGATGCACATCTTATTTGTTTGGTCGACGCATGGCCTCCAGGTGTGCTGCAAATGATGTCAACGCCCGCGCCTGCCAGCAGCATGATGTGGAACTTGGAATTTATCCATCCTCACCAACCTGTTGAACCAGAAGATTGGTTTGCTTACCAATCTCATACTCGTCAGGCGGCTCAAGGATACGCGCATGCTCAGGCCAATATATGGAACAATAGAGGTCAGTTGGTGGCAGTCAGTCGTCAGAGCATCGCAATCTTCGATTGATAACAAGAAGACATAACTAGGAGAGACATGCTCTCCTAGTGCTAAGAAATTATCTTCATGGCTTCAACGATAGCGTTTTGGTCATTTGAGGCTTTCGTTACCACATCCGCACAGTTTTTCAGTTTCTTTGTCGCATTATTTACCGCAATGCCAAGTCCTGCACACTGCAACATGGATACATCGTTGTCGTTATCGCCGATTGCCACAACATCTTCAAGCTCAATGCCTAACGAAGTGGCTAAGCGTGAAAGCATGGCGCCTTTACTATTGCCTTTTTTGTTAAAGCCAATGCGGTTAAACCAGGACTGTTCGTAGCTGAAATTTTCATAAATCAGCGGGTCAGAGATAAAGGCATCAATATCATTTGGACTACCTTCTGTTACGAACGTCCAGATATGCTTGCAATCGCTCAGCGCGCTCGCGAAATCAGTAACACGCTCTATTTTGGGCTGGATGTTTGGCTCGAGCGTGGTGCCCCATGACTCCAATTTTGAGATGTAATTAGCGGGATGTTGGTAACAAAGCAAGATTTTGTCGTCAGCATAAGCAATCAGATCGAGAGACTCAGACTGAGAAACAAAGTGCGCCACTCGCTGTTTGTCTATAGGCTCAGCAAAAGTAATTTGTTGGTTTTCGAACTGGTAGACATAAGAGCCATTACAACAGATGGCCGGAGTGTGCAATTGCAGCAGTTGGTGATAGTAGGCGACGGTGGTGTGGTGGCGACCTGTCGTTAAGATGATGTTTGTTGTTGCAGCTATGGAGCGAATTATTTGCTGGGTTTGGGTATCAATCTCCCCTTGTGAATTGAGTAGCGTTCCATCTAGATCAATGGCGATGAGCTTATACTTCATGTTGTACCTCAACTTGATTAGGTTGCAAACCAATCGCTGTTGCGGCATTGATTAGCGCGCTCATTGTCATGAACACGCGGGGGGTGAGATCGCGTCCTGTTTCTAAGAAGCTGTTCACTCCCCATTTTGAGCTCATAATCAGCAGATAGTAGCCCCTTGCCGTGCGAGGTTTAAGGGCTATTGCCCCTTCAATATCACCTCTTGCAAAATGATGTTTGAATTCCTTTAGCAGCATTCAGATGTTCCTTTCTTCAGATAAAAAAAAGGGGGCGAATATCGCCCCCGGTTCGCCTTATAGGAATGCTTTATATGGAAGCTCCGGCTCATTTTTGAAGATGTCTTTGAAGCCGCGGAAATGCTGGTAGTGCATGCGACCTTTATCTGTTGGATAGGTGTATTTACCACCGACTTGCCAGAAGAAAGGTGCAAAACTGTACTGCAGACGGTCTTTCTTCATATTCCAAAGTACTTCGATTTCTTTAGGATCGTTTTGGAAGTTAGCCCAAATATCGTGGTGGAACGGCATGACTACCTCACAGTCTAAAGATTCAGCTGCGCGAAGGATGTCAGATGACGTCATTTTATCAGTGACACCGCGAGGGTTTTCACCATAAGACAATAGGGCTACGTCTATTTGGTACTCGTTACCGTGTGCTGCGTAGTAGTTTGAATAGTGTGAGTCACCTGAGTGGTATACGCTACCGCCTGTAGTCTCAATCAAGTAGTTTACAGCGCGTTTATCCATACCATCTAGGATCTCTTTATCATACGAAGAAGTACCTTCTGGCAGAGTTACTAGAGCCGTTCGGTCAAATGAGTCTAAAACGCGAATCTTCATATCGCCCACTTCAAGAACGTCACCTACTTTTGCCACGATACAACGATCTTCTGGAACACCCCAGCCCATCCATAGGTCAACACACGCTTGTGGACCAATGAATTTTACATGATCGCCACAGTTCTGTAGTACTGCCGCCGCCACGTTAACATCGATATGATCGGCGTGATCGTGAGAGGCCATAACTGCGTCGATGTCTTTGATCGCAAAGGGATCAAGTGGGAAAATTGCTGTACGTAAGTTTGGTTGGAGTGCTTCAACACCACCCATACGCATCATTTGGTGTTGGTTTTTCATGAACTGGTTCTTTTGTGTTTTTTTACCAGTACCACACCAGAAATCGATAGTAACGTTAGTATTGCCCTCACTCTTAAGCCAAATACCCGTGCAGCCTAACCACCACATTGAAAATGTGTTTGGCTCTACGACAGTATTTTCAATCTCTTCATTTAGCCAAGTACCCCACTCAGGGAAAGTGCTTAAAATCCATGATTCACGAGTAATTTCATTTACGTTGCTCATAACAATACCTTTTATTTCAATAAATTGGTCAAATTTTGGATGTAGGGTGCCTAGCACCTCTTTTTGCAAAGAGGTACTTGGTTATTTTTTCTGGACTTGGTTAGTTAATTATTTACACGAGAAGCACTTCGGTGCCGTTACTTCTTATTGCTTCTATCACTTCAGGGTTGGCATCTTTGCCAGTAATCAAGATATCTATTTTGTCTGCTGGGCAGAAAAGCATGCCAGTGCGATTACCTATTTTCGAGCTATCTACCACAACAACGAGTTTGTCGATCTGTTCTACCATTTGCTGCTCAGATACTGCGGTTAACATATCCGCTTTGTACAAACCGTTTTCAGTGAGCCCTTTACCACTGGTAAACATCCAGTGGCCAGCGTATCCGCCTAAAGAGTTTGGTGACGGATTAAGAAATATGTTCTGTGCTTTGTTGTATTGCCCGCCAATAATGATGACATCTTCATGATCCTCATTAATTAAATAGCTGGCGAGTGGAAAATAGTTCGTCACTATTTGCACATCTTGCTGGCATAGCTCTTGTCCTAATAAGAAAGCTGTTGAACCACAGTTAATCACAACGCTATCGCCTGGTTGACACAAAGAGGCGGCTTTCACTGCAATGCGTGATTTTTCGTGGTAATGATCGGTGGTATCAATATTGAGCGGGCTCCAAGCCTTGCGCTTAATCTCAATACGTTCTGCACCATTTCTTACTTTTTTTAATTTACCTAGCTCATCTAGTTTTGCGATATCACGTCTGGCGGTTGCAGGCGAAACATCGAAGTTCTCGATGATGTGAGCCACATTGATGACTCGCTTTTCATCAAGTAGAGACAAGATTCCATCATGTCTTTGTAATTCATTCATGGTTATCACCTTAATTTGTCATCAAGTGATTACTTGGTGATTATTTTTGATTTGTAATGATTCTATTTTGCTCAGGGCGGACTGTCAAATTCTCTCGCCCTAAAAGTGCTAAGTAAATCACTAAAAATAGTTAAGCTGTTGATATTAAAAAGTTTGTTGTTTTTGTGTGTGATCGTGTTGGCAAAAATACAGTTTATAGAACGCGAAAATTGATAAAAATCAAAATAATCATAAATGAGCATTGAATGATTACTTATGATTGGTAATGTTTGTGTTGTGAGCAACTACTGAACAGAACATCAGTGAACGACACGGACAATCTCTGACCTACACATAAATATAAAACATTACCAAGGGGCAAGAATATGGAGTTTCTATACGACATCTTCTACATATTTTACAGTCAAGTAATGACCAAAGCGCCGCTGCTACTGGGTCTGGTAACTTGTATTGGTTACTGGCTACTCAGACGTGACGGCACCACCATCATCAAAGGTACAATCAAAACTATTGTCGGCTTTATGCTGGTACAAGTCGGGGCGGGAACCTTAGTCGCAGGTTTCAAACCCGTAATTGAAAAACTCTCTGAGTTCCACGGACTCACCGGTTCGGTCATTGACCCATACACATCAATGATGGCTACTATGGAGACGATGGGTGATAACTACTCATGGGTAGGCTATGCCGTTCTTTTAGCACTCGGCATCAACATTCTACTAGTTCTTTTCCGCCGCTATACCGGTATTCGAACCATCATGCTTACTGGACATATCATGTTCCAACAAGCGGGTTTGATCGCAGTATTCTACTTCGTGCTTGGTGCTAGTATGTGGGAAACGATCATCTATTCAGCAATTCTGATGGCGCTGTATTGGGGTATCTCCGCCAATATCATGTTTAAGCCAACAGAAGCCGTCACCGGTGGCGCTGGGTTCTCAATTGGTCACCAACAACAGGTTGCTTCTTGGATTGCTACCAAAGTGGCACCAAAACTGGGTGACAAAAATGATAGCGTTGACCAATTAGAACTGCCTAAATGGTTGCACATATTCCACGATAGCATCGCGGCAACAGCGATCGTGATGACGGTTTTCTTCGGTATTATCCTTCTTTCATTTGGCCTCGATAACCTACAAACCATGGCTGGAAGCACGCACTGGACAATCTACATCCTTGAGACTGGTCTTAAGTTTGCGGTAGCGATTCAGGTTATTGTTGCCGGTGTTCGTATGTTTGTCGCTGAGCTGTCAGAAGCTTTCAAAGGTATTTCTGAGCGAGTAATTCCAAACGCGGTATTGGCAATTGACTGTGCGGCTATCTACGCATTCTCTCCAAACGCAATGGTATTTGGTTTCATGTGGGGTGCGATTGGTCAGTTCGTCGCGGTTCTTGCGATGTTAGCGTTTGATGCGCCAATCATGATCATTCCTGGATTCATTCCAATGTTCTTCTCTAACGCAACGATCGGTGTGTTTGCTAACCACTTTGGTGGCTGGAAAGCGGTAATGAAGATCTGTTTCGTAATGGGCATCATCGAAGTTGTGGGTTCGGCTTGGGCTATCCACTTATTCACCCAACAAGGCACTGAGTTCAGCGGCTGGATGGGTATGGCGGACTGGGCGTTAATTTTCCCACCAATCATGCAAGGTCTATCTGCATCTAACTTGTTCTTCTTCGTTCTTGTCGCGCTATCTGGTGTGTACATGTTCTACGCATCACGTGCATTGCGTGCAGAAGAAGATGCTCAAGGTACGGTAACGGTTACAGAAGAACCAGAAGTGATTGAAGCTGTAGCTAAAGCGGTAGAAGCCAGCGACGGTGTACGTCCAGTAAGCATCCTTGCTGTGTGCGGTAACGGTCAAGGTTCATCAATGATGATGAAGATGAAGATTGGTAAGTATCTTGAGAAGAAAGGCATACCCCACGTGATGGATTCATGTGCCGTGTCTGACTACAAATCGAAACTCGCATCTACCGACATCATCGTGTCATCTAAGCACCTTTCTGCTGAGATGGATCCAGGCGATGGCAAGTTTGTGCTGGGTGTACAAAACATGCTTAACCCAAATTCATTTGGTGATGAGCTACTCGACATCATAAACACCAACTTCGCAACACAAAAATAATAACGACACACCAAAAAGGGCCAGCGTAATGGCTGGCCCGATGAAGGAGATAAATCATGGCTCTGAAGCAATCCCTAATCGAAAACAACTCTATCAAATTGCACGCTCATGCGGGTGATTGGCGTGAAGCGATTACCATTGGTACCGACATGCTTATTGCCTCTGGCGCTATCAAGCCCTCTTACCATGAGGCCATCATCAGTAGTGTAGAAAAATTAGGTCCTTACATCTGTATCGCTCCGAATCTTGCACTTCCTCATGCGAGACCAGAAGACGGTGTGATTAAAACCGCGTTTGCACTAGTGACTCTGAACACGCCAGTCTATTTCGAAGGTGAAGATGAGCCTGTCGATGTGTTGATTACTTTAGCGGGTAGTTCGTCTGATGAGCATATGGAAGGCTTAATGGAAGTTACCCAGGTACTCGATGATGAAGACAGTGAAACGGGCGTTGATCTCGATAAATTGCGCCGCTGCCAATCAAAAGAAGACATCTACCGCGTTATCGATGAAGCCTTAGCCGCTGAGATGGCTTAACGGAGGCGTTATGTATCAAGCACTAAAACAACGAGTTCTCGCTGCCAATCTCGCATTACCAAAATATGGACTAGTGACGTTTACTTGGGGCAATGTCTCTGAAATTGACCGCGAACGTGGCGTCATTGCGATTAAACCATCTGGCGTTGAATACGATGACATGAAGGTGGATGACATCGTAGTGATTGATCTTGATGGCAACCGAGTGGAAGGGTCGCTAAATCCATCCAGTGATACCGATACGCATGTTGAACTCTATAAAGCGTTTCCGGAAATTGGTGGCATCGTTCATACCCACTCACGCAGCGCTACTATTTGGGCTCAAGCGGGCATTGATATCCCGTCACTGGGTACGACCCATGCAGACTATTTTTACGGCGACATTCCTTGTACGCGTAAGCTAACTAAAGCGGAGATCGCAGGGGAGTACGAGCGCAATACTGGTTTGGTGATAGTGGAGGAATTTAACCAACGCAATATCAAACCGATGTCGATTCCAAGTGTGATTGTAGCTGGACACGCGCCATTTTCTTGGGGCAAAGATGGTCACGATGCGGTTCACAACGCTGTCGTGCTTGAAGAAATCTCGGCGATGGCATTAGCGACACGTTCTCTCAATAGCGGTATCAAGATTCAACCAGAACTGTCAGACAAGCATTACTTGCGTAAGCATGGTGAGAACGCCTATTACGGCCAGAGGTAAGCCTATGTATAAAGTACTAGCTCTTGATTTAGATGGCACGGTATTAACGGATGACCACACGATTCACCCGGAGGTGAAATCTGCTATCCACATGGCTCGAACGCAATGTCATGTCGTCATTGTTACTGGCCGACATCATACCGCAGCAAAGCCTTTCTACGATGAGCTAGAGCTGACGACGCCAATCATATGTTGCAACGGTACCTATGTGTATGACTACCAACGAGATGAGGTAGTAGAGCATAACGCTATCGATAAAGACAATGCGTTGAAGTTCATTGAACTAGCCACTGAATTTCAAATGAAAATGGTGATGTACGTAACGCATGAGATGACGTACAGCCGAGCCAATCCTATTGCTTATATGCAAGCGCTGGAGTCTTGGGCAATGCAATTTCCGAAGCAGCATCAGCCACAAATACGCAAGATAGATTCGTTCAGCCAATTGGCACAACAGACTGATTATGTGTGGAAATTTGTGGTGGAGGGCGCGCCGAGTTCGGTTCAGCGTCTCTCAGAACACTCTTGGATAAAGCGCAATTTTAATGGTGAGCGCTCTTGGTCCAATCGTATTGATTTTGCCGCTCAAGGGAATAGCAAAGGTAAACGATTGGCTGATTATGTCAAAGGACTTGGCTACGAAGCACATCATGTCATTGCTGCTGGTGACAACCACAATGACATTTCCATGCTTGAGTATGCCGGGCTTGGCATCGCCATGAAAAATGCCGATGAGATGGTAAAACAAAGCGCCAAAATCACCTGCAAAACGAATAACAACGAAGACGGCCTTGCCCGTTTAATACGTGAAAAAATTAAAGGATAAGTAAGATGACTAAACCAATGATTCAAATCGCTCTAGATCAAACCAATCTATCTGCAGCGATTGAAGTAGCAAACAATGTAGAGAGCTTTGTGGATGTGATTGAAGTAGGCACCATTCTCGCGTTTGCAGAAGGAATGAATGCAGTAAAAACACTAAGAGCGAACCACCCTGAGCATGTACTTGTTTGCGACATGAAAACTACTGATGGTGGTGCAATTCTTTCTAAAATGGCATTTGAAGCTGGTGCAGACTGGATCACGGTGTCAGCTGCCGCTCATATTGCAACCATAGGCGCATGTAAGAAAGTTGCTGATGAGTTTAACGGTGAAATTCAAATTGAAATTTACGGCAACTGGACCATGGAAGATGCGCAAGCATGGGTAGATCTAGGTATCAAGCAAGCCATCTATCACCGCTCTCGCGATGCAGAACTTGCGGGTGTTGGTTGGACTGAAGAAGACTTAGTTAAAATGCGTCAATTGTCGGACTTAGGCATCGAGCTATCCATTACAGGTGGTATCGTGCCAGAAGATTTGTACTTATTTGAAGGCATTAAGGCAAAAACGTTTATCGCAGGTCGTGCACTCGCGGGCGAGAACGGAAAAGCGACCGCAGAAGCACTGCGTGCGCAAATTGACCGTTTCTGGAACTAAGGAGCCACTATGTTTCAGATGCTAGATAGACCGCGGATGGGACTGTATGAAAAGGCGTTGCCTAATGAACTGTCGTGGGAAGAAAAACTGCAACAAACCAAGCTGCTCGGTTTCGATTTCTTAGAAATTTCCGTCGATGAATCGGATGAAAGAAGAAGCCGCTTAGATTGGGATGACGAGACCATTTACGATCTGAAAAGGTTATGCGAACGCTACGAGATCCCTTTGCAATCAATGTGTCTTAGTGCTCACCGCAAGTACCCTTATGGCTCTTTGGATCCACAAGTACGTCAACAAGCACACCTACATATGGAAAAAGCGATTACGTTGGCGTTTAAATTGGGTATCCGAACCATCCAGCTCGCGGGCTATGATGTTTATTATGAGCCAGCTAACCAAGAGACGCACCAGAACTTTATCCAAGGGATGAAGCAAGCTGCAAAAATGGCAGAGCGAGCTGGTGTGATGCTAGCGGTCGAGATAATGGATACCTGTTACCTCAACTCATTAAGCAAATTTGAAGTGCTTAATCGTGAAGTAAACTCGCCATTTTTCACGGCCTATCCTGACGTGGGTAATATCTCAGGTTGGAATTATGACGTATCGACGGAACTGGCCTTGAGTATGCCGCACATTGTGCAAATTCACCTTAAAGACACTTATAAAGTTACCAACGATTACCAAGGTCAGTTTAGGGATTTGGTGATTGGTGATGGTGAAGTGGATTTTGAGGCGATTATCGAGACACTTAAACGTACCGATTGTGTTGTACCAATGGTGATTGAAATGTGGGCGCAAGATGATAACTGGCGCGAAAATATTGAGATAGCCAAGCAACGATTAAACCATGTTTGTCAGAGCGTGGAGGTACCTCTGCTGTTTAGCTAGTTGGCAAACATTGGTTAATATGAGCTCCTGAAGTAAGACGCAGCGATTTCCCTCCAAGCTGCGTCTTTTTTCATCTATTGACATCCCTCGTTGATTACCTCAGAGTTAGCCCTCCATTTTCGACACTAAGCCTGCTATGAAACTTCTGCATCTCCAATTATTTTGGCATCAAACACAGAATACGTTGCTAGAAATGGAAGATCTTCCCGTTTTGACTGAGCAACAGCAGCGAGATTTCAAACTGTGGATGAAAAAACGTAGGAAAATCCTAAGCTTTGAAGTACATCAACAATCATGGGTCAAGGTTAACCAAGATGGCTTTAGTTCGCTTATTGAGCTACGTCCTAATGGTAGTTTAGTTGAGCGTGATATGTTTGGCGGCAGGTCGTTATCGGGTTTGTGGAAAGTCATTGATGGGTTACTGTTTATTAAAGTGATCAGCGGCGAGTTCATCGTTGAATATCAAATCGCAGGTAGTTCTGAGCAGAATATTCACGATGGTGTAGAGTACATAAACGGTAAGGTCAGTACTTACAGTAAATTTGTTCAAGTCAAAGCATAGTAACGAACGTTGTGAATTATTGCTCCTGCTCCCAACGAAATACTATATCTTCTAGCCCTTCTTCGTTATCGCTATTACCTTCGTGTTCGGTAAATCCAAGTCGACGATAAAACTCGATCGCGTTGTGATTGATTTGAAATGTTCTCAGTGACAATTCCCCTCCGCTG
Organism: Vibrio sp. McD22-P3; assembly: GCF_021568915.1. Taxonomy (NCBI): domain Bacteria; kingdom Pseudomonadati; phylum Pseudomonadota; class Gammaproteobacteria; order Vibrionales; family Vibrionaceae; genus Vibrio; species Vibrio sp. McD22-P3. The sequence goes on from NZ_JAKGTN010000002.1 coordinate 34,274, forward strand.
CGAGCTTGTGCTTCTTCGACTAACAAACGTCCGATGCCTTTTCTCTGAAACTCAGGTGCGACATACAGTTGGTTAATTTCATTCCGATCAATTGCCATAAACGCTACGGGTTGTTTCGATTCTAGAGTGAGTACCACCCAGATGTCATGACTGTGCGGCAAAATATTGGTTAAAAAATACAACTGAGATTCAACAGAATGAATAGGCTCTATGCCTAACGCCTGCACGAAAGCGCGGCGCCAAAGCGTCACGATTTGCTTAGCGTGTTTAGGTTCGAAGCGCTCTAAAGTGAACGGCGGTTCATGCATCACACAACCTTTATTCTGCTTTACACTGTAAAAACGATGTCTACAGTGTAGCGCAAAATTTCTTTTGACCTGTCTACATGTGTAGGGTTTAAGGTTCTGCCCCTTGAACTTCATTGTGAGGCTGCTATTCTTTGCCGCCCTTTTTCTTATGTTGAGGTAACCCATGGCCATTGGTTTTGACTACGGAACCGCGAACTGTTCTGTCGCTCATCTTGTAAATAACGCCATCGAGCAGATCCCACTGGTGGGTGATAACTGTTATATCCCCTCAACGCTTTGTGCTCCGACGGCTGAAACTGTGTCTGAGTACTTGTTTCGTTGCTTGGATATTCGACCTTCCAACGAAGTAGGTGAAGCCGTGCTTCGACGTGCGGTAAAGCTCAATCGAGAAGAAGGGATTGAAGTTATTCCTACGGATGTACTGTTTGGTGAAGCAGCGCTGGATCTGTACCTCGAAGACCCTAAAGACGTCTATTACATTAAGTCGCCGAAATCTTTCTTGGGCGCGATGGGGCTTCGAGATATGCAGCTATCATTTTTTGAAGATTTGGTTTGCGCCATGATGAGCAATGTAAAACGTCAGGCGGAATTGCACTTGGGACAAAGCATCAGCCAAACGGTTATTGGTAGGCCTGTTAACTTTTTAGGTCGTGGCGGTGATGCCTCTAACCGTCAGGCGGAAGGTATTTTATCGCGAGCGGCAACGCGTGCGGGCTTTAAAGATGTCGAGTTTCAGTTTGAACCTGTAGCTGCAGGGCTTGAGTACGAGTCATCGTTAACTGAAGATAAAAATGTGCTGGTGGTCGATATCGGTGGTGGTACGACGGACTGCTCATTTATTCAAATGGGGCCAAGTTGGGTGGGGAAAGCAGATAGAGACTCTTCACTCATCGCCCATACCGGCCAACTTGTAGGCGGAAACGATCTGGACATTTACATCGCTTTTCGCCGCTTTATGCATGCATTCGGAATGGGGACTAAGCGCCACTCAGGGTTAGACATTCCTGTGACGCAATTTTGGAACCCTATAGCGATTAATGATGTTCAAGCTCAACGTAAGTTCTACGCTCATGACAATTTAAAAGAGCTACAACTTCTTGCTAAAGAAGCCATTGAACAAGACAAAGTATTGAGACTGGTCACACTGCACAAAGACACGTTAGGTTATGCCGTTATTCGCGAAGCTGAGAAAGCAAAAATCGCACTTGAATCTTCAGCAGAATATCGCGCTATGATTGATTTGTTCTCTGAACAAGTTGGCATTGATATCAGCCATGCTCAAATGGCAGAAGCCATTGATAACCCGACCAGAAAAATCCAGGCGTTAGTCAAAGAAGCAGTAGAGCAATCTGCGACCTCACCTGATGTCATTTATATGACTGGCGGATCAGCACGCTCTTCAGTATTACGCAATGCGGTTCAAGAAGTGCTACCTAACATCCCTGTAGTATCTGGCAACTACTTTGGTTCGGTAACGGCAGGGTTAGCGCGTTGGGCTGACGTGTGTTTTAAATAGTGTGTTTTAGATGGAATAAAATAAGCCCAGAGCTTAGCTCTGGGCTTATGTGTCTATTTGGTTGGCATCGGAAGTATTTCAAACATTCCGTCAAATTCGTCCAAGGTGGCAGCAAGTTTTCCGATTAACTCGCCATCCCCTTTGATTCCTGCTTGTCCCGACTTCAACAAAGCTTCTAATGTCGTTTGACCCAATGCAATTCGTGTTAAATCTGCTTTGTGTACGATGAGCTCAACATCAGTTTTCGGTAGAGTGTCCACTTCGATGTTACTCATGTTGGCATTAGACACTTCACCGTAGTAACGCTCTGCCACATCTGGGTGATATAAACCGAAACTAAAGTCCAATTCAGCTTGTTCTGCTTTTTCTGCGTTGAGTTTAACTGCAATAAAATCAAGGAACATGCCTGTAGGAGTATTAGCAATTACGTCAGCTGATGCCAGCTTGATTGAAGGTGATATCTCGCCAGTTCTTAGCTCCACTGCACCTTGTAAGTAGGAGTTACGCCATGCCATAGTTTCTGATTGGTAGCCTTGTTGCTCAAAGCTGTCTGCTAGTGCAAAGCGATAGTCAATGTTATTCGGGTCACACTGCACTAAGTCATTGAGCAGTTGGGACGCCTCTTGATACTGACCATTGTTGAAATGTGCCAGTCCTGCTTGATATAGAGTGTCTGCACCTGCTGCTTCTACGTATACACAAGATTTCTCTTTAGATTTTAGTGGGTTGGTATTTACGGGGTTCATATCATGATAACCAAGATATAAGTTCACAACAGCTCGCGCGTTGTGGCTATAAGAGCCATGATACCCATTGGTGTGCCAGGTTTGCTTTTGTGATTCTGGTACTAGGCGTTCAATTTCTCTGCCCACATCATGGATGGTGACGCCGTGGTTAGCAAGACGCATTGCTTGGTTGTGGATGAAACCATAGTTGTCGCGTTGCAACGCCATATAAGCGGAAATCTCGTTACCTTCCGTGTTTGGATCGTTCCAAACCGGAGCTGAGTGCGCGGCGTGAATGTTATCGACTAAGCCAGAATCAACATAGCGTAGCTTCAGCTCGGTTAAATACTTAGTCCAAACCAAGGAATCACGTACTTTTGCACCGCGGAAGGTGTAGATATTGTGCATACCATCATAGGTTAGCTCTGCGGTATTAAGGGAGCGATACTGCGGAACATATAAGACGATTTCAGCTGGTGCCTCCGCGCCCGGCATATTGATAGCGTGGAATTCTAGGCCGTCAATGGTGATAACTTTTTCGCGTTCTTGGATTTCTGTTGTTGGAGCTACTAAGGTCACTTCACCGCGCGATGTGCCAAGACCTAACGCGTTATCAACGATCCCTTTCGCATCGTTCAACAGTGTCGTACCGTATTGGTAATTTGCTCTGCGTCCCATTGCTGTGCCGGCGATGACATTCTCATCTGCTAGCTCTTTGATAAAGTCTTTTGGCGCATAAATCTTTGCATTGTCAGCAAAATCTCCAGATTCAACAATGCCTCTTGAGCCACCAAAGTGGTCAGCGTGCATGTGCGAATAGATCATGCCGGTGATTTTGTGCTCGCCATTGATCTTTGGAAGGTGTTGCTTGGCAAAGTCCCAAGATGCTTCAGCGGCTTCGCGTGATAGCAATGGATCATGAATAACGTAGCCGTTGTCAGTGCGATAGATGGTCATATTAGACAGGTCGGCACCACGAATTTGGTAAATGCCATCGGTCACTTCGTACAGTCCACCAGCAGCGTAGTTCAACATACCTTGGCGCCAGATCGATGGATTTACCGTCGGTGGGATGTCTTCGACTGACATTTCAGCCATAAATTCGAAGCGATTTTTCAGCTCACCTGCAGCATGATTACCAAATTCAGCAATCAGCCCCTTTTGCGTGCGTTGAAAAGCAGAAGTATCTTCCCAAGGAAGAGTGGCGGCTAACGCTTGGTTAGCTTCAATAGTATGACTAGTCGCAGGTTTGCCTTGATAGTCTTCTAGGCCAACGTAATCAGCACTAGCGTTGAATGATGCAAGAATCGCAATGGTGATAGTAGATGGCACAAGTTTGCGGTACATAATTGACCTCACACGGTTAGAACAGGAATTAAGGTCAATATAGCGGCTTGACTCATAACTAAATATGCAATTTAATTTAGTTAATACATAACTAATGGTGATGTTTATGAATGCCTCTGATTTTGATCTTAACCTGATGCGCGTGTTCGTGACCGTATATCGTTATCAGTCGATAACCGTGGCGGCAGAGGTACTTAACTTGACCCAACCTGGTGTCAGTGGGGCTTTAAAGCGACTTCAAGCTCAACTCGGTGAGCAGCTTTTTGTTCGCGATGGTCGAGGCATTGCGCCGACGCATTTAGCTCACGAATTAGCTCGCCATATTGAGCCAGCTCTGGAAACCATAGAGAGCACCATTGATGGTGTTAAAGATTTCAGTGTGCAAGGTAAAAGGCGTTTTGCCGTTTACACGTCAGAACCAGTGATGCTGATGCTATTACCGAAAATTGAAGCGGATGAAACCTTGGGAGAACGTGAGATCGTACTTCATCCTACCTTAGCGACCGAAGAGGAGTTGCTCGATAAGCTCAATTTACGTCAAGCAGACCTAGCGATAGACTTTGCCAAACGTACACCTTCGCTGTGTTTTTCACAGCCGTTCTTTACTGACCAAATCTGTTTGATCGCCAGCAAATCACATCCACGAATCAGTGGCAATATCACGGTTGAGCAGTACTATCAGGAGAAGCACATCACTCTTAAGCTCAGACGAGAAAACGCCTTCTTAGCGGACTATTTTACTGAGGAGAATATTAGAGGGAGAAAGGTAGCTGCAGAAAGCGATTCTCTTTTGGTGTTGATGGCATTAGTGGCAAGTAGTGAGAGCATTGGAATGATGAGCCGTAGCGTGGCTACTTTGTTTGCGGAGCGTTTTGATATTCAGATTATCGAAGCACCGTTTCGCCCGATCCCTGTCGACTTTAAGTTGGTCGCTCATAGTCGAGAGCAGAGCAGCAAAGCCAATATATGGCTTCGGGAAAAGCTGCTCTCCTACCTGTCTGAGCTAAACCTCGGTCACTGAGAGTCGACAAAAGTGGCGACTCCCACTTTATTTAAGTACGAATCGCCGCCATTTTCTGTGACTTTATAAAAGTTAGTAACAGTCCCAAACTGATGATAGCTGTCATGGCCTCTGCAAATAGAATACTCGCCCAAATGCCATTAATAGGGAACAAGCTTGGCAGGATAATGACGCCTAGTGCAACAAATACAAACCCACGAGCAAGAGAGATTATGGTTGCCTGATTGGGTTTTGCAATGGCCTGAAACAGGTTGGCGACGACAAGGTTTAGTCCCATTAGCGGTGTCGCATAAAAGAAAAACAGTAGCGCAGTCGCTGATAGTTCAACGAGCTCGATATTATCGCCAAGGTAGAAACGTGCGACTGTCTCTGAGAACAATCCGATCACTGCGAGAAATAGTAAGCCACTTCCAATTGACGTAACAAGCCCAAGTTTGAGCGTAGCTTTCACTCGTTCTGGCAAGTTAGCACCATGGTTAAAACTGATAATAGGCTGACACGCCTGATTAATGCCAACGATAACAAATAACGCAAATACACCCACATTTGCGGTTAAGCCGTAAGCGATGATGTAGCTCTCCCCAAATTGGCTAAGCAGTACGTAGTTGAATAAGAGTATCGTCAGCGCAGAGGTGATCTCAATAAAGAAAGTGGGGGTGCCTATCTTTAGGATCTGTCCTACCTTATCCAGACCAAGCCCTTGTAAGGTCAGCCTTAGCTGACCTTTAGCTTGCCAAAAGTGGCTGAGAAGAATCAGTGCTATGACCGCTTGAGAAATCGCAGTCGCGTATGCCGCTCCCTTCATCCCCCAGCCAAACTGAAGCACAAAGAAGTAGTCCAAGACCAAGTTGGTGACTGCGCCTGCTGACATGGCGTACATAGCGAGTTTTGGGTTGGTATCATTACGTATAAAGCAAGACATAACCCAAGCAAGAGCATAAAGAACAAAGAACTTGAGCATCACACCCAAATAGTCATGCGCTAGTTGTGCCATGTATCCAGTAGCGCCCATCAAGCGGATAATATCGTCTAGGCAAAAGAGTGCGATTGATACAGCAATGGTCGAGATAATTGCTGTGGCAAGCATCGCCTGACTAAACAGCGTTTGGCCAACACTTAGATTGCCCTTTCCAAATTCAATCGACATAAGCGCTGCACCACCGATACCTATCATCATTGCAATCGCAGTGAACAAGGAAAAGGCAGGAATCGTCAAAGAGATAGCACCAAGACCTTCAGCGCCGACACCTTTCCCCACAAACCAAGCGTCACCCATAATGAAAATGGACTTAATGACCATGCCTGATAGCGCTGGTAGAAGATACTGAATGAACGATTTCTGGATTGGATCGGACTTGAGGTTTATGCTCATTGGAAACGACAATACCTATAAATTGATGAACAGAGATAATGGTATTATCGTTACGAAACTCGACATTAAAAAGGGATTATCTGCCTTTAATCTGGCACTATTTGGACGTTCTTCTTCGAAATTCAGCCGGAGATTCACCCATGTTCGTACGGTAAAATCTGCCAAAATAAGCGGGGTCTTCAAACCCAAGTTGCAGTGCTATGGCTTTAACGGTTTTCGTCGAAAAGATAAGTTCACGGTTCGCTTCCAGAAGTACTCTATCATGAAGCAACTTGGTAATGGTTTTACCTAGGTGTGCTTTACTTAGCTCATTAAGGCGCTTACTGGTAATGGAAAGTTTATCGGCATAAAACGCCACGTTTCGTTCGCTCTGATAGTGGGTTTCGATAAGCGTTATCACCTGTGAAATTCGTTCATCCCGCACAGTAATTGCTTCGGTTTTGTCCACCGAAAAGCGAACAAGATAGCGCAAAAAACAAGTAAGCAAGGATTCGATCAAATCCCAATCGGTGTCTTCACGTTGATACTCTTCCAGCAGCAAATCGAAAACGGCACCAAGTTGCGTTGCTCCTCTACCCTGAGTATCGATATAAGGATGCTGATTTTGGTGAGCAGAAAATATTGCGTCAAACATCAATTGATGGCGGTAGCGATTTTCGAAAAAATCGGTCGAGAAAATGAGCATTTTGACGTTACTACCTAGTGAGTTTGACTCATGAACTTGCCCTGGGGCGATTGTAAAAAACCGCCCTTTTACACTCTGATAATCGACAAAATCGATACGTTGAGAGCCGGAGTCATCCAAACACCAAATGACTTCAAAATAGTCGTGACGATGTGGTTCCAAGAAGACTTCTTCTGACTCCATACGGCAATCGACGACCTGACAAGGGTGACCTTTGGGTAATGTTACCAAGTTAATTTTGTCTTTCATGATTCACATAGGCGGCAAGGAAAGATGTGTCTAGTATGACATTGATTGTTAAGTGATTCGAGGTGACAAACTGATTACGAGTAGGAATTGACCTACCTTAGGTTGGGATGAGAGCAACACGGTTTTAACTATAAAGTGGTAATTAACTTGGGTTGGCGATAAGTTGAGCTGTGATGTAAATCCAATAGTACATAAATTGCTGATATAAATGGCAATTGTTGCTTGAATTTGTCTCGTTTATGAATCTAGAATGATTCGACCCTCTGATTTAAGGGTCACCTAGCCAACTGACGTTGTTAGTGAACACCTCTTGTTCACACGTTATATAGCCAATCGCCTTGTTTTCGCGATTGGCTTTTTTCTTGTCGTAAACTTGTCCTAGCATTAAAAAAGCTCACCGAAGTGAGCTTGCAACGATATATGGAGCTGGAGCTACACTTTGAACTGTTCAACGGTAGTGAGAAGCTCTTGGTTTCTGCCTTTTAAGTCATTGGCATTTTGTGTTGCCAGCTCTCCATTTTGGACCAATGTGCGCACCATATCTTGAATCGTCACCATGTTCTTATTGATCTCTTCAGATACCGTACTTTGCTCCTTCGCTGACGATGCAATTTGAGCAACGAGCCCATTGATCTCATCAGTAAAGGTCATCATGGAGTCGAGAGAGTTAGTCACTCCGCTGGTTTGTTCTTCATACAGCTTACAACGATGCTTGGTGGAGTCCATATTGGCGACAACGGCTTCGTTGCCAGCATGAAGCTTAGATAGCATTTCATTGATTTCAGATGTGCTTTGTCGAGTGCGAGAAGCCAGAGCTCTCACTTCATCAGCGACGACGGCAAATCCGCGTCCTTGTTCACCTGCGCGTGCAGCTTCGATTGCAGCGTTAAGTGCAAGTAGGTTGGTTTGCTCTGCGATATCACCGATTACTTCAAGTGTGTCACCAATCTTCTGTGTATCGGCACTCATAGCTACAACAGCTTGTGAGGTGTTTTCCACTTCTGCGACCAGAGCCTGCAAACTTGAGATAGCTTCTTCGACAATCAGCTTCGAGTCAGAGCTGGCTTGGTTAGCCGTTTCAGTATTATTTGATGCTAGTTGCGCATCATTGGCCACTGTATCGGAAGAGGCACTCATTTCATGAATAGAGGTAACAATCTGGTCCATTTCATTTTGGTGTGATTGGAACAGAGCCTGATTTTCTTTAGCTTGTTGCTCGATATGTAGGATTGAACGACTGGTTTCATTACAAGACTGAATAACATTGCCCACTAAAGTCTGCAATTGAGCGATAAAGGTATTGATGTCTTGGGAAATTTTACCAAACTCATCGTTAGAGTCGACCGTAAGTCTTTGAGTAAGGTCGCCTTTACCTGTTGCGAGGTTTCTCACCACGTTCTGAAGCAGTGTGATAGGTTTTAGTAAGAAGGCGATTATCATCATACTCAACGGAATAATGATAGCAGCAGCTACGAGCAGTGCTTGGGTTATTTGCGTACTGATTGTGGCGGCATTAGCCTCTGTAACAGCACTATCTAAGTAAGCGGTCAATGTCCAAGTATCGTTTAATACAGGAATCGTTGAGTCAAACTCGATATGTTGACCCGGAGTCGTATTGGAGAATAGGACATTGCCAGCACCATCTTTGAGTGTCAGGTAGTCACCGTTGCCGCTGGTTTCTGCGAGCGGTTGAGTAATAAAGCTGAGATCGAGTTGGTAGAATGTCACTTCATTACTTTGAGCATTGGGTACCACTATATTCAGTAGGAGCTTATCATCCTGTTTGACGATTTCGTTTGCAACGATCTGTCCGTTGGCTTTGGCTAATTCTGCCTCTAATGCCGCAACAATATTCTCATCTTCCACAATGCCGGATTTGTCGAAAACGAAACCAGAAGACATTTTAGTGATGTTATCAAACTCGGTTTTTTCGACGATATCTTTTACGTCGATAAAGCTGACATTAAGGGACTTGGCTTGTTGAAAACTGTAGTTAAGTTTGTCGGTAACACTTTGGTTCAAGAGGGTAAGCTTTTCTTGTGTTGTAGAAGAACCACTGCGCTCAATATAGGATTCTACAAAGCTATTAGCAGCAAAATAGCTGGTGCCAATGGTAGTAAATATAATTGCTATGACTATTGAATAGAGTTTTAGTTTGAACGAGAGGTTCTTCATTATTAGTAGGTCCATTTACCGAAGTTATTGATGTATATAGTAATATTTTCATCATTTAGGTAACGTGACATAGGTAATAGTTATGAACCTAAGTTTATTTATGTCTAGTTTTGATTAAAGATGTCCATTTATATTGAGTAAGATACAAAAAAGCCAGCGAATATAACGCTGGCCCCTGCATAGTAATTGTCAACACGACAAGTGCTAGACAAAAAGTGAGGACAAAATACCAATAACCCCACCAAATACGCCGCCCCAAACCACAAGCCAGCCTAGGTGCTCCTTTATCATCTTTTGAACGATTTCTTTAACCAGCTTTGGTGTTAATTCACTGAGTCGCTGGTCGATAATCGCTTCAACATTGCCTTTTACTTCGTTTAACATCTTCGGTGATTCGAGTTGTTCAACCAGAGCTTGTTTTACTGAGTCGCTTTGGCTGATTTCAATCACCGACTGCTGCATCTTTTCAACGAACGGCTGTTTCATTGGTTCCAATGCTTCGGTGCCGCCAAGCATCGCCAACATACCACCAAATTGAGAGTTCGCGATCACTTCAACCAGCGAATCAAAAGCAGGGTTAAAGTCGACCTTTTCTAATATTGGTTCTAAATCCAGTGGAATACCTGAGCTCATTTCTTTATTGAGGAAGCGATCGATGTTCTCATTGGTAAAGAACTGCTCCATCATTAAGTTTTTTATCGCTAATTTAAAATCTTCAAAGCGTGCTGGGATAACACCAGAGCCATAAAGTCCTGGCACTTTCTCGAACAACATATGAATGGCGAGCCAGTTAGTCACCGCACCTGAAAAGGCGAATAGGCCAGCATATAGCACTAGGGTGTTGTCGAGTTGGTAGCCAGCAGCGAGTAGCGCTAGGGTAATGAAATTAGTAATGAGACTCTTATTCATAATGTCTTGCTAGATTAATAACGTTGCGCTGATTCTATTGAAAAAATGCCGTTATAAAAAGCCACTTTTTGTCGACGATTAGTCAGCGTTGTCACGAATAGTTTTGATTTTTTCTAACAAGACGGTTTTATTAAAGGGCTTTGATACGTAATCGTCCATTCCGCTTTCGGTACAGCGACGGATATCATCATCAAGCACACTAGCAGTAAGAGCAATAATTGGCGTTCGTGCTTTGTTGTATTGTTCCTCGTAAAGCCTGAATTCTTGCGAAGCGGTGAAGCCATCTTTTACTGGCATCATGCAGTCCATTAATATTACGTGGTAGTGGTTAGAGTCATCACAAAGAAAATTCAACGCTTCCTGTCCATTATTGGCAATATCAACTTCGTAACCAGACTTCTTCAATAACAGGCTCGCGACCTTCTGATTCACTAGGTTGTCTTCGACCAGCAATATAGATTGGCTGTCTGGGTTGCTCACTATGTTAAGCAGCGACTTAGGCGCATTTTCTGAGTTTGTATTAGCAGCCTCGTCACCCACAATCTCAAGGGTATTTGGAGTGGGCTGTTGCAAGGATTGATGCTGACTTGGTGCATGTTTCAATGTATCAATCAACCGAGCGCCCAGCAGAGGGAAAGTGACTAAACCAGAAATAAGTTGTGGGTAGTGAGTGGAAGAAGAGTTTTGTGGCTGTACGAGCACAATTGGGCTGTCAGGTGATCGCTTAGCAATATCAATCAAGTCAGCCTCGCTATCATGCTCTTCGCTTGCACAATAAAGAATAATAGAGCGATCGTTTGGAGAGGCTTCCTCATAAGAAGTGCATATAGACAGATTATCTAAACCAAACTGATGCAGTTCTTGGCTTACTTGTGCTGCATAAGTTTGTCCATTACTGATGATAACAAAATTGCTGCCGTCCAATTCATTGATATGCGGTGATGTGGCTTGATTTATACTAGATTCGATTTTGAAAAAGAATCGGCTTCCTTTACCTTTTTCTGAGTCAATTTCAATATTTCCTCCCATCAACTCAACTAATTGCGATGAAATAGCGAGTCCCAAGCCCGTACCGCCGTATTGTCGTGTCACAGAACTGTCTTCTTGCGTAAATGGTTTAAAAATTGAGTCTTGTTTATCTTTGTCGATACCTATACCAGTATCGACAATGGCAAAGTAAATACTGCAGCGCTGTTCATCGATCTCAGTCACGTTGATCTCCATTCTTACATGACCTTTGTTGGTAAATTTCACTGCATTCGACATTAAGTTCATCAAGATCTGACGCAAACGGTGATCGTCGATGATCAGCATATGTGGCATCTGAGGTGAGAAACAGATCTGCAGTTGGAGATCTTTTTCCTTCGCTTTTGACATTACGATCGCGATCGTGTCATAAGCGATCTCGCGCAAGTTCGAGCTATGCAAAGAAATCAATAGGTTACCTGACTCAATCTTAGAGATATCTAGGATGTCATTGATCAAGATAAGTAGGGTCTGCGATGAGGTGTCGATGGTGTTGAGATAATCGCGTTGAATCGGATCGAGATTAGATTCAGAGAGAATGCCAGACATGCCGATAATGCCGTTTAGAGGCGTTCTTATCTCATGAGACATATTGGCAAGGAAAGAGCTTTTCGCCACGTTGGCTCGTTCTGCTTCCTCTTTGGCTGCTAGCATTCTGTGTTCATTTTCTCGTCTTTCATGAATGAGCTTGTTCATTTTCTTACCAAAATGACTGAACTCATCTTGTCCCTCGGTTGAGGCTAGAGTATCTGATTCCTCTTGATTCTCGAGCCGCTCAAATGTTTCTAGTGTATTGTTTAGGAAAAAGATGATTCGACGAGTGATGTTTATACTCAAAATGAAGAGCGCTGCCATAATTGACACAGTGAGGCCAATGGTTAACCAAAGACGCTGTTCCAAGTCTTTGATGCTTTGAGCCATTTCATTGGTCAGCTGTTCATTGATTTGATCGGTCGCTTGCTGAATAAGTTTTAGCCTCTTATCTAGAGCAGCAATACCAGATGTAATCTCTTGCGTTGCCAGCTCCGGCTGGCTTTCATCTAGTACACGGTCCCTAAAAAGGATGCTCTCCACAAAAGACTCATCGGAAAACGTTTTTAGCAGTAAACTGACTTGAGATGCATCGGCATTGATATTAAGGAAGCGTTCTATAAGATACTGTTGGCGCTCAAATAAAGTCGAGAGTTGTTCATGAGCTGCATGAGAATCATGATGCTCTTCGGCGTGTCCTTCGACAATATCAATATGGATTAACCAATTCTCTTCTGTTGCCCAGAGACGAATCCACTCGAGGGTAAATAAAGCATTTAAATGCGATTCCAATTTAATCGTTCCGGTATCGACTTTAGTGCTTTCTAATTGCGCGATCAGTTGATTGATAAGGTCATTAGTCCATGAACTCCATTCTTCCAGTTCGTCCATTTCCGTGACGGATTGCAATTCACTTTGAGCGTCTCGAAGTTCTTCGAGAGTAGTATTTGCCATTGAGAGTGCGTCTGCAGAATAAATACTCTTCACGGTGTTGGCTATTTTGTCTAAGCATTCATTTAGCTCGCTAAATATGACATTTTTATTACTATCAAATGTGTTTTCGAGCTTTTCTAGACGAGATTTATGGAGTGATGTGCTATATCCGGAAATATAACCTAGAGCGGTCACTTCACTCGATAAAACAGACATTTGTTGCAGACTGTTTTGAGTTCTAAACGCTTCCCAAGCGGAAAATATTAAGATAACGGTCAAAGGTAAAATAGCTAGTAGTATGATCCTGCTCTTAATAGACATCTTATTTAGCAAATTCATATCACTATTCCTTGATAATAATCTTGAACATCGTTTTTGGTGAACTAATCTGTTTGTTAGTTTAGGAAAGGATTTCGCCTGAGTGTAATAAAATGACTCAAAACTTACTGACAAACATAGGCATACGGATAGGGCTCTTTCGTGGCAGCGCCATAATAGCCTTGGGTTTGATGTTAGCTTTATCATTTGAAAGTAGAGCTTTTGCTGCGAATGAATATGCGGTGTTCACCTTAAATGACAATTTTGATGAATTAAGTCGGAGCAAAGCTAGGATGCTTTATCGAGGTAAGACTAAATCGTTGCAAGGGAAACGGATAGAGCTATCCGATTGGCCTGAAAGTTCATCTGAGCGTTCTGAGTTTTATCAATACTTGCTAGGGAAAGATGTCTCGCAAATGAATGCCTACTGGGCAAGTCTTTCGTTTTCTGGCAAAGCCCGACCGCCCAAAGAAATTGATGATGCCAATGTCAATGCGCTTATCACCTGGTTATCAGCAAAACCCAACCGAATCGGCTATGCCCCATTTAAAGCTTCGGTGCAGGTGGTAAAACGTCCACAAGATAACTGGAGCGAACCTCAACTGGAGTGGGCGTATCTTGGTTATTCCATCGGTGATTTTGAAGGGCGTGCGGGTCGACTTCGTCTGCCTGTCTTTCTAGCATCTGAGTATTATTATGTTGGTCAAGCATACACGACAGCTAGGCCAAACGAAGAAGTGTACAACAGTATCTTAGGGGTAACTGCATTTAACGGGCTGAGTGTTACTTGGAACCATAGTCTTACTGATGAGCTACAATTGTCTCTCACACCATTTGTAGGTTTTAAAGACAATAATGAAGTGGAATTTAACCCGAGCTTAACGCTAGAGTTTGAGACGAAGAATATGTGGGGTGTCAATGCTCAGCTTATCGGCGATAACTTCCGAGTGAACTTTGCCTACCTCGATTCCAATTTTGACCAAACGATAAAGCAACCTCAGTTACCGCCTCCGTATAATGAGATCTTACTCGCCGACCAGAATATTAAGCTCTATTCATTAGGGGGAGAGTATGATTTTGGGCAATTGAAGCTAACGGCTGAAGGACAAAAGAATGATTTGGCCTCTTCTTGGTACGGCAGCGCGGCTTATCGTATTCAAAAATTCACGCCTTATGTCGTTTATGGCCAAACGTATAGTGAAGGTGGCGATAATCGATATGATGGAAAAACAGGGGATAGTTGGACCTTAGGGTTACGTTACGACGTGTTATACAACGTCTCATTGAATGCTGAGTGGCAAACTTTTAATAGCTTTGGTGGACAGACTGGACCATTTGTAAGTAACCCTGGTACAGATACCGATGCCAATATGTACACCGTCATGCTTAATTTTGTGTTCTAGTTCCTAGGTTCGCTGACCCCAATATCAAAAAAAGGGCTCACCATTGTGAGCCCTTTTTGTCGTTTCAAACTTAAGTAATCGTTACTTGTCGCTACTTTCTGCGATCTTCTCTAGTGCAAGCACTAAACCTACTGCCGCCAGCATCAGAACAATTGCGATAGCCAGTTGCGAAGGTTGGCCAGTTACAGACTCAAAGTTAAATGGTGATAGGTTCTCTTGAATAAGAGGCACTTGCTCACCCTTTGAGTTGATGCGCCATGAGATGGTTTCTTTCCATGGCCATAGTTTTGGTAATGTACCTAGCATTAGACCAGTCAGGAACACTAATGCGAAATCACGGTAGCGTTTTAGTAACCATGATAGGACATGAGAGAATGACAATAGACCAATCAAACAACCCATCGCAAACAACGCCATTACATCGATTTGTAGGCCCTTCACTGCGCCCAATACCGGCGTGTACATACCTAGTAGCAATAGAATAAAGCTGCCTGAGATACCTGGAAGAATCATGGCACAAATTGCGATACAGCCAGCGAAAAAGATGTTGATGCTGGTTGGATCCATTTGCAGTGGTTTCAATACCGTGATGCTGTAGGCAAATACGGCGCCAAGTAATAAGAACACGAAACGCGATAGTGTCTTTTGCTCGACTTGCTTAATCATGTGATACACGGAGACCATGATAAGGCCGAAGAAGAAGGACCACACTGGCACTGGGTGAGTTTCTAGTGCCCAAGAAATGAATTTCGCTAGTGATAAGATAGAGGTCAGGATGCCACCAAACAGCGCGATTAAGAAAAAGCCGTTGATGTGGTCGAATGCAGCCTTGAATCCGTCACGTTTCCAGATCCCAAAAATACTTGGGTTAATACGACGGATACTTTCTAAAAGCGTGTCGTAAATACCTGTAATAAAGGCGATCGTACCTCCCGATACCCCAGGTACAACGTCTGCTGCACCCATCGCCATTCCTTTTAAGAATGTAGTCAGATAGTTCTTCATGATTTCTTCTAGGTTTAAAAAGTTGATGCAGAGTATATATGCATGCTTGTTTTGATGCACTATTCAATTAGCGCCGTAAAGTTGCGACATCACGTATCAAGATATTGTGAATTCGTGATGTATATATGTCTGCAACTTAGGGAGAAAAGTTCCCTATTACTTCAATTAATTCAAAGCCTTTTTCTTGTCTAGATAAGTTGTGCATGCCTTAGAAATGTTGCAATTCTGCAAACAAATCGACACGTAACTTTCATCTTTCCCCGTCAAAGTACAGTTATCAGAGAAAACACATGTGACATGAACAGCAAGCGGATTGCTGTTTTTAAGTTGAGCACATGTCTAGATAACTCACTCGCTAGGGGATCACCATGCCAGTTTACTTAGACATTGCGTCGGTATTAGAACAAGAAGTTCGTGAACGTTATGTTCCGGGCGACTACCTGCCGCCAGAAGGACAACTTGCTCAGCGCTTTGATGTCAATCGCCACACGCTTCGTCGAGCTATTGATGAGCTCGTTAACACTGGCATGGTCCAACGTCATCAAGGTAAAGGCAATATGGTGATAAGGCAGCCTAGTGAGTATCACGTGCATTCGGGCGCGCACTTTACTAAGAATCTGATTGAACAAGGGGCAAGGCCACGCTGCGAAGTCATTCAACATCGAGTGTTTGTCGCTCCTATGGACATCGCCGCCAATCTTGGCGTCGTAGAGGGCAGTAAGATCATCCATATCCGCACACTGCGAAAAACCGAGGAGTGTCCTCGCACCATCATTGATCACTACCTAGCCAATATAGAGTGGTGGAGCATTTTGAAGAATTACCAAAGTGGTTCATTACACGAATTCATTAAACGTGGGCTTGATATAGAGCTGGAGCGCAAAGAGACCCGAGTAGGGGCCAAAACGCCAACAGGTGAAGAGTGCCGACTGCTGCAAATTACATCAAGCACACCAATTCTAAGAGTCAAAACCAAAAACGTTATCAAGGGGACCGACATGGTGGCCGAGTTTTCGACCTCCAATAGCCGTTCCGACGCAACTGAAATAGTAATGGAGCATTAAATGACTGCTGTGAGCGAAAGAGCAAGCTGGATGTCAACATTGGCACAAAGTCAGCAGAGCGTGTTAGAGCAACTGTGGCACTCAACCAAGATTGAAGCGAGTTATCAAATGGTACGTCAACCAGAGATAGGGTTGGCACAGGTACGTGCTCGAATGGGGGGGAGCGGTCGTGAGTTCAATATGGGCGATGCCACGATCACTCGAGCAGTCGTCAAATTGGACAGTGGGGAGATGGGCTACAGCTACTTGCGCGGTCGCAATAAAGAGCAAGCAGAGCTAGCTGCCGTTATTGATGGCCTACTGCAGACCCAATCGCACCATGAACAACTAATGCGCATGGTCATTGAACCCTTGGCAGCGATGAAGCAAGAACAGCAGCAACTCAGAGCAAAAGAAGTGGCGACCAGTAAGGTGGACTTTTTCACCATGGTACGCGGTGAAGATTGATTCAAGGAACATGAACAAGTTTGGTTTAACGAATTAACCAAGTAAGGCAACGACAATGACCACAATTACTACTGCATTCAAAGATGCAGTTCACGACAGCCAGCAGTGCTTCAGATTGCTGCTTAAGGCGATGTCTGAACCGGGTGAAATAGTCACTCTAGAGATGAGCGAAGGTTTTGGTGCGATGCATAAAGCAGCGACACAAGCCTTGTTGAGCTTAAGCGACAATGCGACGCCGATATGGCTGTCAGAGTCACACTTAAAAGACGCTGCTATTCGTGAAAATATCCGCTTTCACTGTGGCAGTCCCGTAACTGAGCGACAAAACAGTGCCAGTTTTGCTGTGATTGCTGAACAAGATTTGGCTGACTTCGATTGGAATAACGTCACATTTAGCCTTGGCTGTGAAGAGTACCCAGATCAGTCTACGACGGTCATTGTTGAGCTAGGCAGCTTAACCAATGGCTCTGACGCGAGTCCATCTAAAGGTGGCCTCACGCTAACGCTATCTGGACCGGGAATCGAATCACAATCGGTGTTGAATATTGGTGTGGCCTCTAAGGCATTTCAGCACTTCTTACAAGGACGCCAAGAGCATTTCGCTTTTCCGCTTGGTATTGATTTGATCTTGGTAAACGATGAGAGCATTGCCTGCTTACCACGTACCACACTTGTTGAGGTGAACTCATGTATGTAGCAGTAAAAGGTGGCGAAAAAGCCATTAACAACGCGCATCAGCTGCAGGCTAAAAAGCGTCGTGGTAATCCTGAATTGGCTGAATTGACGGTGGCACAAATCAGTGAGCAGCTCTCTGGCAGCGTTGATCGCGTGATGACGGAAGGTGGCATTTATGACCGCGAATTGGCCGCACTGGCTGTCAAGCAAGCGAACGGCGATCTAGTAGAAGCTATCTTTTTGTTGCGTGCTTATCGTACCACGTTGCCGCGCCTTTCGGTTTCACAGGCTGTGAACACCAGTGAAATGCGCATTGAGCGCCGCATCTCTGCTACCTACAAAGATCTGCCTGGTGGACAAGTATTGGGGCCGACATATGACTATACCCATCGTTTGCTGGACTTTAGTTTGATTGCTGAAGGTGAAGCACCGCGAGTCGACACCTCAGATGTTGAAGCGATGGAAGTGTGCCCTCAAGTGATGAGCATTCTTGAAAATCTCGACTTGATGACGACCGAAGAAGATAACCAACAAACCCCAGAAGATATCACTATGCATCCGGTGAACTATCCGTGTGACCGCAGTGCGCGATTACAGAACTTGGTTCGCGGTGATGAAGGATTCTTGCTGGCACTCGGCTATTCAACGCAGCGCGGCTATGGACGAAATCACCCATTTGCAGGCGAAATTCGTATCGGTTTCTGCGATTTAAGTTTGGTGCCAGAGGAGCTTGGCTTTGCTATTGATATCGGTGAAGTTGAGTTAACCGAGTGCCAAATGGTGAATGGTTTTGTTGGTAGCAAAACAGAAAAAGCCAAACTGACTCGCGGTTATGGTTTGACGTTTGGCTCCACCGAGCGCAAAGCGATGTCAATGGCGCTGGTGGATCGCTCACTGCAAGCGGCAGATTACGATGAAGCCATTGATGGGCCAGCTCAAGACGAAGAATTCGTGTTATCGCATTCAGATAACGTGGAAGCTGCAGGCTTCGTTTCTCACCTGAAACTGCCTCACTACGTGGATTTCCAAGCAGAGTTAGAACTGCTTCGTAAGATGCACAAAGAGCATGATGAATTCATTCAGTCTCAGGGTGAACAGAACCAACAGGAGAGCCAGTCATGAGCCAAGTACAAACTAACACTCATGCGCAAGGTGTGACTGGCTACAACTACGGTTACCTTGATGAACAAACCAAACGTATGATTCGTCGCGCTCTGCTCAAAGCGGTTGCGATTCCTGGTTATCAAGTGCCATTTGGTGGTCGTGAAATGCCGATGCCGTACGGTTGGGGAACCGGCGGTGTTCAGATTACCGCAGCGATCATTGGTCAAACTGACACGCTAAAAGTGATTGACCAAGGTGCCGACGATACGACGAATGCGGTTTCCATTCGAGAGTTTTTCAAGTCAGTAGCAAGCGCGAAAACCACCGAGAAAACGGTAGACGCCTCAATCATTCAAACGCGTCACCGCATTCCGGAAATCACTCTCGATAAAGACCAGATCTTAGTGTATCAAGTTCCGATTCCAGAGCCGTTGCGCTTTATTGAACCGCGAGAGACGGAAACGCGAAAAATGCACGCGCTGGAAGAGTACGGAATCATGCACGTCAAACTGTATGAAGACATCGCACGATTTGGTCATATTGCTACCTCTTACGCGTATCCGGTTTGCGTCAACGATCGCTATATCATGGACCCTTCTCCGATCCCTAAGTTTGACAACCCGAAAATGGACAAAATGGCGGCGCTTCAGCTGTTTGGTGCAGGACGTGAAAAACGAATCTATGCCATTCCGCCATTCACAAAAGTGAAGAGTTTAGATTTTGAAGATCATCCATTTGAAATCCAACAATGGGATGAGCCGTGTGCCATTTGTGGCGCAACGGACACCTTCCTAGATGAAGTGGTGATGGATGACAAAGGCAATCATATGTTTGTTTGTTCGGACACTGATTACTGCTCTCAGCAAGTCGAAAAACACACCATCCATACTAAGGAAACGGAGAGTCACGCATGAGCACGTTAGCGGTGAAACAGCCAACATTAGACACCAATACCTTTGATGTAAGTGAGCAGCCACTATTGTCGGTTCGTAATCTCACCAAACTTTACGCACCAGGAAAAGGCTTTACCAATGTCTCGTTTGATTTGTACCCCGGCGAAGTGCTAGGCATCGTGGGCGAGTCAGGTTCAGGTAAAAGTACCTTACTAAAATCACTGTCGGGTCGCCAAACGCCAGACAGCGGTGAGGTGCTTTACATCCGAGGTCGCGGAGAAGATCAGGTAACTCAACTCGAAGACCTCTATTTGATGGCAGAAAGTCAACGTCGTCAATTACTGCGCACTGAGTGGGGCGTTGTGCATCAGCATCCGATGGATGGATTGCGCGTCCGTGTTTCTGCGGGCGGTAATATTGGTGAGCGTTTAATGGCCGTAGGCGAGCGTCATTATGGTGATATTCGAACGGCATCAACCAAGTGGCTCACTGATGTAGAAATTCCTCAAGACCGAATTGATGACATGCCAACCACGTTTTCCGGCGGTATGCAGCAGCGCTTGCAGATTGCTCGCAACTTGGTGACTCATCCAAAACTGATTTTTATGGATGAGCCAACAGGTGGATTGGATGTCTCGGTGCAAGCAAAACTCCTCGATCTATTACGTCGCCTTGTCACAGAACTGGAACTGGCTGTCGTTATTGTCACTCATGACCTAGCGGTGGCGCGTTTACTGGCTCATCGACTGATGGTGATGCGTCGCAGTGAAGTGGTAGAAACTGGGCTGACGGACCAAGTACTTGATGATCCGCAGCACCCTTACACCCAATTACTGGTTTCGTCCGTGTTGCAGAACTGATGGCTGAATAAAGGAATTACTATCATGACAACTGAAACAAAAATCATCGTTTCCGATGTAAGCAAAACCTTTGTTCTACATAACCAAAATGGCATTACTTTGGATGTGCTGAGCAACGCTAGTTTTAGCGTCGCAAGTGGCGAGTGTGTGGTGCTTAATGGCCGCTCCGGTTCAGGGAAATCCACTTTGCTACGGGCACTTTACGCCAATTACCTTGTGGATACAGGCAACATCGAAGTCGAGCATCAAGGGCGCTGGGTCAATATTGCTAAGGCGCAGCCGCGTGAAATCATCAATGTTCGCAAACATACCATCGGTTGGGTTAGCCAATTTTTGCGTGTCATTCCTCGTATTAGCGCTTTGGAAGTCGTGATGCAGCCGATGTTAGAAATGGGTGGATGTCGTCATCAAGCCGAGCAAAAAGCGAAAACACTGCTGACTCGTCTTAATGTACCAGAGCACCTTTGGAATCTAGCGCCTGCCACATTTTCTGGTGGTGAGCAGCAACGGGTGAATATCGCCCGAGGCTTTATCGTCGACTATCCCATTCTGCTGTTGGATGAGCCTACGGCGTCGTTAGATGCCACCAACAGTGCAGTTGTGGTGAATCTGATTCAAGAAGCGAAAGATCGCGGCGCCGCCATTGTGGGAATTTTCCACGATGAAGCGACTCGAGATCAGGTGGCTGACCGTTTGTATGACGTGAAGAAACAAAACGAAGCCACCCGACAGGCCGAGCAGGGCAGTGCTCAGGCAACCTCCATCTCAGCATGCGCATAACGGGAGAAAGCAGCATGATTATCACCAATGTAAATTTGGTTCTTGAGAACGAAGTAGTAAAAGGCTCTTTAGAGCTCCGTGACGGCAAAATCGTTAGCATGTCAGATTCACAAAGTCAGGTGGCAGGTGCCTATGACGGAGAAGGTGACTTTCTCATGCCGGGCTTTATTGAACTGCATACCGACAACCTAGAGCAGTACTTTACTCCGAGACCAAAAGTGGATTGGCCGCCTTTCTCTGCGATGAGTGCGCATGATACTCAATTGATTGGCTCAGGCATTACCACGGTGCTAGATGCCGTGGCGCTGGGTGATTTTCGAGATGAGAAACGTCAAACTAACTTGGATCTGTTCATCAATACGGTCGTGGATAGCCAAAAACGCAACTTGACTCGTGCTGAGCACCTACTGCACCTTCGCTGCGAAGTACCACATGAAAGCACAGTCGGAATGTTTGGGAAATATGTCGACTTACCGGAAGTCCAGTTGGTGTCGTTGATGGACCATGCACCGGGTCAGCGCCAGTTTGTGGATGTAGAAAAGTATCGCACTTACTATCAAGGCAAGCACAACTTAACGGACAGTGAGATGGCGGCGTTTGAGAAGAAACAAGTAGAGCTCTCTGAGCGCTGGTCGACACAAAACCGCAATGAAATTTGTCGTCAGTGCCGAGAACACAACATTCCAATGGCGAGTCACGATGATGCGACAAAGGCGCATGTTCAAGAATCAAAAGACTTAGGAATGGTCATTGCAGAGTTCCCTACGACAGTGGAAGCGGCGAAACGCTCTCATGAGCTTGGACTGAAAGTGTTGATGGGCGCACCCAATGTGGTTCGCGGAGGGTCTCATTCAGGCAATGTCGCTGCGCACGAACTGGCCTCTCACGGTGTATTAGACATTTTATCGTCAGACTATTACCCAATGAGCCTGTTAGAAGGTATCTACAAGTTATCGTGGGATGAGCGCAACACGTTAACGCTGCCGCAAGCTGTTCAACTGGTCACCAAGAATCCAGCGCAAGCACTGAGCCTAAATGATCGCGGTGTTATTGCAGAAGGGAAGCGTGCCGACCTTGTATTAGCAAAACAAGTGGATGGGCATCCTTTGGTCGCTCGTGTTTGGCGACAAGGTAAAAAGGTGTTTTAGCCGATGACTAATAACACATTATTAGAAGCATCTTCGGATGCTTCTTTTTCATCTACGGCGGACTACGCCGACGCCTCAACCAAACGCAAAGGTAAGCTCTACTACGTGATAGGCCCTTCAGGTGCGGGCAAAGATACCCTGATTGACGCCATTCGCGCCGATCATCCTGACGATATTATTGTTGCTCATCGCTATATCACGCGTCCTTTTGGTGCTGGTGGTGAAAACCATGTTGCCGTTAGTGAGCAAGAGTATTTATCAAGACAGCAAAAAGGACTATTTGCTATGAGTTGGCAGGCCCATGGGCTGTGCTACGGTGTGGGGTTAGAGGTGAAAGCGTGGCTAGATAAAGGCTTTTCGGTTTTGCTGAATGGCTCGCGTGCGGAATTGGCTCAAGCGCAACAGTGCTTTGGGTCAGATCTGGTTCCTGTTGTAGTCAATGTAGATTTGGACGTATTGCGGACTCGATTGCAAAACCGAGGACGCGAATCTCGCGAAGAGATTGAACGTAGATTACAACGCGCCACCGAATTCACCTTATCGAAACAAGAGGGTTTTTACCCAATTGATAATAGCGGTGACGTGCAATCGAGCGCAAAGCAGTTCCGCCACATTCGTTTTCAACTTGAAGGGAAGTCGTGATGAAGCTTGTCATGTTGGGCACGGGGAACAGTGCTATGGTGCCTGTTTGGGGCTGTGACTGTGAAATATGTGCTGAAGCAAGGCTGGATAGAACTCTGCGACGTGAGAAAAGCTCGGCTTATGTTGAACACAATGGTCGTAAGCTGCTGTTAGATGCCAATGCTCCCGATCTTCTGGATCGTTTCCCACCTGGGTCGATCGATAAGATTCTGTTAACACATTTTCATATGGACCATGTGCACAGCTTGTTTGATCTTCGCTGGGGGAAGGGGGCGCTCATTCCCGTACATGCACCTGAGGACGAGCAAGGGTGTGATGATTTGTACAAACACCCCGGCGTGTTGGATTTCTCGCAGCGCTCACTGCCGTTTCAATCCTTTATATGGCAAGATATCACTGTAACGCCACTTCCCCTCAACCACTCTAGACCTTGTGTGGGCTATGCCTTTGAGCTGAATGGCCATTGCATTGCTTACTTGACCGATACCAATGGGCTGCCAGAAGCGACGACGCAGTGGCTTAAACAGCGCACAGTGGACTGGATTGTCACTGATTGCAGCTTTCCCCCTATCGAGTGCGAACAAACAAGACTTAGCAATAACCATAACGATATCTACCAAGTGCAGTACATCGCTGAGCAATGTCAACCTGAACGTATTGGCCTGATTCATTTAGGTCACAACGTTTTGCTTTGGGCCAAGCGACATCCACAGTGTTTTTCTGACAGCTTTCAGCTTCTTCATGACGGACAGGAGATCCCACTATGAACCAGCCGCTATCACCAACTCTCTCTGCTGAGCCGAGCGTATCGCCGTGCAGCCAATTACATCGTACCGAATTAGGTCGTTGGACTGAGATTGCGCAGCGATGCGTGTTAAATAACGTCACCGTTGGTGATTACAGTTATATCCAAAATGATTGCAATTTGATGTTTACCGAGGTGGGAAAGTTCACGTCTATCGCCGCCGCCGTTCGCATCAATCCAAGCAATCATCCATGGTGGAGGCCAACTCTGCACCACTTCACTTATCGCCCAGGTAAATACGGTTTGGGAGATAACCCATCGGTATTGGATGACGAAGTGTTCAGTTGGCGTGAAGAAGACAAGGTAGTGATAGGTCATGATGTTTGGATTGGCCACGGCGCGATCATTTTGCCCGGAGTGACCGTAGGCAACGGCTCGATTATTGGAGCGGGGAGCGTAGTCACAAAAGATGTCCCAGCTTACTCAATTGTGGTCGGTAATCCGGCGCGAGTCCTTCGTCCCCGTTTTGATGATGACAGCTTCGGCCCCCGCTTAGAGGCTCTGGCATGGTGGAACTGGAGTGACGAGCAAATCGCGATGGCGCTGCCGCTGTTTCAAAAGGATACTCGAGAATTTTTAGCTTACTTTGAAAATATGCAGTAACCCACTTTCTTCCTACCTGATTATCTATAGATGCTCGAATAAGCGCGACATCATTGGTGTCGCTGCACATTATTCGCCGCATCTACCTATCCATTCTACGGTTAAATCCGAGATATTACTTTAGGTAATATTTTAAGTTTAATGAGTCATTTCAGACGCCAGTTAACTCTGTTTTATTATTCATTCTGTCAGGTGAAGGTATGGCTTGCCTGAGTTTGCTTGGAATTAATTGCCTGAATTTAATAAGTAATTAAGTCCAATAATTTGTTTTTGCTAAGGAGGGCTTTTGAAATAAATCAGAGTAATTATGAATTTACAAACAGCAAAAAGTCCGCTGAGTTGGACGATTTTAACAGCATTGGTTTCTTTAACGTCAGTTTCAGTAACGGCAGACGAATATCAGGATATGTCTGACCCACTAGCTGTGTATTCGCAAGCGGGTATGGGCGTGACCAATAAAGGCATCAACTTTAAGTTTGGTCAGGCTTACGATACCAATAATGACTCAACCATGGCGATGCATGTACTAGAAGCGAAAGGGTTTGCTGCAGACAGCTTGGGGCTAAAGGGGGATGATAGTTTCGACTCACTACGCTATCGACATTTTAATGTCGACATCAATAGTGGGCTGGGCTCTCAAGTTGATCTTAGCTGGGACTTTGATAACAAATTAGGCTCAGCTTCCTATTCCTTGATTCAAGCGTTACCAAAAATGGGCGCCGTACAGTTTTATCCACTAGCGGGAATTGGCATTAATGTGGCGGATGTTCATTCGTCTTTGATTCAATCGAGCCCGGATTATGACGGTTCTATCGGTTACACCATCCCCTCGAGTTTTGCTCTAGTGGGTTTCTACTCAAAAATCGAAATTACCGATGATATCTGGCTGAACTACAACCCGATGTACACCACTCAACTTGGTGGAGTGGAGTCTTTCAGCAACTTTTATGGCTGGCAGCATGAAATTGCGGCGAGCTATCAGTTGAACAACCGAAGTAACCTGCGAGCATTCTGGAACTTTGGCGAAGTGCT
This sequence comes from Vibrio sp. McD22-P3, assembly GCF_021568915.1. Classification (NCBI taxonomy): domain Bacteria; kingdom Pseudomonadati; phylum Pseudomonadota; class Gammaproteobacteria; order Vibrionales; family Vibrionaceae; genus Vibrio; species Vibrio sp. McD22-P3. The sequence goes on from NZ_JAKGTN010000002.1 coordinate 59,850, forward strand.
ACAAGGCACGGACTTTAGAGTGGAATACAACTACCAATTCTAACTCTGGCTTTCTTGCCACCCATCAAGACGACAATCCAATGAATTGCTAAGGCAATCACAAACGGTTTTATAGGTACGACGATGAAAAAAACAACACTCTCTTTATTAGTAGCATCCTTGTCTTTCGGCTCTGTAGTCAGCGCCGCAGATACCACTCCTACGGATGCAGAACTTACGGGTCAACGTGTCTACCATCATATGGAAAATATGGTCGCGTTTATGGAGCAAAATGGAGTGAATACTTTTGAGTTCCCAGGGTTGGCAGACCACACATGGGATGTCATTACCCCTGCACTGGACCATATTTATGGCAAAGCGATGCTGGATGTAACAGCAGGTCCTGTGGAGTTGACGGTTCCCCCTCGTGAATCAGAGCGTTACGCATCTCTGCACTTGGTGGATGCGGAGCACTTCTCGGTTTATCACGAAGTGACACCAGAAGTTGGCGGTACTTATCTAATCGTACGAGAAGGCGCTGACTATACGATTCCACAAGGCGATTATATCGATACAATTACGGTGAAAGACGACCTTATTTTCTCTTTCATTCGTGTCCAGACATTTGAGTATCGCGATAGTGGTGTTGCCGATGTTTGGCGTAAACAGATTGAGGTTAACAACCTTGCGCCGAAGTCTGAGATTGCGTTGCCAGATCGCAACAATATTCATGCTGTAATTGAGTTTGCTGATGAGATTTCAGATGGTTGGGCACAAACGCACAGTAATATGCAAACCATTATTTCCGATGACAGCTTTGATAAACAAAGACTTAATGAGGTTCGCAATTACGTACACGAACTAGGAACATCTGGCTTGGTGGTGAATAACTTATCCGGTTTTGAGCACCCAGGACATGCTGATGACCTTGCTGATGAGCGACGTCGTTCGCTGTTGACTCATTTAGGTCACTTAGGCTTCCCTGCTGAGCACGCTTATTATGAGCTAATTCCAATGACGCCTGAAGGTAAGCAGTTGAATGGTTCAGAAGATTTTGTATTGACCATGCCTCATGACCAAGCGGTGGGTAAGTTCTGGTCGGTGACGCGTTATTCTGATGAGACGCGCTTACCTCTGGACCCAGCGAAGATAGGCGGGTCCGACCGTCAAGTATGGGCTGGTGGCAATACTACGCCAGACGATGAAGGAAATGTCACCATTACTTTCTCAAGCGACAACCCAGAAAATGGGACTTATTGGATGCCAGTAGTTGATGGGGAGGATTATTACTTTGTGGTCCGCTATTACCTGCCTCAAGCGGGTCTTGCAGGTAATACTGCGCAAAGTATTATCTACAAGGGAACCGAGCTGGAAAGTTTGATGGTTCCTAAAGCGACGTTTAACTATGGTAATTAACTGAGCGTACAACCACGCTGATACTTTTTGCCCCACTGTAAATGAGCTAGTTACGGAAACTAGTTCGCAGTGGGGTTTGTGGTATTAATGCTCTTGCTCAGTCTTTTCCTGCTGTTCAAATACGGTGCGAACTTCGCTGTATAACCATTTCACCAATGGCGCATTGGAGAGTTTGCTTGGAATCAAGGCACCAATATCACTGCCTAGTTGGTGTTCTTTATGAGCTGAGAAGAACTGAGTCCCTTGCGGTAAATCAGCATCAAAAATGTCGACACAAGGCAAGATCGAATCGGTTTGAGCAACGACATGTAGGCAGATACTGAGTTGGTCCGCTCTAAGCCCGACTTGCGGCGTAATTCCAACTTCTCGCAGTTTGGTTTCAATTAAGTTTTCTTTCTTATTGAAGTCAGGAAGCTGAAGCAATGCGAGTGGATATTGTCCAATATCTTGTGTGGTTCTTTGTGTTTCAAGGACTGGATGCCCGTCTCGACAAATTAGCTTGAAATAGCAATGAGTCAGTTTTTTCTGTATCACCTGTTTGGAGACATCTAGAGGTAAGTAATTGATGCCAATATGAAGGCGTGCAAGCTTAAGATCGTGCTCGGTATCTTGCCCCCAGTTGATGATTTTGAGCGTAGCGTTAGGCAGCAAAGGACGAAGGTGGTGATACAGGCGCCTGGATACTGGTCTGTATAGAGTGGTATTGATGGCGATGCTAATGTCACCGGTATACAACGCTGGATTGAATTGTTGATTTCGAGAGAATAGATCTTCCAATAGCTCGAACAGAGCAGGTAGCTTTTCCAGCAGTTCCAAACAATAGGGTGTGGGTTCTAATCCATACTGCTTGCGGATAAACAGCTCATCGGCAAATTCTTCTCTGAGCTTTTTAAGCTGCTTGCTGACCGCAGGCTGTGATAAAAACATGCGGTCGGCAGCGCGTTTGGTGTTGCGTTCTTCACCAAGGACTTTCAGCAGCTTTAGTGTATTAAAGTCTAGCCTTCTTAATAGGTTATCATCCATCTGGGCTGGTATCCCGCGTCATGTGTATTCACTCAATACTACAATGTCATAAGTAACTCGACCAGCTTAACCTAGGCCATGTAAAGCTATAATCCTCTCGCAATCTCGTTTCCAGTGTTAGTTGTTTAGCTGTTTTAACTTCATACCTAAAAAGACAAAACTGACTCCTTCAATTAGCAAAGAAATGCCAATGAAAGTACCCAGCAATGAAGTGGAGAAAGCGGGGTCTTCAAGTAACGTGAAGAAGTAACCACCTATGATGACGGACAGAAGTCCACTAAAAATTATGAGGCCACTACTTGGAAGGGTGCGATTGGCGAGCCCAAAGAAGATTCGTGTCAGTCCGTTTAATATCATCACCAACACCATCAGCATAGTAATGGTGATCAGTCCTGCAAGTGGCTTAAATAAGATGAATAAACCGCCGATTATGTAGAGTACCGCGCTTAAGACATACCACAGCTTTTGTCCCCACGCATTTATCGAAAAGGTGTGATAAGCCTGCACAAGCCCACTAAACAAGAGTACGGCACCGATAATGGTTGAGATGGTGACACCAGCAAATACAGGTAACGCCATTGCCCCAATACCCGCGAGGGAAACGACGATGCCTACAGTAACAAAATACTTCCATCCTTTTGAAAGGAACTGAGCTTGTGGGGATTGGTTTGAATCTACCATTGAGCGCCTCTTAGATTAATGCCTTGGTTGCATATTCAGCTTAGTCTAAGAATCATCAATCGCTCAACTGGATAGCATTTTTCGAAACACTCGTTGTTTCAATGTCTTCCAACGGGCGAGAAGTAGACCTATAGCGATTACGATGTAGATAGTAGGTTCTGCCACTTCTGACTTTACCGACCAGTAAAAGTGAATCGGTGCCAAGATGGCAGCTAAATAGACCCAATTATGCAGTTTCTGCCATCTTGCGCCCATTTTACGTTGTATTGCTTGAGTGGATGTAACCGCTAGCAGCAACAAAATCACCCACACTGCCGCTCCGACGGTGAGATATGGACGTTTAACGATCTCAGAGGCCAATAAGCTCCAATCTAATCCTAAGTCTAGCGTCGCGAAGGCAACCAAATGGAGCACTGCCCAAAAGAAGCTGTACAGTCCCAATAGCCGTCTTACGCGAAGAAGCAAACCTTGTTTAGTCCATTTTGCCAAAGGAGAAACCAGCAGAGTAATAAACAAGGTATTCAACGCGCTAATACCAGTGTAATGGATGATGCCTTGTACCGGATCGCCACCTAAGTTATCGGTATTAATAGCAATGACAAGCAATGCTAAAAATGCCAATAATACAGCGTGGATGACGACTTTTAGCGCGATGATCGTTTTTGGCGTTAGCTTTCTCAATAGAGCTTCCTCAGATCCATATTTTTGTATAGATGCGCCACTTCTTCTTCATAGCCGTTGAACATTAGGGTTGGCTGCCTGCGTGTACTGAGGACACTACCTTCTCCGATGAAACGCTCACTGGCTTGACTCCAACGCGGGTGGTCGACATTAGGATTCACATTGGCGTAAAAACCATACTCATTAGGAGCCAGACGATTCCACGTTGTTGGTGGCTCTTGGTCGGTGAGACGAATACGAACAATCGATTTGATGCTCTTAAATCCATACTTCCATGGCACAACCAGTCTAAGCGGGGCGCCATTTTGTGGGGCGAGTGTTTTGCCATATAAACCAACCGAGATCAGAGTTAGAGGGTTCATGGCCTCATCAAGGCGAAGTCCTTCTACATAAGGGTATTCAATGCTACTAAATGAACCTTGAGCCGGGAACTGTTTGGGGTCGTAGAGGGTTTCAAAAGCAACATATTTGGCACTACTTTTTGGGTCGGCCATTTTAATGATGTCTGCAAGTGGAAAACCAATCCAAGGAATGTTCATTGACCATGCTTCAACGCAGCGAAGGCGATAGATGCGTTCTTCTAACGTGAATTTACTAAATATGTCGTCATAGTCGAGTTTCATTGGGTTGTTGACCAGCCCATCGATTTCTACGGTCCAAGGGTCTGCCACAAACTCCGACGAGTTCTTCGCAGGGTCGGATTTATCAGTACCAAACTCATAGAAGTTATTGTATTTCAGAACCTTACTTTCTGGTGTTAACGAAAGGTCGGCTTGGTATTGTTGTGGTTTAGTGGCTTTAAGATCAATTCGACTATCAGTGACGGGTTTCTCATCGGAAGAAAAGATATCCAGTATGCCCGCTTGGGCATTAGCCGCGATAGGCATGCCGACGACAGCAATACCGAGCTTCTTTAGTATGTCTCGACGCTCTTTGTAGACAGACTCTGGCGTTGCTTCGTTTTCAGACAGAGCCCAGCGATGATTCTTTTTGATCCACATAATCTTCCCCGAGTGTGATTCACGTTTTAGTAAACAGCAAATTGGTGATACGTTGATTAGAGCAGACCGTAGCAATGTCGATTCTCTTTCATAAAAATCAAAAAAACACGCATTCATAACAAAATGCGTGTTCTAAAGGCTGTGGTTATAACTGATTCTTTTTAGAAGAACTTTTTAATGGCTTTTTCGGCACATGCGACATCAAGGTGACCTCCTGGTGCGCCTCCAACACCGATCGCACCAATCATTGCGCTGTTAACTTGAACGGGTACACCGCCTGCTAAGAACAGCAGATTGTCGTCCATATTTTGTAGCGGTTGCATGATAGGTTTGTCAGCAATCAGCTTCATTAAGTTACCTGACGGTTGTTTCATACTCGCCACTGTGAAGGCTTTTTTACGTGAGCTATCCAGTGTGTGGATCCCAGCACCATCAGAACGAAGCTGAGCAATCACACTCCCTGATAGGTCGACAACAGTCGCGGAGACTTTATAGCCATCCGCTTCGCATTGATTTACTGCTTCATGAGCCAGCTCGAATGCCGCTTTTGATGAAATTTGAGTGATTGATACTGTTTGTGCATCTGAGGCCAGCGCGTTGTTAGAAAGGCTCAGAAAACCAAGGGTTGCAGCGAATACAGTCAGTGTTGTCGTTTTCATGTTTACTCCGTTAATAGCGTGTTTTTATTCAACGAGTTCATAGTAACCAACGGAGGATTGCGACAGGCTTTCTAGAACATTACAAAGTTGTAATCTTGGTTATATTCGAGAAAGGATATTGATAAAGTATATTCAGACCAAGGTTAAGAGGTACATGGACGTTAATGAAAATTCTACTGATCGAAGACGATAGCCATATCGCGAAATTTCTAGTGAATGGCTTCCAGCAAGAAGGAATCACGGTAACGCATGCAACAGATGGTGTAGACGGATTATACGAAGCCGTTACCGCAGACTTTGATGTCATTATTCTCGACATTATGCTACCTAAAAAAGACGGCTTTGAAGTGTTGGCGGAGCTGCGAGGACAAGGACATGCTACCCCAGTCATCATATTGAGTGCCAAGCATTCTGTAGAAGAGCGGGTGCAAGGACTGCAATCGGGTGCGGATGATTACTTAGTTAAACCATTTGCTTTTCCTGAACTACTCGCTCGGTGTCAAACCTTGATGCGCCGGGGCAAGCCACCTTCGCCTCAAGCATTAGAACTGAATTATGGCCCTCTTAATTTGGATTTACTGAAGCATACTTTGCAAAGGGAACAGCAAAATATCGCCATCAATCAACGTGAGTTCATGTTGATGAAGTTACTGTTGGAAAACCCAGAAACCGTCATGTCGAAAACTGCAATTCTTGAGCATGTGTGGGGGCATCAATTTGACCCACAAACTAACGTTGTGGATGTGTTAGTTTGCCGATTGCGCAGCAAAGTGGATAAAGGCTTCGCGACACCATTAATACATACACTGAGAGGTGTCGGTTATGTCCTCAAGTCATAGTATTGAACAAGCTCTTGCGGGTACGCAGCGACATCTTTTGGTGCGCTTTATGGCGACCTTACTGCTGTGTTTATTACTGGTGGAGCTAATTGTAGGCGCGATATTTTTCTACGATCTGTTTCAAACAGAAAAGAAGATTCTAACGTCCATGTCGACCGAGTATCAGCGTATTTTGACCTACGATTCGAGTGACCGTTTAATTCATGTTTTAGAAGCCAACCCTCACCGACTGGTCGACAACAACATCGCTGCCTATTGGGAGCAAGACAATTCGTCTCGACCAACGTTTGTCGCGGGTGATAAAAATGTTGTGCTTAATCTGCCCTTTGCTGACTATCAGATTGATGAGAGTCGTTCTTGGTTTGACACCTTTATTGTCAATCCGTATATGACCTTAAGCATCAAAGGGGAGCAACAGCAGTTTTGGTTGGTTCTGGATAATCGTGCCAGAGACTATATCGCATACAATCAATGGTTAATGACATTCTATGCACTGATTGCATTGGTGATAGTGACGACTGTTTTCACTCGTAAAATCATCCAAAGTGCCATGTCGCCGTTAGTGACGTTTGGAGACCTGTTAGACAAGCTCAAAAAAGGGCAGTTAGAGTTCGCTGAACCAGAGCCAGAGAGTGGCCAAGGACTTACGGTTATTAGCTCTAGCGTTCACTCTGCCGTGGCCAAATTACAGCATGTCACCACCACGTTAAACACGACGGTAGATGCTATCGCACACGATATACGTACGCCGCTATCGCGAATTACTCTCGCGTCTCAAAGTGCGTTGCTGAATAACGCTGATCCGCAAGCAATGCGTGATGCTTTGGCCGATTGTGCAGAGCATGCCATGCAGGCCAGCAATATGTTGACCGCATTAATGAAACTAAACGATGAAGTGACCGGAAAGCGCCAGTCACAAAAGGTGGATACTCAAGTGTCCGAAGTGATTTCCAAGGTAGTAAGTTGGTACGACGATGTGGCGGAAGATAAACAGATTCAGTTAGTCAGTGACGTTGCCGATGGGCTTATTATCCAGTCCGATCCGGATAAACTGACTCAAGTACTGGTTAACCTTGTTGACAATGCGATCAAGTATACCGAAACCGGTGGCCGTGTGACGATTAAAGCGGAACAAAGCTCGAACATTAAGGCGAAGATAAGTATTCAAGACACCGGTATTGGCATTGACCCCAAATACCAAGATCTTATTTTTGAGCGACTTTATCGAGTGGATAGTAGCCGAAGCAACATCGAGGGTTATGGTCTTGGCTTATCGTTGGCACTTGCTATGGTGGAGAATCTTGAAGGACAGTTGATGGTGAAATCAGAATGTGGTGTAGGTAGTACGTTCACGATTTTGTTGTGATTTTCCCTGACCATGTAATATGCAAGCAACCCTGTGGGGAGCGAGATCATAAGAACCAATACGGAAATGCCCAAAGTTATTAGCTTTGGGCATTTCTTCTGGCATTTTGTCAATCACGGACAAGGTTTTACGTACCGAGATGATTACAACGTCATATGCAGAATTGGGAAAGGTTTTCCCGTCTCATCAAGAGGTGATCGAGAGCTGATCTTAAAGCCCATGTGTTGGTAAAAGCCAACAGCACTAGGGTTTTGTTCATTAACGTCTACTTTGTTTGCTCCTAGTTTTTCTATTGCGTATCGCAAGAGTACTGTGCCAGTACCTTGTCCACGCTGTTGGTCTAGGACAAACAACATTTCGATCTTATTCTTATGAACACCAACAAAACCAACAATTGCTCCTTTGGTATTCTTAACACATTTCAATGTTACCGCAGGGAATGCTTGCTCGATAATGATGGGTTTAAAAAACTCAATATCTTGTTCTGTTATAAAGTCATGAGTCGCTCGGACAGAATTTTCCCAAACATCAAGCAGTTCAGCGTAATCTTTGGGAAGCACATTTTCGACAATCATAGAGTTCTCTCTGATTAGATTGATTAATTGACTGATGAAGTGTGCAGCCGCTCGGGGATTGTAGCAGTTAATTCCTTATTAAACACACCGCTTTAAGCGAAGTTTTACCACCAAGCTCGTTTGATAGATTTTACCAATTGAATAGATAGGAAAGGACGAATTCTCAAATATGCTCTCGCATTGCAATATAAACCCATCAGCGCAGGACAGCGCCAACCCGAATTACAAGACCATATTGAGAGAGTAAAATTATGATCAACACGACTATTAAGCCATTTTCAGCAACTGCATTCAAACAGGGCGAATTCGTAGAAATCACAGAGCAAGACGTGAAAGGTAAGTGGGCTGTATTCTTCTTCTACCCAGCAGACTTTACTTTCGTTTGCCCAACAGAGCTTGGTGATCTTGCAGACCACTACGCAGAGCTTCAAGAGCGCGGTGTAGAAGTTTACTCAGTATCAACAGACACTCACTTCACTCACAAAGCATGGCACGACAGCTCAGATACTATCGGTAAAATCAACTATTACATGGTTGGCGATCAAACGGGTACTATCACTAATAACTTCGGTGTAATGCGTGAAGGTCAAGGTCTAGCAGACCGCGCGACTTTCCTAGTTGACCCAGAAGGTGTTATCCAAGCAATGGAAATCACTGCAGAAGGTATTGGTCGCGACGCAGAAGACCTAATGCGTAAAGTGAAAGCAGCGCAATACGTAGCGGCTAACCCAGGTGAAGTTTGCCCAGCGAAATGGAAAGAAGGTGAAGAGACTCTAGCACCATCTCTAGACCTAGTTGGCAAAATCTAAGTCATACAAGCCTTAGCTTAAACGGAATATCGGGTCCGTGTTGCATGCCCCAATATCGCATAGCGAATTGGGGCATGTTTTTATTTAGCTTTTATGATGAATACCAGCGCAGAGTCATATGCTGATGGAAAAATGCCGTTTAAGTTCCTGGCGGCCTTTAGGTGTAATTATCACCTCTCTGTATCCGGGAACTCTTTCAATCCAGCCATTGTTTTCTAAAAATTCAAGGATAGAGGCGCCTAAGTAGCCGCCTAGATGAAATGTCCTCTCACTCCAGTCTAAACATGGACAACATTTTTTCCGCTTAGTTTTGGCATCGACGGTAATACCAAGTTTCAGAAACTTCTCTTTACCTTGTAGGGTTAGGTCGCTTCCATCACTTTCGAGCCAATGGTTTGATATTAGGCAGTTGTAGAGTCTTACTGCTACGTCTCCGGCTAAATGGTCATAACAAGTTCTTGCTTTCACGAGCTCTTTTGGGATTTTCGAACGCGCAGGGTTGTTGGGTTGAAAAGTAATATTCATCATACTTTCCAGTAATGAAGCAATGTCACTGCTATAAAGGCGAAAGTACCGGTGTCGACCTTGGGATAAACAAGTGACAACATTGGCTTTCATTAGACGAGCTAGATGTGAGCTGGCTGTAGATGGAGAAATGTCAGCGACGGCACTTAACTCTGTCGCAGTCCAGGCTCGCCCGTCCATAAGAGCACATAGAATCTTCATCCTTGAGACATCAGACATGGCAGCAGCTAATGCTGCCATATTGGCCTCTTGGCTGTGGACTTTAGTTTCACTAAAAAACGGATCTTGTTTACTCACGTATGGGTTACCTACGCTGTTCTGACCTAGACGGTCACTGTATAGCGACTACGGATGACTATCAAATGTTTAAGACCAATTAGTACGTTATCCATGAGTGTGAACGCTATCTTCAGGCGCTTCGGCGCGTTGATTCATACCATAGTCTCTGACGACACCTGCCACTCTTAGTCGATAGTTTTCAAATATGGTGTTACGTCCTTCGGATTGCGCAAATCGGTGGGCTTCTAAAGCGCGCCACTCTTGAATAGACTCTTCATCTTTCCAAAATGACAAAGAAAGGACTTTTCCTTCATTGGTTAGGCTTTGAAAGCGTTCAACTGAAATAAACCCCTTTATTTCAGATAGTAATGGTTTTAGATTATTAGCAATATCTAAGTATTCGTCAGACTGGCCTTTGGCAATTTGAACTTCGAAGATCACAGCAATCATGGTTTATTCTCGTTAATCTGATTGGATTGGTGCGTTTATTGTAACGACCAAATTTATGGATACTTCGTTGGGTGTCGAAATGTGATCGTCGAAACTGCCATGCTTCAATGTCAAACAAGAACGCTGAGAGGGTACCCTTTAAGAGTTAGTGCTCTCAGAGACACCGTAAATGATCAACTCACTCTGCGTTTACCATGCTGGCAAGTATTTGAAGTTGCTTGTCATCGACTAATACAAGCGGTGATGTAAATTCAGTGTGTCTACGGTACTTTCCACATACTGTTTGAATTGAGAGTCATATATCGACGTTTTTTCGACATTCATAGGAATACTCTACATGTATTGAATTAATCCACTGACATGAAAAGAGTATGGTATGAAAAAGAAACATCTCTCCCTAAGCGTATTACTAGGCCTAATGACATTGTCGACACTGGCTTTTGCAACTACTTCAAACAACATTGACGCACATAAGAAATTCCGAGGAGAACAAGCTCTTGAAGTAGACCAATCACAATGGTTTCGAGAGCTAAGAATGGAAAATTGGACTCACGTTGTACCCGAGCAAGACATACGAGATACGTTAGTTAAGATTGATTCGGGTGAACCGCTGCGCGATTTCATCAACACAAACGAAGGGGGCCACTGGACATATGAATTCGCTCAAGCTGCTGATGATTATGCAAACTCAGCAAGTGATTATGAGTCGTATCGTAAGGCATCCATGATGTACTTAATTGCTTCATACCCAAACCACATGACAGAGCACGAACACGAAGCCATAGAGCGATCGGTTGATATGTATCTTAAAGCAGAAGCATTGAGCCCTACTATTGATGTAGAGCGCGTGGAGATGCCGCTCACGACTAAAGGTTCGATCACGGGTTTATTACATATCCCAAAAGGTGCCGAGAAGCCCGGCGTTATCCTTTACACAGGAGGGGTCGATAAAATTCTGACTGAACACCGTGATGCAATTGATACCCTTTTGAGGCAAGGCTTTGCTGTGCTGACTTTTGATATTCCGGGTGGCGGCTTGAACAACAACATCTTTATTGAGCTGGGTAAAGAAGATCAGGCTCACCAAGCGGCATTAGCGTACGTTAAATCTGATTCAAGGCTGGATAGCAATAATGTCGGAGCGCTGAGTTCATCGGGTGGTGGCGTTCCATTGATGACATTCATTCTCAACACTCCACAACTCAAAGCAGGTGTTGCTCGCTGTGCAGTAGTGACTGATGTACTGACAGATACGCAGGTATTTCACCACGCCCCTCTCATGTCATCGATGTCTTACGGTTATCGAATTGGTGTCAAAGACGTCAGTGATCTTAATTCTTACGGACAATGGACGATTCCATTAGCACTTATGACTAAAGGCTTTAAATCTAATGAAACCGATGTTCCTGTATTGGCGATTAATACCAAAGATGACATGGTGAACCCGCCGGAAGAAATGAGGTATACAGCAGGGCTTTCAACAAGAGGTGAAGTGGTGTACTTCGGTAACTCAGGTCATTGCCCAGATGGAGCAGAAGCTGAGTTGGCGATTACTAACTTTTTCCTTAGGTACATGTAAGATAACTAAACTTAGACAGCTTTGTTGAGATTACAGCTTTGTTGAGACTACACAGTGCCTTAGTTCTATTGCTCTAAAGTTGCCGTCATCCAAACTATCAGTGATACGATGCGGCCACTTTAACTAAATGACTGCCTGTCCTAACACGCTTAACTGACTGGAAATGACACCCCTGTTCATTTCCATTTCATCGCACCTATCCTATGTACATCGATGCTAGTTCATTTTTGATTCTGAGTGTTGCTCGATCATAAAGTCAATCACCTCATCATTTAAGCAAGATTTACTGACGTATTGGCGTTGTTTGCCTATATGAAGGATAAAACCCAAATCGCTTTGTTCAAGCTGATCAATATCATTCCAAGTGATGTTTCGGGTGTTCTTGCCGCTTTTATAACTCATACCGTCAGAGTTAATCTTAAGTTGCACTTTACCGCCAGAACTCGCACTGAGTGTTTGCCTCCACAACCACCAAGTTCTTTTAAAATAAACACTTAAAGCTTCAACAATACTCAAGACAATAAAGAACCAACCCACGTAACCACTTGGAAGCAGCTCAAATTTTACGAGTACTACACCAAAGATAAGAAAAAGCATCCCTTTATAATAAGCTTTTGGAAATGTAGCGGGTTGGCTAGTTTGATCAAAGCATTCCGCAAAAAAGGTCTTGTCGAGCGTGTATTCTGTAGTGAAATCATAATCTTTAGACATAGGCAGTTACTTTGGACCTTTCTGTGAGTGAGTATTTCATGCTACGGCCGTGCAGCAAGAGTATTGTATCGCTTAACGGTGTGTTGTTTTAATTGTTTTTGCCCCTCTTCGTCTCTACCTACTTTTTACTCAAGAAAGTATTTTGATAGGAAACCCCTATCAAATAGATAGGAAAGGACGAATTTTCAAAAGCACGCTCTCATTGCAATATACATACATCGGCGCAGGACAGTGCCAAAACAAACAACACGAACACTTTGAGAGAGTAATCACTATGATCAACACAACTATCAAGCCATTTTCAGCAACTGCATTCAAACAGGGCGAATTCGTAGAAATTACAGAGCAAGATGTAAAAGGTAAGTGGGCAGTATTTTTCTTCTACCCAGCAGATTTTACATTCGTATGCCCAACTGAGCTTGGTGATTTAGCTGACCATTACGCAGAGCTTCAAGAGCGCGGTGTTGAAGTTTACTCAGTATCCACAGACACGCACTTCACTCACAAAGCGTGGCACGACAGCTCAGACACTATCGGCAAAATCAACTACTACATGGTTGGTGACCAAACAGGCACTATCACTAACAACTTCGGTGTGATGCGTGAAGGTCAAGGTCTAGCAGACCGCGCGACGTTCCTAGTTGATCCAGAAGGCGTCATCCAAGCAATGGAAATCACTGCAGAAGGCATCGGCCGTGACGCAGAAGACCTAATGCGTAAAGTGAAAGCAGCACAATACGTAGCGGCTAACCCAGGTGAAGTTTGCCCAGCGAAATGGAAAGAAGGTGAAGAAACACTAGCGCCATCTCTAGACCTAGTTGGCAAAATCTAAGCTAATCACACTCTAGCTTAAGCGGAATATCGAGTCCGTGTTGCACGCCCCGTCGTCACTTTTATTGCTTCTACCATTGGCAGGTAAAAGTGGGGGCGTGCACCCTTAAACCATCATTTTAGTGAATAACCAAACATCAAAAGGGTCCCCTTTTATTTTTCCCCTTTTTAATTCCTTCTGATGTTAAGCAGTCTTATAGAATAGGTATCAGTATGTTAGATCAAGCAATGAAGCAGCAGCTAAAAGCGTATTTAGAAAACGTAAAAACCCAAGTTCAATTAGTTCTCAGCCTTGATGACAGTGATACTGCGAGCAAGATCGAATCTCTTGCTAACGACATAGCATCACTTAGCAGCAAAATTGACGTCGTTCGCGACGACGCTGCAAGCCCTCGCAAGCCAGTCATGCGCGTTATTAACCCAGAGAAGGGCACCGCTATTGGTTTTGCCGGTCTGCCAATGGGTCACGAATTTACGTCACTTGTGCTAGCGCTACTGCACACAGGTGGCCACCCAATCAAGCTAGAAGCGGAAACCATTGAGCAAATCGCAGAGCTGAACTCACCGCTAGATGTCGAGATTTTTATCTCTCTATCATGCCAGAACTGTCCAGAGGTAGTTCAAGCCTTCAACATGATGGCGGCAATTAACCCGCTGGTAGACGTCACTATGATCGACGGTGCAGCGTTCCAAGATGAAGTGAAGCAGCGCGACATCATGGCAGTACCAAGCGTGTTCATTAATGGTGAACTGTTCGGCCAAGGTCGTATGTCACTGAATGAAATCCTAAACAAAGTCGACACAGGTGCAGCGGAGAAAAAAGCTAATCAGTTAAATGAAACAGCACCGTTTGATGTTCTTGTCGTGGGCGGCGGCCCTGCGGGCTCTTCAGCGGCTATCTATGCAGCTCGTAAAGGTATTCGCACTGGTGTGGTTGCTGACCGTTTCGGTGGTCAGGTGATGGACACCATGGCAATAGAGAACTTTATTTCAGTGAAAGCGACCACAGGTCCTAAGCTGGTGGCAAGCCTTGAAGAGCACGTTAAAGAGTACGGCGTTGAAGTCATCACTGAGCAGCGTGCTGCAAACATCATCGATTCAGAAGATACCGATGACGGTTACACCCACGTAGTACTAGAAAGCGGCGCAGTACTAAAAGCTCGCTCTGTGATCACAAGTACTGGTGCTCGCTGGCGTGAAATGAACGTACCGGGTGAACAAGAATATCGTAACAAAGGTGTGGCGTACTGCCCTCACTGCGATGGCCCACTATTTAAAGGTAAACGTACCGCGGTTATCGGTGGTGGTAACTCTGGTATTGAAGCAGCCATTGATCTTGCGGGTATTGTGGAGCACGTAACGGTTCTGGAGTTTGCTGATACACTTCGCGCTGACCAAGTGCTTATCGACAAAGCGAATAGCATGGCGAATATCGACATCATCACAATGGCACAAACCACAGAAGTTCTGGGTGATGGTACGCGTGTTACTGGTCTTGAGTACAAAGATCGCAATACGGATGAAATCAAGCATATTGAACTTGCTGGCATCTTCGTACAAATCGGCCTAGTTCCTAATAGTGAATGGTTGAAAGGGACAAAAGTTGAGTTGTCACCTCGCGGAGAAATTGAAGTAGACGCTCATGGTGCGACCAGCATGAAGGGAGTCTTTGCGGCAGGTGATGTCACTACTGTTCCATACAAGCAAATCATCATCGCTATGGGTGAAGGGGCAAAAGCTAGTTTGGGTGCGTTTGATTTCTTGATTCGTAATCCGGCTCCTGTGAAGCAGGCTGAAACGGCTTAAGGTCAAATAACCTATTTTCATAGCGCTGTTCTCAACTGAGAGCAGCGCTTTTCGTTTTGTTACTGAGAAAAAAACGTCCGACGAAAATCAGCAACTTGCTGGGCGTAGTAGTGTTGCCACTCATCCTGTGATAACCCCGAAAATTGCGTCACTCTTTGTTGTTCAAGGGAAGCTTCTAGGCGCTGTAGTTCACTTTGGTAGTTACTGACGACGGCTTGTTGTTGGGTGACCTGCTGCTGCCGAGTTGCGATCTCTGCACTCTGTTGGGGGGTCAGGAAATGGTGTTCTAGCTCGTTAATCAAAGCTTCACGCTCTGATTCACTGAGATTGTCAGGTACAAGAGCAACGGCCTGTTCAAACTTAGCTTGGTTGCTCACCAGTCCTAATGATTCTGCTCTTTCCTGCCATGCCTGCATCAGGTCTTCAAAATTCTGAATATAATCCTCTGCCGAAATGTACTCTGGAGCTTCCACCTCCAAATGCTTACTCTGAATGGTAAAATCATACAGCGCAAATTCATCTTCAAACATGACGTCAGCCAGTTGACCCCAGACTCTTCTCGCCTCTGCTTTTAATTGTTCGATACGTGCAGCTAATGATATTTGTTCATCAAACAATAAATTGCCGAGCGTTTGTTGCCATTGGTTGTTCAGTTGTTGATAGTTTTCAATAAGATAAAACCGTTCTGGTGTGAGAAATAGAGCCAGATTATCTAGTAACACATCGCAGTTATCAGCTAAGTTACATTGACGCCAAAACGACTCGATGTCAGCGATTAAATCGCGACCTCTCGCCTTATTGAAAGCTGCTGCGGTCGCTTGAATGTCGGATTCGCCTTGTTTATTTATGGATGGTGTAAACGATGTTTGTTCTACAGGTACTAGAATGTCGGCTGTCGTTGTTTTTGAAATCGTTGAGGTAATGTCAACGGATGCCGTAGCTTGTTTGACTTGTGGATGGTTGTTGTCGAATGACCACCAAACCGTGCCCACCAAGATGGCGGACACAATGATTAGCGTGAATTTGTTCATGGCTTTATAACAGCCGTAACGGGAAAGTGATCCGAGAGATTATAGTGTTTCCATAGACTCTCATCCGTTGTGCGAGGCACATCAACTCGGTTGTCGTTATACGATTTTGTACCATATTCATTGCTGACCATGACGTAATCGAGATATTCAACATTAGCACCACCTGACAGTGCCCCACCGGCGAAATCATTGATCCGTGGGTCGAATGTTGATGCGGTATAGCCAGAATATTGCGGTTCAGAGACGTTTAGGTTTGTCATCATTTGTTGATAATCATCAGGGAACTTGAGTTTGTTGACATTAAAGTCACCACTGTAGATTACCGCTTCATTTGCTGGGATATCGAGAGATTGGGCTAATGCACGTATTTGTTTGAACTGGCGCTGACGATAATCACGAGCGGTGTCGGTATCAAATGATGCGGTATGTGTTGCAAATACATGATAAGCCTGACCACCTTTAATGACTTCTGCGTAGTTTACTCCTTTATCGGCAAAACAATCGGTTCCGGAGCAATCTGGAAATACGTACTGAGCTTCATTAACGATGGGGTAGCGACTAACAATGATGACGCCCCCGTCGTAAATATTGATCCCTTCCTTATCCAACATTTTCGTTTGATAAGGGTATTCTTTGGCAAGCTCTCTTAAGAATGCGTCGCGTCCACTAGCAAACACTTCTTGTAGCGCAAGTACGTCATAACCCTTCACATATTCTGGAATTAGCTCATATCGGTCTCCAATATGAGAGGCGATAGCGGGAAGTGCCCAGATGTTATAGGTCATTAGCTTTAAGTTCTGTTCGTCGTTATCGACCTCTTCATCAACATGAGCAGGGGTAATGGTGTAGTACAAGTCATCGTAGCGTGCGGTCTTTGCTGATTTGAACGCCAATTCTGTATTGAGACTGCCAAATGAGTTTGTGTTCTGGCGATGAATATTTCGATCATCTTTTAAGGTTAAGTCGACATCGGCAGCGGACATTCCATACTCTATGGTTGAATTGTACCAGTGACCCTCCATCACTTGATTAAGCGATACGCTTTCACCTTGAGGATTCGAGACTATGGTTTCGAAGCGATAAGTCTGATTTGATTTCACACCTTCCCAACGATTAAAGCTCAGTATCGACTTTGTTTCCCAAGGAGCTAGAACTTGAACATGTTGCTGCCATTCCTCTCCCTCTTCCAGTAAATCAGTGCCTTCATGACTGATCTGGATTGTTAGCGGCTGATCTGAGTTATTGGTTAGGTACACATCAGTGTCTGCCAAGGCAGGCAAGGCGATTAAGCCACTGAGTAAAAGATTCCACTGTGAAAACTTCATCTTATTTATCCATGGTTTGAGTTAGAGTAATGATTCTGATTGATAAATGTTACTCAAGCGTTAAATTTGAATTAAGCAAATAAAACTTGCTCATTTTGTTATTTAATTGTGATCCTTATTCAAGATTGATGTGATTCGCTAGAACAAACCACGCTATTTCTCCAATTCTTATCATCTTGGGTGTCGTTTTTGGTGTATCTACAGCATATTTTTCGGCATAACCTCACAATTTTGTAACACTAACTTGGCGGGCTAGAATTGTGCAATCTACGCTCAATTACTCATCGGAGGTCTGACAAGGAGGTGTTAAATGAAAGCGTTCTTCACATTCATTTTATGTAGCGTAATCGCATGGAATGCACAGGCGATAAGTTTTTGGTCGAGCAAAGGGTATACCGAAACCAAATACCCAATCGTATTGGTTCATGGCTTATTTGGTTTTGATTCACTAGCAGGGTTCGATTATTTCTATGGTATCCCTCAAGCATTGAGCAAAAGCGGAGCAAAGGTTTATGTTGCCCAAATCTCGGCGACCAACAGTTCGGAAGTACGGGGTGAACAGCTTCTAGCACAAGTGGAAAATGTCTTGGCGATCACGGGTGCCGACAAAGTAAATCTAATAGGTCATAGCCATGGCGCGCCAACGGCGAGATATGTTGCATCAGTTGCACCGCAAATGATCGCGTCAGTCACCAGTATTGGAGGCGTGAATAAAGGGTCGAAAGTTGCGGATATAGTGCGAAATACCGTACCGGAAGACTCAGTGTCTGAGGCAATCGCTGTTGAATTGGCTAGTGCACTTACGACGATCATTGGTGTGTTATCTGGAGGTAGTGACTTACCACAAGATGGTTTGAGCTCATTGCAGGCGCTCACCACAGAAGGGTCGCTGGCCTTTAATGAGCATTATCCAGAAGGCGTGCCAAAGTCGTCTTGTGGTGATGGTGAATGGCAAGCTACAAACGGTGTGTACTACTACTCATGGACCGGGACTTCGACTTACACTAATGTGCTAGACCCGGCTGATCCCGCAATGTTTATCCTAGGTTTAACGTTTGATGAACCTAATGATGGATTAGTAGGAAGGTGCAGTACTCATTTAGGTCGAGTCATCCGTGATGATTACAAGATGAACCACCTAGATGAAATCAATGGTCTACTCGGTATCCACCATCTGTTTGAAACGGATCCTAAGACCTTGTATCGACAGCATGCTAACCGTCTGCAGCAACAAGGACTTTAGGCCATGAACAGGTTCTCCAAAACAACAGCAGTGATGGCCTTATTGGTGGTGATAGTAGCAGGATTGTTCTCTGTGTTCGACGCGGATGATCATGACTCGCTCAAAGTGAGCTCTCAGCTTGATACTCAAATCGACAACGCATCAGAGCGTGATACCTTCGAGTATTTTATCTCGGGGCTTGTCGACAACGACACCGATACGATAGAGCAGCGGTTTGAACGCTACAGTCAGCAACGGGATGGCTCTGAACAGCTTGAGCCAGAGTTGTTCGAAAAATATATGCGATACAAAGCTGCACTAGCTGCATTAGCTGCGCTCAAACGAAACGGTGACGAAGCTACAAATTTTCAAGATCTGCACCAGCAAATCTTACTAATGCAAAGTGAATTTTTCACTGCGGATGAACAAGAGCGTTTGTTTGGTGAAGAGAATCTACTGCGTGAACTCGCCCTGACTAAAAAAGCCATTAAAGAGTCGGCACAAACCCCAGAGGAGTATCAACAGCGTTGGGAGAATGAACTCAACCAACTGTCACCAGAGCTGCAAAACAGCTTTCGTAATGCCACAGTGTTGACGGCTCTCAATGATACCAATGCTATGGATACGCAAAGTCAGTACATAGCTCGAGAGGCACTGGTGGGTAGTGAAGCCGCAGAAAGGTTAATGACGCTCGACCAAAAACGTGCTGATTTTGACCAGCAGTTCGACTCTTATCTAGTAGCGAGAGCCGACATATTGAATAACGCATCATTTAATGATGCAGAAAAAGTTCAGGCTATTAACGACCTTAGAGAACCGCTGTTTGATAAGAATCAGTGGCGAAGGATTGAGGCGTTAGAGCGGATTCATGATAATCAGGGTGAAGACGACTAGATACGTAAGTATGTTCAGAGTCGGTAACAAGCTAGATGTGTTACCGACTTTAAATATACCAGTTGCTCCGTGAGATCGTTAACGAGCTTTTATCCCTAGATGCGACAAAGGAAGAAGAAGCTCATTGGACATCACATTGTGGTAGTTGCCTTTATGTACAAAGTCTTCATTACTATCATCAAGAATGATGTTGACGTTGTTAGCAAGGTCGGGAAGTAATAACTTAGTCGTATGTTTCTTAACGAGATTCAAGAATTCCTCACCAAGCAGACTTAGTTCGTCACCGATAACTACTAGATCCGGATTGAGTTGGTTAATGTTATTGACTAATCCATGTGCCAGGCATCTAGCAACGTAATCAACGGCAGCGATTGCTTCACTTTCTCCGCTTTGGAAAGCAGCCAAGACGGTATCAAAGCTTGATGCTTGGTTACCAGATGCGGCTCTATAACGGCCAACCAGTGCTGACGTTGAACTATACAGTTCAAGACAACCAATATTTCCGCATATACATTGAGGACCATTGAAGTCGATAGATGTATGGCCAATTTCTCCCGCAGTACCCAAGCTGCCATGATAGACCTGTCCCTCAATTACTAAACCAGAGCCTACTCCTTGACCTAGCGAGATATAGAGCAAGACGCTCGGTTCGTATTGGCTTTGTAGCTGACGCCACACCGCAAGTGACGCCAGTTTTGCATCGTGACCTGCGTAAATTGGATAGTCAGAAAATTGTTCACGCATATGGGAAATAAAATCAACCTCTTGCCAATTCTTTGCATCGGTCATGAGGATAATTTTATTGTTATGCTCCAAAAAGGGGCCTGGCATTGCAACAGCAATACCAAGTGCTTCACCATCGAGGTTTTTCAGTACATGACTAACATGATCTGTGAGGTATTCAATGAGCTGTTCAGGAGTATCCTCAGTGTTGATTGGCCTCGTTATGTTATCAAGGGATGTTCCATTTAAGTCATAGGTGTCGATAGAGAAGTTGGTACGCTGAATTCGTACTGAAACAATTCGCAGGTGTTGTGTGTTGAAACCAAGATAAATTGAGCTTCGGCCTCTAGCGGCTTTTTTAACGCCAGTTTCGACAATTAAACCTTGTTCGATAAGAGGCTTAATGGCTCGAGTCACCGTGGCTTGATCAAGTCCAACTAACTGACTTATCTCTTTTCTGGAGCAACTGCCTTTGTCGTGAAGTGCATTAAGAATGACGCGTTTGTTATGATTTTGGACATCATCTAGCGATACTCCTAGTGCGTTTCTTATGGACTTGTTCATAGTTCTCCTAGCTAAATGGCATTGTTTTTTTATAGATCTCATCCACACAATATCTCGAAAAAACCAACTTTCAATAAAATCATGTAGTTAGCATGGTGGTCTATGCTACTTATGTGAGCACAATCTCAAGTTCATCATACTATATTTGTGAGCTGCAATTAAATGAAATATATTTGATTGCAAGTTGCAATTAAATATATTCGATAACACTGGAGGTCCTTGTGGCATTCGACAAGAAGAAGCATCAGGCAATTATTGATCAAGTTGAAGATTACATCGCTGAGCATAAAGAGACGGTTAAACAACACCACTGGCGTGAACATTACCACTACCAAGCACCAGTTGGTTGGATCAACGACCCACATGGATTGATCCAATACGAAGGTAAGTATCACCTGTTTTATCAGCATCATCCATACAGCGGTAAATGGGGCACTATGCACTGGGGGCATGCTGTCAGTGAAGATTTGATCAACTGGGAAACATTGCCCGAAGCCCTAGCTCCAAGTGAAGATTATGACGGTTGGGATGGGGGCGGTATCTTTACGGGTAGTGCGGTTAATAATGATGGTGTCATGACTCTGTTCTACACAGGCTGCGCGCAAGCTAGGCAAGTTCAGTGTATGGCAACTTCAACAGATGGTATTAACTTTGATAAATACGATGGCAACCCAATTTTGTCTGATCCACCAGAAGGGATTAACCTACATGACTTCCGTGATCCTAAAGTTTGGAAACATGATGGATTGTGGTACATGGTGACAGGCGTAACAGATGGAGTCAGCGATCTTATTAACGCATCAAACTATGAAACAAACGGTTTTGGTAAGGTTTGTTTGCATCGCTCTGAAAACCTGACTGATTGGGAGTTTGTGGGCTACTGCGTAGAAAGCCTTGGTGAGCTCGGAACCATGCTTGAGTGTCCCAATATCTTCAAGCTTGGTGACAAGCACGTCTTAATGTACTCCCCAATGGGTATGCAGCAGCGTCAAGTAGTGTATTTGGTTGGTGATCTTGATTACCAAACAGGTAAATTCCATTGGTCGACGATGGGTTCATTAGATTGGGGTTTTGATTACTATGCTCCGCAAGTGTTCGACGACGAGAATGGTCGAACTTTGATCCAAGCTTGGATTGGTTCGTGGCCGTTTATGCCTTGGTGTGATGGTACGTATGACACGAGCGAATTAGGTTGGTATGGCAGTATTACACTGGCTCGTGAAGTATCACTTTGTCACGATGGAAAGCTGAAATTTACCCCTGTACAAGAAGTAGAGAAACTTCGTCACTCACCAAAACGACATAGTCAAATCTTACTTAATGATGGCGAGAAGTATGCGTTTGAGGCTGGTGACAATGTTCACTGTGAGATTATTGCAGATATCGACTTAGCTGCAAGTGATTGTGAGAGCGTAGTATTTGAAATTCGCAGCAAAGGCGAACAGAAGACACTAATTGAACTGGATCTGAAAAAGGGCGAACTGGCGTTTGACCGCACCCAATCTGGCAGTCGTTCTGCTTTGCGCAGAACGTGTCCACTAGAGTGTGCTAGTAAAGATCGTGCGAATATTCGTATTTTCATGGATAGTATTTCGGTTGAAATGTTTACAGACGGCGGTCGTACGGTAATGACCAACAACATTTTCTCCAATGAAGACAGCACTGGTCTATATGTGTATGCGAAAAATGGTCACGCTAAGATCGATACACTGAAAACCTTCGGTATGAAAAACGTCGCAGAGTAGTTGAAATCTTGCTTCTCAACCTTTTTAGCCCGGCTTGATGCCGGGCTTTTTTGATCTCAAAGCTCAACTTTCAGTACGTTATCGGTACATTCTCAGCTTATCTCCGAAGATCTTCCCCGGTAAAAACTCGATCTCTTTCACATTCTAAAATTTAATTAATTGCAGCTGGCAATTAAATGAAATAGATTTAATTGCAAGAAGCAATTAAATCTATTATGGAGAAAGAAATGGCTATCGTTACCCTAAGACAACTACTGGATCATGCCGCTGAAAATGGTTATGCCGTACCAGCGTTTAACATCAGCAACATGGAGCAAGGTCTGGCTATTGTTCGTGCAGCGGCTAAATGCAACTCGGGGGTTATCCTTCAAGCAAGTATTAATGCGCGCAAGAGCTATGCTGGTGATGTGATGCTCTACAAAATGGTGTGTGCTCTAGCAGAAATGTTCCCTAAAACACCTATCGTTCTTCACCAAGATCACGGTAACAGCGAGGAAACATGCTTATCGGCTATTCGCCATGGTTTCACTTCCGTGATGATGGATGGTTCGTTGGAACGTGATGCTTCGACACCTAGCAGCTATGATTACAATGTTGATATTACCTCTCGTGTTGCTCAAACGGCACACTGGGTGGGTGCTTCAGTTGAAGGTGAGTTGGGTTGTATTGGTTCATTGGAAACTGGTGAAGCAGAGGCAGAAGATGGGGTTGGTGCTACTGGCGTTCTTGAAAAGAGTCAGTTGCTGACTGACCCAGACCAAGCTGTCGACTTTGTTAACAAGACCAAAGTTGATGCACTGGCAATTGCATGTGGCACTAGCCATGGTGCGTATAAGTTCACTCGTAGGCCGGATGGCGATATCTTGGCGATGAATGTTATCGAAGAAATTCACTCAAAGCTTCCCAATACTCACCTAGTAATGCATGGCGCATCGTCGGTGCCTCAGTATCTGCAAGACATGATTAACGAACATGGTGGTGAGATGCCACAAACTTACGGTGTTCCAATTGAGGAAATCGAGCGTGGTATCAAGCACGGTGTTCGCAAGGTTAATATCGATACCGACTGCCGCATGGCTATGTCAGGTCGTTTCAGAGAGTTAGCGATGAATAACCCTCAAGAATTTGATCCAAGAAAGTTTCTGCTAGCAGGAATGGACGAGCTTTCGAAGCTCTGCTTAAACCGCTTTGAACGTTTTGGTTGTGCGGGTCATGGCGACAAAATTACACCAATTTCACTCGATGACATGGCAGTACGCTATGCTAGCGGTGAGCTGTAATTGAGGGTTCCGAGTATGGAAAATTGTGTATTTATAGGTAGAAGCACGATTGATTTAATGAGCTTTGTAGACGTCATGCCTGGTCCAGACCAAAAAGTGAACGCACTTGCAGACTTTATTGGAGGTGGTGGTTCGGCTCTGAATGCTGCGATTGCTTGTAATACTTTGGGCTCAAATGTACAGCTGTGGACGAGTTTAGGAAAAGAACACCTGTATAAATCAATCGTGAAAGCGGAACTGGATGAACATCAAGTTACAACGATTGACCTGAGCTTAGATGAGAATTATCAATTGCCTTTGTCCAATATTATCTCTGCTAAGCAGACCGCATCTCGACTTATTGTGAACGCTAGTCAACCGGATTGCGAGTCAGTAGTCAACCTTGACCCTAGTTGGTTGGATAAGACCAAGTTGGTGTTGCTGGATCAGTATGAATATCCATTTGTTGTTGCAAATGAGCAAGCTCTTTCAGAGTTTCCAGGTGATATCGTCCTAGATGCCGGGACTTGGAAGCCCCAAAGTGAGCTCTTTTTATCGCTGTGCACAATACCTATTGTGTCAGAGGAGTTTACCGGTGGTGACCGAGAAAAAATGCAATCGCTATGCGATAAGCATGGCATTAAAAAGTGGGCGATGACATTAGGTGAAAAAGGAGTCTTTTATAGCGATGAGTCCGGCAGTGGCATTATTGCAGCCCCTATGGTTGAAGCTATCGACACACTTGGTGCTGGTGATATTTTCCATGGTGCTTTTTGTCACTATTACTCTCAGAGTCAAGATTTTCGAGAGTCCCTCAGTAAAGCAAGTGAAATAGCCGCACTTTCATGTACCGAACTAGGAACGCGCTCATGGCTAAAACATATCCAATAAACATCAGCGACATCGCAGCCTTTCCACAGTTGATTGCGCGAACCTATTTCGAAAGTGGTAAACCTACTTTCGTCGTCGGTATCTCAGGTGCCCCCGCAACGGGTAAATCAACCCTGTCAGAAAAGCTTGTTTCTGAGTTAGCTCGATTAGGACTTAAAGCACAGCTATGTCCTATGGACGGCTTTCATTATTCCAACAAGGTTCTGAAAGAAAGGGGGCTAATGGAGATCAAGGGAAGTATTGAAACCTTTGATGTGTCCTCTTTGGCTCGTTTGCTCTCTATGGCATTGAAAATAGATGGTGAGGCTTTTTATTGGCCTAAGTATTGTCGTGAACTGCATGATCCAGTTGCGGAGGGGTTCTTAATTGAGCCGGATACCCAAATCATCCTGTTAGAGGGAAATTATATTTTCTCAGATCAGAATGAATGGCAGGCAGTAAGTGATTTGATAGACCTAAAAGTTTTCCTAACAGCAAGCGAAGAAGTGCTGCGAGAACGGCTTATCGCCAGACACCTTGCTGGTGGTAAACCCAAGCAAGAGGCCTATGACAAAACCGAAAGAGTGGACCTAGTGAACGCGTTAAAAATAAAACGATACGAAACCAACGCGCACTACGTGATCCAGACGCATTAGAACGGCGTCCTCTGTACCCTACAATTATCAAGGAGAGAACTAATGATTCTCAATGAAAATAACAAGAAGATGTTCTTTTTAACCTTCATCTGTGCCGCCGCCACAATTGGTGGGTTTCTATTTGGTATGGATACCATAGTGATCGGCGGCACGATAACTCAAATTACCCAGCAGTTTGAGTTATCCGCGCTACAACAGGGTTGGTATGTATCTTCAGCATTAGTGGGTTGTTTATTTGGTAGCGTGATCGCAGGGCCAATTGCAGACTACTCAGGACGTAAGAAACCGTTGATGCTTGGGGCTTTTTTAGCGATTCTGTCCGTGCTTGGCTGTATGTATGCTAGCTCCTTCAATATGCTGATTTGGGCTCGTATTATCGGTGGTTTCGGTATTGGTATCGCGACGGTGGTATGCCCTATGTACATTGCCGAGGTCGCACCGGCCAGGCACCGAGGAAAGTTAAGTAACTTGTTCCAAGTAGCAATCGTTATTGGTTTAACATGTTCTGTAATCAGTAATACACTGATTGTTAACTATAGCCAAACAACAGCGGTTACTGGCCAGTATCTTGATCACTTCTTTATTGTGGAAAATTGGCGCGGTATGTTCTCTGTAGAGTTTCTACCTGCTGTTATTTTCCTTGCTCTTGTTGCTTTCTTCCCAGAGTCACCTCGTTGGTTAATTTCTAAGAATCGAGAAAAGGAAGCTGCTGGGGTCTTACGAAAGTTCCTTAATAAAGGTGAGGCAGAGGAAGCCATTATTGAATGTCGCCAAGTGATTCGCTCGGAAAAAACAGGTTCTTATAAGCAATTAGTGAAGAACCCAGTAATGCGCTTTGGTTTAATGACTGGTATTTTGTTGGCAATTTGGTCTGAGTGGTCGGGTGTAACCGTCGTAATGTATTACGGACCAGTTATGCTGGAAGAGATTATGGGTAACCAAGGTTCGGCTCTAGGTGGTTTTGGTTGGATCTGCTTGGTGAGCGTTATCTTCACTTCTTTATCGATGGTCTTTATCGATAAGGTAGGCCGAAGAAAAATGCTAATCACGTCGGCACTTGGTTGTTTCGTATGTCTGATTGGTTTGGCGGTATTCTTCGATAAGCCAGACACTCCACCAATGTTAATTGTCGGTTTAATGGCATTCTTTGTAGCCTTTACTGCGCTTGGGTTAGGACCACTGAAATTCACAATTTCAGCAGAGATTCTACCAACGTCAGTTCGCGGTCGTGCCGTGTCGATTACGACAGCTGCAATTTGGATTCAAGGTGTCATCCTAAACTCATTTACGCCGGCATTTAGAGAGTCATTTGGAACATCTGCACTGTTCATTATGTTCGCGATTATCTTACTCGGACAAGTTTGGTTCGCAATCAAAATCCTGCCAGAAACGGCTAATCGAAGCTTAGAGAGTATTGAGAAAGAGCTTAAGCAACGCTTTGATATCAAAGCAGGAGAAGAGCCTAACGTGAAGCCTGAAAAAGTGAAGGTGATGAGTTAGACTTTTGATGTGGAGCCGCTTTGGAAGCGGCTCTTTTTTATCTTCAAAATACAATCTATTTTCTTATCACGACTATGCCCCAGGAACCTGCTTCGTTCTACCCTCATAGGCTGGCGGCTTTAAATGTGCTATCGACCCAAAGCGCACAGTTTTGACAAGGGGAGGCAAAATTTCCTCTTTCGTTCAGGGCTCCGATAATGTAGTTCTTTGGGTTTTTACCTCTGGCTACTATTTCAAACTAAACATGGGCTTCAGCACAGTCGCAAAATTGTCGGGTTAGGTTTTTTCGAATTAAACTTCTCCAAGGAGCTTCAGTGGCAAACTCACGTGCAAACTCTTGATAATTCTTGCCGGGAATGTAACCACTTGCTTCGAATACTGCTTGCTTACCATCAAATGCAAACGCCATCATCTTTCCTAAATATTCGCCTTTGCATTGATACAAGTAATGCCTAGCTTCTGAGCTAAATTGACGCATTTCCTGATGCTCACGTTTCCAATTTCTCTGTTTGCCCATAGCAACCTCGCTGTACTAGTAAATGAGAGACGGGAATTTAGTTTGTTAAACGTAGCTCATTATTATGTTGGTTGCATATTAAATTGGAAAGGATGTGCTACAGGAAAGTAGATAGCGCTTCTGCTCTTATCCAAGAAGCTTATTAAATAGTGAGAGATTGGTAGAGGCTACCTTTAATCGGTTACCAAGATAGCCACTTGGTTGATGTGTTAGTTTTTCTCTTTAAAGGTCACTTGATACATACCTAACCCTTCATAGTCAATTGTCGTAGGCTTATCAAAATCTACTTCAATAATGCCACAGTAAGATCCAGTAATAATTGCTTCACCCGCTTTAAACTCAATACCACGACGAGTCATTGCATTAATGAGCCAGTAGATCGGAGTCTGTGCTAGCTTGTTTGGATGTTTTCCGGCGAACGTCTGCACATTGTTATCTTGAGATACGGTGATTTGGATGGTTGCAGCATCAAAAGCTTGTTCACGAGCAATTTCTGGCCCAATAAACAATCCTTGGTTAACCAAACAGTCCGCTAATTTCTCATAAAATTCAGCGCCGCTATCATCGGCATAGCGAGATTGCATCAGTTCCAATGCCATATGGCAAGAGCCAATGGCATCATTGATCTGTTCTTCACTATAGCCATCAGGTTTTGCGGGTAACGATTTTGATAGGATGAATGCGATTTCTGGCTCGACTCGTACGGTATTGTTGTCAGCAAAGAGCTCGCAGATTTCTCCTCGTTGCACGCTATTAGAGAAAATTGGCGCAACGACAAATTGGTCATCGGATAGAGGTAGAAGACACTTCCATCCTCCAACTTCATCGCTATGCATATCGATCATTGAAGATTGGATTTGTAGTGCGTCATCCAAGGTATTTGGACGTTGCAGTTCATTCAGTCGTGGCGCTTTGGTTCCCGCTACACGGCGGCTTAGCAGCTCAGAGGCAGCTTGCTGAAAAACATTTGTCATATAATATCACCTGTGTTGTATCTTTTAATCATATAGCAAATGTTTCCAGCAAAATAGGTGATGAGATCATGAAGTCACGAGTTTTTCTCAACTGAATTTCTAATCTGTTGTCCCCGCCAACTTTTTACTAAATTCGCTGCGCTTGTTACGTATAAATTCAATAAAAAGCTGAGACTTAAGTGGCAAATGACGCTTGTCTGGGTACACCAACAACATGGTTCGATCTTGTGGAACCCAAGGTTCAAGAAGTGTTTTTATAGCACCGCATTGGATCTCTTGGCGCAGCAGCGAGTAGGGTAAGTAACAGATCCCAGCATGGTGAAGGGCGAGTTCTTTTGTGACGTTGAAGTCATCGGATATCAACTCTGAGTTGTGGGCGATTTCTATTTCTTCGCTATTGCGAGCAAAACGCCAAGGGAGAAAATAGCCTTCGACGTGATTCTTAATACACGGTTTTTGATATAGCTCTAAAGGGTGTTTGGGTTCTCCATATTTATCTATGTATTGCGTTGAAGCGGCTAATACGTATTTCACAGGAGACAAAGTTAACGCCACGAGACTGGAATCATGCAATGGACCAAGCCGAAAAGCGAAGTCGATACTTTGCTTGGTAAGGTCTTGATAGCGATTTGATGATGCCAAGTTAATGCGAATGGTTGGATATAGTGCTCTGAACTCAGCAAACATAGGAGCAAGTAAATCTTGGCTCAGAGCTTTCGGTGCGGTGATGGTCAATGTACCAATAGGCTGATTGGCCATGTCTTCTGCATCGCTATATAGTTCGGCGACCGTGTCGGCGATAAGCTGAGCTTTTGGAAGAACTTGAATACCCAATTCGGTCAAAGACAGGGAGCGGGTGGAACGATTCAACAGCTTGCCACCAAGATCATGTTCAAGTTGCTGTATTTTGCGGCTGACTGTTGTAGTGGGCACATTGAGCTGTCGTGCTGCTTCAGCGAAGCTACTGAGTTCTACAACTTTGGCAAACAACGGTAAAGCCGAGAGTTCTTTCATTGTATTGATTATCTATTAATCCCATATATGGGATAGTAAAGTTCATTTTAACCTTCTAATCAATGTTTTTGGTATTGGCTATAGTTACGACATACCGACGCGGCACTCTCAAACTATGCTGCACTATAAGGTTCAATAGATAAGACGATTAAGGGGTTCACGATGGAAATTCTAGTACTAGGCGCAACAGGTAACACAGGTTCAGAAGTGGTTCGTCAACTTAAACAGGTTGGTGCAAGCTTTGGTGTTATGGCACGAAATCTCGACGCTGCTACCAAGTTAGAACTCAACCCAGATCAAGTTCGCGTGAGCAACTACGACGATGTCGATACCATGACTGAGGCAATGAAAGGCATTAAAAAGATCTATGTAGCAATGCCAGCCCATCCAAACAATCAGCAGTGGATGAAAAATACGGTTGCGGCAGCCAAGGCAGCAGGTGTTGAGCTTATTGTAAAACTATCTGGTATGGGAGCGAAAGCTGACGCGGGGTCAGAAATTATTCGCACGCACGTAGTAACAGACGACATTGTTAAGGTATCGGGCATTGCTTATACCATCGTGCAACCAAACTCATTTTTCCAAAACCTATATGGCAGTCTTGGGACGATCAACGCAATGGGACAGTTTTTCTTACCGATTGCGCAAGCAAAACAGAGTGTGATTGATATTCGTGATGTGGCGGCTGTTGTGGTTGCGGCATTAATTCAACCTGGACATGAGAATCAGACCTATCTTATTTCCGGTCCTGAGGCCTTAACGTTTGCCGAGCAAGCAGAGATATTAACGCAAGTATCCGGAAAGCAAATTGACTACGTTGCTGTACCACAAGAAGCAGCAGAAGCGGCAATGAAAGAGGCGGGGATGGATGACTGGAGTGCTGAAAAACTTGCGGAGATAATGGCGTGGTTTGGTGAGGGTCATTACGCAGAAGTTACAACTACCGTTGAGCAAGTTACCGGCAAAAAGCCAAGAACCTTCCGTGCTTTTGCTGAAGAATTTGCATCGGTTATTGAGAAATAATCTAATTTTGGTCTATCAATAGAGGAGAGCCTTAGTTCTCCTCTACCTGTTGTAATTTAGTAAGGATTTAGGCTATTTCACCAACTTAGAAATATAAGGCACATTTCTGAGTTTATCTTGCCACGGTAAGCCATAACCAACGAGCAAGTCGTCGTTTTCCATTTCATAGGCGTAAAACTGTTGGAATGGGATATCCACTCGACCGGGTTTTACGAACAGAGTGGCAATAGAGACCGACTTCGGGGCAAAATTCTCAGCAAGATACTGGACCAGTCGCTTCATCGTCCCTCCTGATTCAATCGCATCGTCGATAACAATGACGTCTTGACCCTCAATGCTTATGTTCTGATGATAAACAATTTCTGAAGAGTTGTTGCTATCGCCAGGAGTATGAGGACAGGAAATATAGTCCATTTTTATGTCAAAGGTGAGGTGACGGACGAGATCGGCAGTAAACAGTATGCCTCCCGGAACAACACTGATGATGACCGCAGATTCAAAATCGTTATTAAGCACGTCCGCAATCGCAATCACGCCGTCTTGTACCTGCTCTGTACTGAGAACCAGCTCTCCAATATGTTGATTCTTCATTGGCTACGCCTCTTCTATTTCGAGATGTTTAATGATGTGTGCTGGGTTTCCACCAATCACGACATTATCTGCAAAGCTTTTTGTAACGACTGCACCTGAGGCAACGACAACGTTATTACCAATGATAACGCCAGGATTAATTGTTGCGTGCCCTCCTATCCAACAGTTATCTCCAATCGTAATGGGTTTAGCGAACTCAATACCCGAGTTCCGAGTTGTAGGGTCCAGTGGATGGCAAGCGGTATATAGCCCTACTTGAGGGCCAATAAAGCAGTTATCGCCGATTCGTACTTCGGCACAATCTAGAATGACACAGCCAAAGTTCATGTAAAAATTGGTGCCAACATGAATGTTCTTGCCATAATCGCAATGAAAGTTTGGTTCAATTTTAATCTCACCACCAATAGTGCCAAACAACTGCTGGAGCAATTGCTTCCTATCATTATTTTGGTGACGAGAAGTACGGTTGTATTGTTCGGTTAGATCGCGCGCTGCAGTGCGCAGCGTCGCCAAGGTGTGCTCACTTGGGTCATAGTGAAGTCCCGCAAGCATTTTCTCTCTTTCAGTCATAAGGTCACTCAAGTGTTTTAAGCTCTACTCATCAAAGCGACGATCTTTGTAAAAGTAGGTTTTATCGCGGTCATTAATCTCTCTGAGTACTCGACAAGGGTTACCAACTGCCACCACATTGGCAGGAATATCTTTCGTCACCACACTGCCAGCGCCAATGACACTGTTTTCTCCAATAGTCACGCCCGGAAGCACGACAGTATTAGCACCAATCCAAACGTTATTTTTAATGTGAACGGGTATATTGAATTGAGCTAGAACCTTGCGCTGCTCTGGCTCAATAGGGTGTCCAGCCGTTGCTATGGTTACATTAGGCCCAATCATTACATGGTCACCAATGTAAATGTGGGTATCGTCAACCAGCGTGAGATTGAAGTTAGCGTAGACGTTATTACCAAAATGGGTATGGATACCCCAATTAGCATGTACAGGAGGCTCTAAATAACAATCTTCACCAACTTCTGCGAACAAAATTTGCATTATTTGCTCACGTTTTTTGGTCTCACTAGGGCGGGTATGATTAAAGTCATACAGTGTTTCTAAACACTCGGTTTGACGTTCAGCAAGCGCTTCATCATAAGCATAGACATTTTGACTGTGCAGTTTTGACATTGGATTCATGTAAGTATTCACTATTAAGCTGGTATTGGATAATGATCGATATCCTAGCACTACGATTTATCCATAAGCCACAGACTTCGAAAGGTTTAATTCGAATCTGACAGCCGCTTCTCATTGGTGTTTTCTTCCCACTCATATAGAGCCATTAATGAATTTGTGTATTCGCTGACGGCTTGCTCAATACAGACTATCGCTTCATCGAGATCGGTTTCAGAAAGATTGAATGTGAGTGCGTTTTTGATGGCTTTCAACATAATTTAGTCCTCATTAATCGTGGCACAGTCATGTGGTGTGGAGCTGTTGGTGTTCAAGACTCGAGATAGATTATGAACAATTAATAGGAGGGCAAAAACTGAGTGATTGGTGTTGTTTAGTTCCACATTTAACGTTAATTTGTCTGGATGAGGTTATGTTTGCCTGATTTTTGGTCTTATGTGGAACTAAGGTGATATAGAAATGCCGGAAATAAGTAACGATAGAGCACTGCTGTATTATCAACGTCTAGCGGTATTAGGAACGAATAAAGACATCAGTACCACAATAGATAAGCTTGCGGAGCTGATGTTTACCAGTACGCGGCATAGTCGAACCTTACTTAAACAGCTTGACGAGAAAGGGTGGATCGATTGGCAACCCAAAGTGGGACGGAATCAACGCTCGATACTTCATCTCAACCATTCTGAGAGCACGTTGGTCGTCAATGTTGCGTCAGAGCATATCTTGCAAGGACACTATGAAAAAGCACTGCAACTGTTAGGTGGGGATAAAGCGTTATTCGGACAAGTGTTACAACAAACTGCCGGTCCGCAAGTAAGAGAAGGCGTAGTTCATATTCAGCTTACTTATGACCGCTTATTGTCACCGTTGGATACCACCAACTCGTTACGAAATAGTGAGCGATTCCTAACCCGACAAGTATTCTCTTGTTTGACGCGCTGTGACGGTGAGGGAAATGTCGAACCCGATCTGGCTCATCATTGGCACTATGACACGCAGGCGCTAACTTGGCGATTTTACCTAAGACCTCATCTTAGATTTCATGACGAAGCACCAATAGATGCAGAGACCATTGCTGAATTCTTCATGCGTCTTAAACAGCACCCTAATTATTGTTCTTTGTTAGCTAATGTTGTGACGATCTGCGCCGTGGGGCGATTGTGTATTGAGTTCACTCTGTCTCAGCCAGAGCCAAGCTTTGCTGCACTGCTAGCGGATTACCGATTTTCTGTATTACCGAGCGCTCAATTAGAAAATAATTCCGTTCGTATTGGTAGTGGTCCCTTTAAGCTAGTCGAGCATTCTCAGGAACAGCTTGATTTACAGGCGTTTGAACATTATCACGGCCTTTGTGCACTATCAGACAGCGTGACGATCTGGCAACTCCCAAAAGCAGGAACAAGCAGTTGTTCTACCTCACTTGCTACTTATGATTTACCTACACCCTATGATGCTGTTTGTAGTCATTTGGTCTCAACTGAAAGCGGTACTGAACCATCAACTCAGGCGACTCCTCAGAGCCGGATTGAGGATGGCTGCTTACTGGCGATGTTCAACCACTCTGCAGCTTTGGATAGCACGCAGCGTCACTATCTTGGTCAGTTGATGAATTCAAGGCCGGTGTTGCAGCAGTTGTCCAATAACGACGCAGCCAGAGTTCAGGGCATTGCGGCATACAACCTTTTGCCAAGCTGGATGAAAGTATTGATTCCTCCAGCAGAGACATCTCCTTTGCCGAAGCAGCTAGATATCGCCATCTACCAACATCATGCTTTACGCGCAAGCGCCCAAGTAGTTGCCGATTTGTTGCTGCGGGTTGGTGTGAGCTGTCAGATTAACGAATACAGTTATGCCGACTTTTACGAACTGTGCGCGCGTCATAATCTTGAGGAAGAGATTATCCTTACCAGCATGAGTTTGGATGACAACCGACCGTCTTCGGCGTTTATTTGGCTTGCGACGGATAGAGTGTTAAGACAGTGCCTGACACCGTCCACGGAGCAATGGCTGCAACATGAGCTTGAACAAGTGAGACAACAGAATCAATCTACGGAATATATGACGGTCCTTGAACCGATCGCATCGACATTAGTCTCTGATAGATGGATAATCCCACTGTTTCACCATAAGCAAACTCTGAATTTTGCTGACCAGCTGCAAGGCGTATCCATGACTATTTGGGGCTGGCCGGATATTAAGAACGTCTGGGTCGAGGAGTAGAGTTTCTGTATTACTTTAACAACAGGTTGGAGTTGATGTTGGCATAATTCTGCTAAAGTAGCCGACAGTTTGAGACGTGGATGACTGAATTTACGATGCAAGAGATAGTTTTCGCTGGTGGCTGCCTTTGGGGCGTCCAAGAGTTTATGCGACATTTACCTGGGGTCATAAATACCGAAGCGGGTAGAGCCAATGGCAGTGCGAGTACTACACAGTGTGATTACGATGGATACGCTGAGTGTGTTCGAACTCAATTTGATGCGAACCAAGTGTCAATTGAGCAGCTTATGGATTTCTTTTTTGAAATCATTGACCCCTATAGCGTCAACAAGCAAGGGATAGATGTAGGAGAGAAGTATCGCACTGGAGTTTATAGTGTAAATCCAGAACATCTTGAGCGAGCGAAACGCTACATTGCCGAGCGTTCCGATGCAGATAAAATCGTGGTAGAGGTGTTGCCACTTAGTAATTACGTAAAGAGTGATGACGAGCATCAAGATCGACTCACTCTTCACCCCAATGATTATTGTCATATCCCCAAGGCTATTTTGCATAAGTACAAAAAATAGCTTCAAGTGCTGACTATTTTGGCGCGTTCCTCTGTGAAGGATCGCGTTGAAACGCATGAATAAGTTCGGCTGGATCGCTGGCGCTGCGCTGAACTTTGGCACCTTCCGCCCACCAAATAAGTTGAGCAAGCGTTCGGTTCATATAGCTATCCCACTCTTGTTGAGATGCTTCGTTTAGCACCTCACCTTTTTCATTGAATACGCTAGCAGCATTGGGAATGTGAATCATGGCAGATACTGGCAAACAGCCTAGCTCGGAGAGAAAAGTTCGCATTGAAACGGCTGCTCTAGCGCCGCCCCATTGTCCTGCAGAGTAGGTCACAATTGCACTGGGTTTATAAGAAAACAGAGAGCTGCCAAAGTGGTTAAGAAGGTGAGCAAGTGCTGGACTCATAGAGTGATTGTACTCAGGTGAGACCATCACATAGCCATCAGCTTGTTCAATCTTCGCTGC
This sequence comes from Vibrio sp. McD22-P3, assembly GCF_021568915.1. NCBI lineage: Bacteria > Pseudomonadati > Pseudomonadota > Gammaproteobacteria > Vibrionales > Vibrionaceae > Vibrio > Vibrio sp. McD22-P3. The sequence goes on from NZ_JAKGTN010000002.1 coordinate 95,399, forward strand.
CAGTTGCTTTAAGTCTTCTGGTACTTTACTTCGGCTGTAAGCAAATTCAGGTTTAAAAACCGCATCAAAACTCAAAGTAAGAGGATCGATGATTTCCACGTTAATCTCGGGATAAAAGCGTGTTAGCAGAGACTGACAGGCATCACTGACTCTTGCGCCCAGTCGTGCGGGGCGAGGTGGGGTACTTTCTCTTACAGAGCCGAGAAAAATCAATAACTTCACTATCTAGTACTTCCCTAATGTTTTCTGATGTTGTTCGTTTTAGCTTAAAGGGTCTGGATTTTGTTGCAATGAGAAGTCACAAAAAAAGGAGCGCTTGCCCCTTTTCTGATTTTTAGGAGTCTAATTAGACACTTTTGACCAGCTTGTCTGTGACAAATGCTCGATTGCGAACCACAAACCATAATAGACCACCCACAATGCCGATTGAGAGCTGAATCATACCTAAATTGGCGATGAGTGCGTCGGGACGCATGGAAACCAGCAACATGCCCGCAGAGCCACAAATCATGGCAAAAAACTGAATCAATGCCACAGCGGAGCCGGTGTCTTTGTCTTGCTGATCAAGCATCAAGTTGGTACCAGGCACTCGCATCATAATAACCATTAGCGTCGCTGGAGCGGCTATTAATGCGAAGACCCAAGGCGCGGTAGAACCAATACTGAGCGTTAACACACCCATCAGTGCCAAAATAAAAAAGCACAAAGTAATCACTTTTTGCACTGAAATATGGCGGGATAACTTCATGTAAATAGAAGGGCCTAAAGAGGCGCACATCGCATTGAATGCGAAATAGTAACTGAACTCTTGCTCAGTCAGGCCAAAACCATTGATGTAAATGTACGAACCGGCCGCTAAGAAGGCCATAAGGGCCATGGGTGCGATTGAGAAAATACACAGCAGCATCACGAATCTTGGATTCGTCATTACCACGCCAAGTCGAGTCCAAGAGCGAGCCAAAGAGCCTGTATACTGACTTTGCAGTGTTTCGCGGTAACACATGGCTAAGATGGAGGCAAACGCGCCAAATACTGCCAAGGTCACGAACATCATTCTCCATGAAGCGACTTTGAGAAGAAACGCACCGAGTACGGGAGCGACCATTGGCGCAATAATCACGAGCGACATGATAGTGGCCATGATTTTCTCGCGCTCACGTCCTTCGAACATATCTTTGACGATGGCGGTAGAGACGACAGTAATGGCACTGCCAGCAAACGCTTGTAGTACCCTTGAGCCAATGAGGTGCTCAATGCTTCCTGCCATCGCACAGGCAATACTAGCAAGCATGTAAGCACCGATACCTATCAATAAAATTGGCTTGCGACCAAATTTCTCACTTAGCGGCCCCCAGAATAGAAGACCAATCGCGTAAGTAACGAAATAGCTACTTAACGTGAGGTTTACCATTGATTTAGTGGTACTAAATATATCGACCATAGTAGGCAAAGCTGGCAGATAAAGGTCAATCGTTAATGGTGGAAATGCACTGATAATAACGAGAAAAAATAGAGTGCCTTTTTGCCCAAGGATGGGTTGTGTTGATTTCAAATGATTCTCCTGTGGGTGAAATTAGTAACTCAAGTTGTCGTTAACGCGTTCTAATAGCTGCTTCAGTGTGCTTGCTTCGGCCTGAGAAAACCCAGTTAGCATTTCCGTTATCATTTCCATTTCGACTTGGTCGAGGCGTTCTAGCAGCTTTTCCCCTTTTTGGCTGAGGTATAGTGCAACGGAGCGTCGGTCGTTAGGACAACTTTGTTTGATGATGAGATCTTGACGATGAAGCCTTGCGATAATTCTCGCAATTTGGGCTTTATCTCGGTTCATTGACTCGACTAACTTCTGCTGAGAGGCGCCGCCGAAGGCACGAATATCACTCATAGCTTTATGCTCAAGGGGGGAAAACTCGACTTTTTGACGGGTGATCTCCGCCACCATCTTGCCGCGGGTTTTCATTCGAATTTCACGTAAGGCGTGATTAATTGCTCGATAGTCTATTGTCATCAATGAAGGCCAATTAGTTGATCTAGTCAACCATTTTAGCTAATTAGTTGATTAGATCAACTAATTAGTCACAGTTTTGAGTTTTTGTTCTAAGAACAAAAATCATAGATGCTCAGTTTTTGCTCTTTAATATATTGAATTAAAAGTAGTTATTGGTGTGGTTCTATTGAATGGTGCACTTTGTTTGTTCATAAATTAGTCACAAAACTATCCCGAATTCGTCAAAAATCCACGCTCTAATATTCAATCAATAACTACTATTGACTGGAATGAAACTTATGGCCATGACCATGCCTGAACTGACGGTTGTATCGGATGCAGAAGAGTTTGCATCGCCGCAACTGGGTAGAAAAGTTCTTGAAACTCGCGCTTTGACTAAGTCTTACCAACAAGGAAAAGTGGTTCTAGATGGAATCAGCTTTGATCTTCACGCTGGTGAATTTGTTGCGGTGGTAGGCCGTTCTGGAGCAGGAAAGTCTACGTTGCTGCATACGTTGAATGGCACCATACCCGCGACCAGCGGCGAAATTCTTAATGTGCATAAAGACTTATCGACTGACAATGTACTATCGATGTCGAGAAAAGAAATCCGTGAGTGGCGTACTCACTGTGGCATGATTTTCCAAGATTTTTGCTTAGTGCCTCGTTTGGATGTGATTTCCAATGTCTTACTTGGACGTTTGAGCCATACCTCGACGCTTAAATCGCTGCTTAAAATCTTCAGCGACCAAGACAAAGCTCAAGCTATCCAACTGCTTAAATGGCTCAACATGTTGCCGTACGCACTACAACGAGCAGAAAACCTCTCAGGGGGACAACAACAACGTGTGGCAATTTGCCGTGCGATGATGCAAAACCCCAAGATCCTGCTTGCCGACGAGCCAGTGGCCTCGTTAGACCCAAAAAATACCGTTCGCATTATGGAAGCGCTGCAAAAAGTCAGCCGTGACGGTGTGGCGGTAATGGTAAATCTTCACTCAATCGAACTGGTTCAGGAGTATTGTTCCCGCGTAATCGGTCTTGCCAAAGGTAAGGTGATTTACGACGGACATCCTTCTGGCCTCAATGATGATGTTTTACATCGTCTCTATGGCGATGAGATCGACCAAATCAACTAATCCAACCGGAAAACTGGACACAATAAATTTTAAGGACAAGTGATGAAAAAGCTTCTATCTATTGGTATCGCTGTTGCGTCTGCTATGACTTTTAACGCAAGTGCGGCTGCTCCAAGTGAAATCAATCTAGGTATTCTAGGTGGTCAAAATGCAGCAGACCAAATTGGTGATAACCAGTGTGTTGCTGATTTTCTCAATGCCGAGCTTGGTGTAAAAACTAATATCCGCAACTCAAGTGACTACAATGCTGTGATTCAAGGTTTGTTAGGTGAGAAGATTGATCTGGTTATCAACATGTCACCAAAATCTTATGCTGAAATATATCTGAGCGACCCTAAAGCGGTAGATTTGGTAGGTATCACAGTAGATAACACTGACAACTCTCGCGGCTATCATTCGGTTATTTTAGTTAAAGAAGATAGCCCTTATCAGTCCATTGAAGATTTGAAAGGTAAAGTGTTCTCCTTCGCTGATCCAAATTCAACGTCAGGTTTCCTTATTCCAAACAACCAGTTAGAAAACACTCTGGGTGGAAATATGGATAATCAATTTGATGGTTTTTTCAAATCGGTCAACTTCTCTGGTGGACATGAGCAAGATATCGTTGGTGTTCTTAACGGTCAGTTTGATGCTGCGGTAACTTGGTCATCAATGGTGGGCGATGCAGATAAAGGGTATAGCGCTGGGGCGTTGCTACGTTATATGGACCACGACGCTGACCTAATGAAAAAAATCCGCATTATTTGGGAATCGCCACTTATCGCTAATGGCCCAACTATTGTTAGCAACCGCCTAGACCCCGATTTCAAAGATAAGCTTGTTGCTGCTGTGAAGAAACTGGACCGTGAAGACAACGCTTGCTTTAGCAAAGCGGCGGGTGGATCGCTTCACCTAGAAGAGACCAGTGTTGCTGAATACCAGTCAATCATCGACTTAGTTAAAGCGACCAAATTCGCTCAGCGTTAATCCCCCCTCCAATTAAAAGCTGGCAGGCGCTGCCAGCTTATTACTTCTACGGTCAATTTCATGCAGTTTGAACAATATTACCAACAGGCTCGTCGTAAGCAGAAGATGGATGCACTTATGTGGTCATCCATGTTTATGCTGCTTTATTTGCTTTCTGGGCACTATGCAGAGTTTAGCCTTTCAACCATTTTACATAACGCGCCTGCACTTTTTGATTATATCTACGACACACTTCCTCAGTTGTCATGGGATGTCTTATTCGCCAGTCGTGATGAGACTGGCCGTGCGGTTCCGGGTTCACTCATCTATTGGGGCTACCGACTACCGATTCAAATCCCTCTATTGTGGGAAACCATTAATGTTGCGATCGCCGCGACTCTAGTCTCATCAGTTATTGCGATTATCTTGGCATTTTTAGCCGCCAGTAATGGTTATGCGCCTGCATCTGTCAGAGTGGCAGTGCGTTCTTTTGTTGCCTTCTTGCGCACCATGCCGGAGCTTGCTTGGGCGGTGATGTTTGTGATGGCTTATGGTGTCGGAACGTTCCCAGGGTTCGTTGCACTGACACTGCATACGATAGGCAGCTTGACCAAGTTGTTTTATGAATCCATCGAGACCATTTCTGATAAGCCAGTTCGAGGTTTAACGGCGTGTGGTTCAACACCAGTCCAACGACTACGTTTTGCCTTTTGGCCGCAGATTAAGCCAACAGTTCTGTCGTATATATTTCTTCGATTTGAAATCAATTTTCGCTCATCGACCATTCTTGGCTTAGTTGGGGCGGGTGGTATTGGTCAAGAGTTGATGACGAACATTAGCTTGGGTCGACATGATCAGGTCAGCATCACGCTGTTGTTGATCATCATTGTCGTCGCGCTCATAGACATGACGTCTGGTGTGCTACGCAAAAAAGTCATCAGTGGAGATGTAAAATGACGGAACTAACGTTAGAGCAAATCAAACAAGAAAATAAAGCGATTTTCTCGCAACAAAAACGATATTTAACCATTGTTGCAGTGCTTGCGAGCAGCGTTTTGGTGTATTACTTCTTGTTCTTTACGTTTTTTGGCGTGTCTTCAAAGCAGTTTGAAATGGGCAATAGCAAAATTATGAGCTATTTCCTGCATATGTTTGTATGGAGAGACTTTTGGGATTGGCCGTTTGCCTATTACTTTAAGCAAATAGCGATAACACTGGCGATTGTATTTGGCGGGACGTTAACGGCATCTCTTGTGGCGTTGCCTTTGTCATTTATGGCTGCTCGTAACGTGATGACGGGACCATTTCGCTTTATTGCTACCTTCATGCGCCGTGTGTTCGATGTTTTACGCGGAATTGATATGGCGATTTGGGGCATGATCTTTGTGCGTGCCGTGGGGTTAGGGCCTCTTGCTGGTGTAATGGCGGTATTCGTTCAAGATCTAGGGCTATTCGGGAAACTGTATGCAGAGAGTCACGAGTCAGCAGATAAGAAACCGTCACGTGGCTTAACCGCGTTGGGAGCGAATAATCTGCAGAAACATCGCTTTGCCATCTTTACTCAGTCATTTCCGACTTTTCTTGCATTAACCTTGTATCAACTGGAATCAAATACTCGTTCTGCAGCGGTATTAGGTTTTGTTGGTGCTGCCGGTATCGGCTTAGTTTATGCGGAGAACATGCGCTTGTGGAATTGGGATGTAGTGACGTTTATTACGCTAGTTCTTGTCGCCATCATCATGGGTCTGGATAAGGTATCGAGTATTCTGAGACAGAAATACATTGTGGGAGAGAATGTCCCGCTGTATGAAAAGCGTTAGTCAACGCAGGGTTAGCCTTAAAACGGGCTAACCCTAGGTGCTTGTTCTTGTGTGCTAATGGGTTAGTCTTCACGTACCAATGCGGCATGACTGCAACGCATTCCACCACCAGTGGCGTGATTGGTTTCAGTCATATCTGTGTAGAGGACTTCGATCCCTTTAGCTTCAAGCTGATCACCAATATGCTTGAACTCGCTCGACATGGCATAAACCCCTTTTCCTAATGGGAGACCATTACAGGCGTCTATTCGAGCTTCTTCCAATGTGCAATTGACAATATCCCAGTCTTTAATCAGATCTGGCAAGCCGTGCGGGAAGGCATCTAGACAGACTAATGCTAAGCCTTCTCGAGGTAAGGACAAGCAACAGTCAAGGTGCATTACCTCTGGACTATATTCGACAAAGTGAACGGTCCAACCTTGCGAATGCAGGAGATCTGCCGCCCATTGTAACCCTTTCATATTGGAGTCAATACCGTTGTAGCCCAGCAACACGTTATTATTGCCCATAACGAATATGTCACCACCGGTTAAAAATGGACCTTGGCCGCCCTCCGAACACCCCATATCTGTTTCCGGCATTGGTATATTGACCCATTTAGCATCGGTCCCTGCGACACGTTCATTAAGAATATGGCGATATGTGAACACATCTTTATGGCGCATTGGGAAGCGATTAGCACCTTCGATGACAATGTTACCAACTACTGAGAGTGGATCTTTCACAAACAACGAGCCTACACCGGATTCTTTGTAGAGTAGTTCTTGTTCGGTTAGCAATCTTGGACGGTGTACTTTAATACCTCTAGTTTCAAGCAGTTTGACCCAATCTTCGACTTCTTGTTTAATTTTCTTAAAACGAACCGGATCGGCGTCAGCAAAGGACTTACCGCCACTAACCATTATTTTGTCTCGGTCTTCTTTATTAAAGATGCCCATGCGACTGGCTAAAGTCTTGCCGATAACCGGGTAGGCGAGTTGGTCGGCGCGTCCAATGATGACCTCTTTCAGAGCCCCCCATTCTGACCCGACCCAAATATCAGATTTTCTGGTTTCGCTTAACTTATTTTTCATTTTTCCACCTCACGTAGTTGTTGTAAGGTGAGCATGCCATTGTCTCGTCTCTGTCCATAATCAGACACCGATGGGAGAAAACAACAGTTTAAAAAACACTAAAAACAATGAAATATGATGTTCTTCGCTATTAATTTTATTTTGAGCATTCGTTCAAAATAATTTGGAACGATCGTTCAGTTAAAGTGATTGAAGTATTTCGTGAGCTCACGTGTACGGAACGATCATAAAGAACTCCTAATCGCCCAGAAGAGTCACTAAACTTTTTTTCGAGTACGAGCATCCGATGAGAAAGTTTTAATAAGCTTAGGAGCGTTTCTAGAGGCCTTAAATTGTCGATTTATAGGGGTGGTAATGTACTGTATTTTAAAGGTTTATTTTTCTAGGAACTGTGCGTTATGAGTGTTAGTCTCGCAGCATAATGAGGAGCAACACTATGAATCTGAAAGATAAAGTATTCCAACACCATGACTTTTCTCGGCAAGATCTTTCTGGAGCCGTTTTTGAAAACTGTCAGTTTTTTCACTGTGACTTTGCTCGGGCAGATCTCACGGATGCAAGGTTTGAGCGTTGTAAATTCATCGAAACCTCGGACCTAGAAGGATGTCATTTTGACTATGCCAATCTGAAGGATGCCAGTTTTAATAATTGCCAGTTAGCCATGTGTAATTTTGAAGGAGCTGATTGTTTTGGCATAGAGCTACGTGAATGTGACTTGAAAGGGGCGAATTTCCAGCGTGCAAGATTTGCCAATCAAGTCAGTCACACTATGTATTTTTGTTCTGCGTATATCACGGGTTGTAACTTGTCTTATGCCAACCTAGAGCGACAGGTTTTAGAAAAGTGCGAGCTGTTTGAGAACCGTTGGATTGGGGCTAACTTAATGGGAGCGTCATTAAAAGAATCAGATCTCAGCCGTGGGGTATTCTCAGCGGACGCTTGGTCGCAGTTTCGGTTTCAAGGAGCGGATTTGTGTCATGTAGATCTTGAGGGGCTGGATCCCAGAAGAGTGGATCTCACCGGGGTAAAAATTTGCGACTGGCAACAAGAGCAGCTTTTAGAGCCACTGGGTTTGGTAGTTCTACCGGGCTAAGTGCTCTCGGTGCCTTTTCATCAGGTTTGGGGTTAATCATTACCCCAATTATCGGCTTCTATTTTTGCCAGTGCCTTCGCTGCTTTTTGTAGTGCAGGCAAGAACTTGATGGCTTCATCCGGTTTAACGCGAATAACCGGAGCCTGTATCGCTAAACCGAGGTTAGATTGCCCGGTTGGAGAGGGTACCAGAACCGCAATACACACCAAGCCAGGTAAGAATTCCTCATCATCGATAGCGAAACCTTGAATCTTTGCTTCCTCAATGTCTTTTTCCAATTCTGAGTATTCGGTGATGGTGTTCACGGTATATTGAGTAAGCGGAACGTTTTCAATCAGGCGTCTACGCTGTGACTTCGACATATGTGCGAGAAACAGTTTGCCTGTTGCAGAGCAGTGAACAGGAACACGCGAACCTGGATGTAAGTGGAAGCGAAGCGGGGCTTCAGTCTCTGCTCTATCGAGGTAAATGATTTCGCCACTAGATAGCGCCGTCAGGTTACAGCTTTCGCCCACTTCGGCTCTTAGATTCTCAAGAATCGTGCGGCGGGCACTGTGCATGGTGCTATTTAGCAACAAATTCTCGGCTAGCTTTCTCAAACGAATTCCAGAGCTATAGTGCTTTTCATCCCCATCTTTTTGAATGATGCCTGCGGCTTCTAACTGCTGCAGCATACGATGTAGGGTTGGCTTTGGTAATCCCGTTTCTTCTACTAATCCTTGTAGAGATATGAACTCGTCTTTTTGCGCTATCACCTCTAATAGTGCAAAAAGTCTGAGCGTAGGAGTATCTCCTTGAACTTGTGGTGTTTCTGTTGGCATAGAGTCATTCATCCTTGCGATACGTCGAAGTCTAAGATTGTACATTCCAATTTAGTATATATCCATTTTCTGAATAAAATTTGATCTTTTGTATTAGTGTCATTAACATTAAATAAAATTATGGAACAATATGTCTCGATAAATGGAGTTTGTTATATGAAGGCGATAGAAAGGATTATCAACAAAGCTCACTTAGATCGTAAGCGGGTGGTGTTGAGTGAAGCAGAAGACCCTCGTGTGCTTACCGCTGCTCGCATGGCTGTCGATAAGCAATTGGCATACATTACCTTAGTTGGCGACGAACAAACCATTGCAGAGGCTGCAGAGCAACATCATGTGAGTCTCGCTGGCATTCATATTGTTTCACCACAGAGTTCACCGCTTAAAGAAGTATTAGCAGAGCGGTTATATCTGCTGCGTAAAGCAAAAGGTATGTCTTACAACGACGCGCTCGAACAAGTGCAAACCCCGCTTATTTTCGCCAACCTAATGGTCAGAGAAGGGCTAGGCGACGGTACTGTAAATGGTGCTGTGTACACTACTTCTGATGTGGTTCGTGCAGCGCTTCAAATCATCGGTCCTGCTCCAGATAGCGAGCTAGTATCGAGTTTCTTTTTAATGATGTTATGTGAGCCTTTTCATAACCTCAAAGGTGGTCTGATTTTTAGTGATTGCGGATTAGTCATTGATCCGAATGAAGCAGAGCTGGCGTCTATTGCGATTTCAGCTTCAGCCAGCGCCAAATCGCTATTAATGGAAGAACCTAAAGTTGCCATGTTGTCGTTTTCCACCAACGGCAGCGCTAAACATGAGTCCGTTGACAAAGTTCGTAATGCCGCACAACTTGTAAAGCAGCGCTGCCCTGACATCGCTGTTGATCAAGATGTACAGTTGGATGCGGCAATTGTTACTGAAATTGCTGCAAAGAAGCTGCCAGACTCACAAGTCAAGGGCAAATCAAATGTACTGATATTCCCCAATTTGGAAGCCGGAAACATAGGTTACAAGTTGGCGGAGCGATTAGGTGGTGCAGTAGCTATAGGGCCGTTGTTGCAAGGGTTAAATCAGCCTGCGAATGACCTATCTAGGGGATGCAGCGCCGAGGATATTCTTCATGTTATTGCGGTTACTGCAGTGCAAGCCCAACAAGATCGAAACATCAAACACACTCCACTCGCTTCAATAAAAGAAGGGATAACTAACTAGGGAAACAAATGGAATTACCGACGTTACTTGCCATTCTTGCCACTATAGTCATTGGCACCTATTTTCAGACAGTAACTGGCTTTGGTCTTGGCATCATTGTCATTGGTTTGACGGTGAGCTTAAATCTAGTCGCTTTACCTGTGATTGCGGCGGTGGTGAGTATTGTTACCTTGTTCAATTGTTTGGTGGCATTGGTCGGTAAACCATTATCTGGTGATCTTAAAACCATGTTGGTTCTGGTAATTGGCATCATACCAGGTGTGGTTGCTGGAGTATTTTTGCTTGATCAACTCAGTGAATCGGCAACCAATATATTGCGTGGTCTTCTTGGTGTCATGATTTTAGCGGCTGGGCTCAATTTCATGTTTAAACCGAAAACGTTAACACGGCGTTCTGCTTCTGCGTCTTTTCTATTTTCTGGCTTTGGTTCGGGGCTTACTGGCGGCCTATTTGGTATGGCGGGCCCACCAATTGTTTACCATCTTTATCGCCAACCTTTTTCTATTGAATTAGTGCGCAGCACGCTGTTGATGGTTTTCGCTTGTACCTCGGCTTCGCGCACCGCTTACGTGTATTTCGACGGTAGCTTGAGTGTCAGTATCCTTTGGTTATCTGTCATTGCCGTACCGCTGGTGGCTTTGGTCACTCTAATCGCTAGGCGTTATCCGCCTCCATTATCAAACGATCAGTTGAGAAAGACGGTGTTCGGTGTCTTGATGGTTATTGGAGGGTATTTAATGGGGGTATCTGCTTCGGCGTTGGTATGAAAAGTCCCCCATCTAGTTACAGTCCCATAAACCCTCAAATAAGCTATGTTTAGTTGCCACAGTGTTACTCTAACCTGTGTACTTTCTCAACATCCCAAACAGCTCTCGGCATAAACTAAACAAACAACTTTCTTGCACATCTAGGGTGATGTTGTTGCGATAGTAGGGGCTCAGGTCGACGCCCATGCCGACGCCGTAGATCTCGATGTTATTACGGTGGGATTCTCGCTCTATGGTTTGCTTCAGGTGATTGTCTAGATAAAACTGATCGTTGGCGGTGCTGGTGGCGGTGTCCATAGGGCAACCATCTGAGAAGATGATGAGGATTTTTCGTTGCGCCCCTTGCGATGTTAAACGTTGGGTGGCGAACTGGACGGCTTCTCCATCGATGCCCTCTTTAAAAATATCAGCCTTTCGTAAGCTGGCGATGCCGAGTCGAGCGCGTCGCCAATGTGTCTCAAAGTCTTTGAAGACGATATGTCTAAGCTCGTTCAGACGGCCAGGGTGTTTTGGCTGGCCTTGCTGAAGCCACTGTCGATATACTCTTCCACCATTCCAGTTACCGGTCGTGAAACCAAGGATTTCGAAAGGGATATCGGCTAACCCTACCGATTTAAGTAAAGTATCCATCAACAAGCTCATTTTGTGACTGTGCTTTTGCATAGAACCAGAGCAGTCCATTAGAAAGGTAATTGCACATTGGTGGGAGATGCCTAGTTCTGGCTGTGAAAAGATGCTGCGTTCAAGAGGTGACGTAACCAGCTTCGTGAGAGTGTCGGCGTTGACTACCCCCTCTTCGAGATGGTCTTGGCGCTTATTGTGCTGAGGAGTTTGTACAATACTAGACAAGATAGCGGCCAACCGGCGAGTGTTCACTTGCCTAGCCATCATGTCATCTGTGAGTTTTTGCCGCAGATCCAGTAGTAATGCTCGTCTAACCAAAGTGTCGGCTCTAACCTCTTTGTCAAACTCCCGACTAAACACTTGGTAATTTGATCCAGCCAATTGAAAAGCTTTACTGTTGCCAGTGATGTCTGCTTCGACGTCATGATCTTCAATATCGCCGTCTACAATCAAGGCAAGTTGCGCGAGGATTTTAATGTCTTCCTCTACTGTTGGTGTGGGCTGGTTGTTGGATTGTTCCTGCTCTTGCTTTATGAGTTCACTGGCTAGCGCGGCAAGCTCCTTAGCGTAAGCAGCATATAGTTGTTGATCGCAACGGTGTTTTTTAAGCTGAACTAAACAGGTGCCGATTATCGGCACGATCCCTGCGCGAGTAGATTCTATCACTTCGGCTATAGGCTCTGAAACCGGCATGCCAATCATACGTGTGTAAATGACTTGCATAAGAGTGAAAAGAAGCATCCCGAGACGAGACTCGGTAAAGCCGTTTTGATGATACTGCTCACTCCAATAACTGAAATTAAATCGAGTGCTGGTCTGAATACCAGCTAAGTAATGCGGGATTTGCGACTCGATACGTACTTGTTCGCAAAAGTCGAATAGGAGCCGTTCTACTTCATGACTTGGACGCAGCGAATAATGTAATTCTGCGTCAGAAATCAATAGTCGGAATGCTGAAGAGTCTATCTTTCCCTGCATCGCCAGTTTACTTTTTGTTAACTCATGTCGAGAAACAAACGTGAGATCGTTAGCATGCGCTGAGAGACAGTAGCAAGGTTGGTCGCCTTTATACAATCGCTCACCACGGTAGTTTAGCGTGGCATCACCGCTGATTGCGCGGGCAACAGAAACGCTTAGGTCAAGAATCTTCTTCTGTCGAGACGACACATTAGCCATGGCTTGTCTGCTCCATAGTCGAGGAGGAAGTGCTCGCAATCAAAGGTTCGCCGAAGCATCGGAAGTAGTACTCGCTAACAAGTTGCTTTTCTTCTTCTTCACATCGATTTAGGAAGGACAGCCGGAACGCTGTTGCGACATCATTAAAGATTCGAATGTTCTCTGCCCAAGTCAGCACGGTCCTTGGGGACATAACGGTAGAAAGATCGCCTGCCATAAATCCATTGCGTGTCATTCCTGCTGTCGCAATCATTTGCTCGATGAGTGCTAAGCCAAGCTCATTATTAAGTTCCGGATTCTTGGATAACACGATATTAGCTTCGTGTTTAGGGTCGAGATAGTTCAGAGTCGCAATGATATTCCATCGGTCTAGTTGGCTATGATTGAGTACTTGAGTACCGGAATATAAACCCGAGAAGTTGCCAAGACCTAGGGTGTTACAGGTAGCGAACAACCGGAAATAAGGATGCGGAGTGATGACACGGTTTTGCTCCAGAGACGTGTATTTGCCATCTTGCTCAAGTAACTGTTGAATCACAAACATCACGTCTGGTCGCCCTGCATCGTACTCGTCCAATACCAAAGCGATAGGTTGTTGGATACTTTGTGGCAGAATCCCTTCTTTAAATTCGGTCACTTGCATTCCATCTTTTATAACTATGCTGTCTTTGCCGATGAAATCTAATCGACTTAGATGACCGTCAAGGTTGATCCTCAAACAAGGCCAATTGAGTCGGGCAGCAACTTGTTCTATATGCGAAGACTTACCGGTACCGTGCGTACCTTGAATCAAAGTTCGGCGATTAGATGAGAAGCCAGCTAGGATGGCCAACGTTACTTCGGGATCAAAACAGTAGTTGGGGTCGATTTGTGGAACGTATTCTCCAGCTTCCTCAAACGCCCACACGGTTAAGTCACTATCAATACCGAAGTACTCTCTAACGCTAACCTGTTTCGTCGGTACCCATTCCTTTTCTTTCATTGCTCATTCCCTCTATATAGCGTGCAAATTTCCGCTAACGGTTGGTGATGTTCATCGATTATGAACAGCGTAGCTTGAGTTAACGATACTTTTTGTACAAAAAACTATCAATAATGTGATCTAGTTTTATTAATTGGAATGAAATATTCCAATTTAAGATAAAAAATTGACGCGCAAAAATTCTACTACTAAGGTGAATGTGAATTTAAAAAAGAGACAATTCATTCCGAAAAATGAAATTTTAGTTCAACTCAAGGAGAAGGGAAGGATGAGCGAGCAAGAAAAACGCACGGTTGTTTCCGGCAATACAACGATGACACCATCAGAAGCGTTTGTTGAAACTATGGTCGCCAATGATGTTACTGACATGTTCGGCATCATGGGGTCAGCATTTATGGACGCAATGGACATCTTTGCTCCTGCTGGCATTCGATTAATTCCAGTGGTTCACGAGCAGGGCGCTGCTCATATGGCGGATGGTTACTCACGAGTATCTGGTCGTCATGGTGTGGTTATCGGACAAAACGGTCCGGGTATCAGTAACTGTGTTACTGCGATTGCAGCAGCTTATTGGGCACATAGTCCAGTGGTTATCGTCACGCCAGAAACCGGAACAAAAACAATGGGATTAGGTGGTTTCCAAGAGTGTAACCAGCTTCCTATGTTCCAAGAGTTCACTAAATATCAAGGTCATGTGACGCACCCAGACCGTATGGCGGAATACACGGGTCGTTGTTTTGACCGCGCGATGAGTGAGATGGGTCCAACGCAATTGAACATTCCGCGTGACTACTTTTATGGTGAGATTCAAACGGAAATTCCAAAACCTGCACGTTTAGATAGAGGGCCAGGTGGCGAAAAATCTCTGAATGAAGCTGCAGACCTTATTGCTGAAGCGAAGTTCCCAGTCATCATTTCTGGTGGTGGTGTGGTGATGGCAGATGCTGTCGAAGAATGTGCTGCATTAGCAGAAAGACTTGGTGCACCAGTTGTAAACAGCTACCTGCACAACGATTCCTTCCCAGCAAGTCACCCATTATGGTGTGGTCCTCTTGGATATCAAGGCTCAAAAGCAGCCATGAAGTTGATGGCGCAAGCAGACGTTGTTATTGCTCTTGGTACCCGTCTTGGTCCATTTGGTACTTTACCTCAGCATGGTATGGATTACTGGCCGAAGAACGCGAAGATCATCCAAATCGATGCCGACAACAAGATGCTTGGGTTGGTTAAGAAAATCTCCGTGGGCATCTGTGGCGATGCTAAAGCGGCAGCAGTTGCATTAACAGAGCGTCTGGAAGGTCGCGAACTGCTATGTGACGAAAATAAAGCGTCTCGCCAAGACACAGTCGCAACAGAAAAAGCACTCTGGGAGAAGGAATTGGATGAGTGGACGCACGAACGTGACCCATTCAGCCTAGATATGATTGAAGAAAACGCGCAAGAAACGCCGTTCTCTGGTGGTGAATATCTCCACCCTCGCCAAGTGCTTCGTGAGTTGGAAAAGGCGATGCCAGAAGATGTCATGGTCTCTACCGACATTGGTAACATCAACTCGGTTGCTAACAGCTATCTGCGTTTTGAAAAGCCACGTAGCTTCTTTGCAGCAATGAGTTTTGGTAACTGTGGTTACGCGTTCCCAACCATTATTGGTGCGAAGGCTGCTGCACCACATCGTCCCGCTATTTCTTATGCCGGTGACGGCGCGTGGGGGATGAGCCTGATGGAAACCATGACATGTGTTCGTCACAACATTCCAGTGACTGCAGTAGTATTCCACAACCGTCAGTGGGGCGCAGAGAAGAAAAACCAAGTGGATTTCTACAACCGCCGATTCGTTGCAGGCGAGTTAGATAACCAAAGTTTCGCGGAAATTGCACGTGCGATGGGCGCTGAAGGGATCACGGTTGATAAACTAGAAGATGTCGGCCCTACTCTTCAAAAAGCCATCGACATGCAGATGAACGAAGGCAAAACGACGGTTATTGAAATCATGTGTACACAAGAACTGGGCGACCCGTTCCGTCGTGATGCGCTATCAAAACCGGTTCGCTTCCTAGATAAATACAAAGACTACGTATAGGTCACGGGAAGACTGTCCGGCCAATGTTTGGCCGGACAATACGAACACACGGAAAGGTGAGCGCGATGATTTCGAAAACCATGAAAATGCCGAGAACGCTGTATGGAGAAGCGACGGGTATCGCACCTGGCTTATTACTCAGCATAGTAATAGCTGCGGCCGCGACGTTCGTCTCCGACCATTATGGTGGTCCCAAATTTCTTTATGCATTGTTGCTTGGTATTTCTCTGCATTTTCTTTCTGACCATGAAAAATGTGGTGCAGGTATCGAGTTTGCAGCTAAAAAATTGGTGCGCATAGGTGTTGCTTTATTAGGGGTACGCATTGCATACAGCGATGTCAGCACTATCGGATTAGATGGCGTTGGTATTCTTGCTGGTGCGGTGGTGTTGACCATCATGTTCAGCCTACTTTTTGCCAAGCTATTGAATGTTTCTGGCACATTTGGATTACTTGCAGGTGGCGCAACGGGAATCTGTGGTATTTCTGCGGCGATGGCCATTTCATCTACGATACCGCAAAACAAAGAGAATGAGCAGTACACGTTAATGACTGCAATTGGTGTGGCCGCGTTTTCAACGATTGCTATGGTGCTTTACCCATTAGTGGTGACCTCATTGCAACTATCACCAAGTGAAGCAGGCATGTTCTTAGGTGGTTCAATTCATGATGTCGCTCAGGTTGTTGGTGCAGGTTTTATGCTGTCGACAGAGATCGGTGACGCATCAACGTTGGCGAAAATGTTTCGAGTAGCCATGCTAATGCCAGTGATACTGATAATCGCGTTGTCATTTCGAGTGCAAAAACAAAGTGACGGACAGGAAAACCATATTAATGCGCCAATAATCCCTTTTTTCCTATTGGTGTTTATTGCTCTGATTGTTGTTAATAGCTTTAACCTTGTCCCTGATTCTGTCTCGGAAGGTATGTCAGAAATATCTAAGTGGTGCTTGGTTATTTCAATTGCAGCTTTAGGCGTAAAAACATCATTTGAGAAGCTTTTCTCATTAGGGTGGAAACCAATTATATTGCTTTTACTAAATGCAATGTTCATTGCCGGGTATATGTTGGCGGTAATTTACACCCAGAGAATTATTTAATTAGCTAATTCATATTTCGATAGCAAGAGTGTTCATTATGAATGATAAGCATTATATAAATACAATAGAAGAACTATATGAAGTGGTGAATTTATTTTCTGAATGCAATAATAATGACCCTTTGATATATCGAGTGGAAGAATGCTCAAAAGGCGGACTAATTCCAAGCTTGGGTAAAGTAAATAGTAATAATCTAAGGCGGGTAGAGCAAGAGCTTCTTTCAACTATGAAAGTTTACGGTGTACCGATGTTGGACTCTCGAGACATCAATGAATGGCTATTAATGTGTTTATCCAATCAGCAAGGGTTTCCAACGCGTTTACTTGAATGGACTGACAGTCTGTTTAACGTAATGTGGTCGGTTTGTAATAGCTCAACAGAGGACTGTGTAAATATCCTTAAGGTCCGGGACTGTCATAAGGTGAATTTTATAAAATCTCCCCATGACATTGAAAATACGAAAATATTTAAAGAGACCGACTGCGATTTTAGAACGACGAAAAACGATGAATGGTACTCAATTCATCCTTTTGAAAAGGAAAGAAATGGCAGCCTTCTTTCTCTTTATGATGATCAGCGGTATGTAACGGATTTGATATCTATTTACATATCGCCATCGGTAAAAAATAACTTATTAAAGGAGCTAATATCCATGAGTGCATTAAACAAAACTTCAATAACAGTTGAAGAAAAAATGACGAATATAGATTCCAAACATAATGTAGATAATAACGGTAAGACTAATAAGGGTGAAATAAATAACGACCTTGAAGTAATTGTTCATGATAGAAAACTGGAACAATATGGACGTAAGTATCATCAAGATTTTGATTTCGACTAGAAACAAATAAGCAGATAAAACAAACGAGCGTTTGAATTATCAGTGAGTGATAAATGCTTTTAAATCTAACGAGGTCAATAATTAAATTATAAAAAAAACTAAATCTGTGAGCTTAAAGTTTGTACATGCCATAACTCAAAGTTAGAGTTGGAGTTATGTTGCAAACTTGTTAACTTACTATAGTTCTAGTTTAAATACTCTAATAAAACGGCAGTCTAAAACTGCTTTGTATTAAACCAATAACGAAAACATAAAAGGACCCTGGAATATGAATATGCAAACCAATGCCGCGACATTAGTGCAGGAAAACCAAGTCGATACGACATTTTTACAGTCCTTTAGTGATGCGTGGAATAACCACGATATCGAAGCCTTAATGTCATTTATGACCGATGATTGTGTGTTCCACACTGTTGCAGGTGATGGCTTGCTAGGAAACACCATTGAAGGGTACGAAGCGGTTCGCAATAGTTTTGAGTTGGTATGGCAAAACTTTCCAGATGCAGCTTGGAGCGACCCTGTGCACTTTGTTTGCGGCGATAGAGCAGTAACAGAATCTACATTCTCCGCAACTAACCCAGATGGCACTGTTATCGAAGCTCGTATGGTGGACGTTTTCACGCTACGTGAAGGGAAGATCAGTGTTAAGAACGCCTTTAGAAAAACTCGACCAGTAATCACTCCCAATAAGTAAACGCGGCAACCATTTTTCGTTCACGTGTTATGACTAGGAGAGTCGAATTATGAGTTTAGTAATGGAACAACCAGCAGTAGATGCTGTAGAAGCTAAAGCGAAAAGTACCCAAGCCAAAGATAAATACGACCCGAAATATGATCCTCTAAAAGACAAAACGCCAGGTCACGGTAAAGAGTATGCGCCAACATACTGGGTTGATACGGCAGGTGCACCACCAGAAGATGATGGGCCAATAATGTCCGATATGGACGTTGATGTTGCCATTATTGGCTCTGGATTTACTGGGCTGAGTACGGCTATACACCTTGCCGAAATGTACGGTATTAAAGCAACCGTTATTGAGGCGAATCGCTTAAGTTGGGGCTGCAGTACTCGAAATGGTGGTCAGGCTCAATGTGCTTCAGGGAGGCTAAAGCGCTCTCAGTGGATTGAACGCTGGGGTCTAGAAACGGCTTTGAAAATGCACCGCGAATGCGTTGATGGTATGAACACATTCAAAGAGTTAATCAAAGATATCGACTGCGACCCACAGCCTGGTGGTCACCTCTATGTGGCGCACCGACCCAAAATGATGCCAGGTTTAGAGAAAGAAGCAAAACTGCTGCGTGACACCTTCAATTACGATGCGCAAATTTTGGACGCTGAGACAGTAAAACGCGATTACGTCGGCGATCAAGAAGCCGCAGGTGCAATGCACGAGCCAGAAGGCATCGGCATTCACGCAGGTAAACTAGCGTTTGGCTACTTGAGAAAAGCACGAGCATTGGGTGTGAAAGTTCACCCGTCAAGCCCTGTTATGGGATGGGAAACTCGCGGTGGCGTGCACTACCTTAAAACACCAGGTGGTGTGGTAAAGGCTCGTTCAGTTGGGGTTTGCACTGGTGGCTACACCAGTCAAGGTCTGCACTCTGAGCTAAAAAACCGTTTGTTGCCAGTGCTGTCCAATTCAATGGTTACGCGCCCTTTGACGCAACAGGAGATTGCCGCGTGTAATTTCAAAACCAATCAGGTGATTACCGATACGCGTGTTCTTCGTCATTACTATCGCTTACTACCAGACAATCGAGTTCAGATAGGAACTCGCAGTGCTATTACAGGTAAAAATGCGCCAGAGAAGAAATATGAAGATATGTTGCGCGCCGATCTCACGCGTAAATTCCCAGCCCTAGATCAGATCAAAATCGATTACTCATGGTGGGGATGGGTGGATGTAAGCCACGACATGATGCCAAGGATCTATCAGCCCAATCCATCGCAATCCATATTCTACGCCTTAGGTTACGGCGGTAATGGTGTGATGTATTCCGCACAAGCCGGCAAACGTCTGGCTCAATGGATTGGCGGAGAAGGACACAAACTGGATCTACCCATATTCGAATCAAAACTTCCGTTTCCAAACGTGAGGGAAGTGGTGGAGTCAGAGATGTTTGCACCATTTCGACGAGTAGGACAGCGATTCCTTTACCAGTGGTATTCGCTAAAGGATGAGGTGCTGTGACACTCAAAACATGTTTCCAAAATAGGGAAATAATGACGACCAGGAAAGTTGTACCAGGTCACCTTGTGAGCAAAGTACAGAGCGGATGTCTGTACGATATTAAAGGTTAAGACTATGAAACTTATTAAAAACAAAATCATTGCGGGCATGACAATTGCGGCGACGGCAGTGTTCTCATATACGGCTGCGGCTGCAAATTTCAAAATGGCTATTGGCGATGCCGCTGGTGGAACGCAATGGGAACTAGCTACTACGTTCTCCGAGCTAATGGAGAAAAAGACGGATGGCAAAGTTAAGATTGACCTATTCCCAAATGGACAATTGGGTAATGAACAAGACACCGTCAATGATGCGGCTATCGGTCTATTGGACTTCTCTGTTCTAGCTATAAACAACGTAACGCCCTTCTCACCAACGGTTGGCCTACTAACCATGCCATATGTAATTCAAAGTCCTGAAGAAGCTGTGCTATTGACACAAGGTCAGGTTGGTCAGGAACTGGTTGAAAACACCATTCGTGATGCAGGCGTTCGCATTGTAGGTTGGGCGTACTCAGGCTTTAGAGTCTTGACCAACTCGAAGAAACCAGTGGCTTCACCGGAAGATTTAAAAGGGTTGGTTATTCGTGTTCCTCGTAACGAAATCATGATCGCGTCTTATCAAGCATGGGGCGTAAACCCAACACCAATGGCGTGGTCTGAGACCTTTACAGGTCTGCAACAGGGCGTGGTAGATGGTCAAGATAACCCATACATCACAGTGTATGCGATGAAATTTAATGAGGTACAAAAGTATGTCACTAATATTCGCTACATCTTCTCTCTTGAGCCGTTGATTGTCAGTGAAACTGTATTCCAGCAACAGACTCCAGAGATGCAAAAAACCATTCTGGAAGCAGGCCAAGAGGCGACAGAGCACAGCTTTGCTTACCTAGAGCAAACTGAAAGCAAGATCCGTAAAGACCTTGAAGACAAAGGCATGGTGTTTACCGATCCAGCGAACGGCGAAAAAGAGTGGATCGAGAAAGTCACGACGTCTGTTTGGCCAAAATTCTACTCAAGCATCGGAGGTAAAGAGAAGCTAGACAACGTTCTTGAGCTACTGGGTAGACAATAACGATTAGTTACGCCCTATCTATTGGTGACCTGATAGATAGGGTTTTTGCATGGCTTTACTCGTTTATCTGTTCATACATATTGAGCGACTGGTTGTCATGTAAAAATCAACATTGGAGGTTATATGTCAGTCGCTAAAATAATTAGAAAACACCTAAACAACATTGAGGAGTACACCTGTTGTTTACTACTAGCGAGCTTTGTCTTACTGCTGTTCACGCAAATTTTATCTCGTCAGTTGTTTGACTATTCCATTCCTTGGGGTGATGAAGTCGCCACCTACATGTTTGTTTGGTTCGCTTATTTAGGTGCGGTGGTTGCCGCGAAAATGTCCGCTCATAACCGAGTAAGTTTCCACTTCAAGTTCTTTCCACCCATTGTTCAGACCATCAGTGAAACCATCGCAGATTTCTTATGGCTGCTGTTCAACGGTTACTTTGTTTACCTCAGTTACGACTTTGTTTTCAACAAAATGAATCTATTTTGGAAATCGCAAACGACTGGCATTCCAATGAAGTACTTCTACATGATTTTGCCGATAGCCTTTTCCCTAATGATGGTTCGAATCATTTGGAACAATTATGAGCGTTTATTCAAAGGGGCTCAAAATGAAGACCCCGAAGTAAAAGAGCTTCGCAAAATGACCGCTCAAAAGTCACTGCCATAGTCGTAACAGAGAGATGTAATTATGGAATCCTATTTAACTCTAATCTTATTTGGTGGCTTTTTAACGCTGTTAATCCTTGGCGCGCCAATTACCGTATCGCTCGCAGGTGCCTCCATGGCCGCGTATTTGATATTGGATAAAAACCCGATTGCACTTGTGCAAATTGCGTTTACCTCAGTGGGTAACTTCCCGTTGATGGCATTGCCATCGTTTGTACTGGCTGGTGCTTTGATGGAAGCTGCCGGTATCTCCAAACGCTTGGTAGACATTGCCGAAAGCTTAGCGGGGCCTGTAACCGGCGGCCTCGGAGCGGCAACCGTTATGGCGTGTCTATTCTTTGGTGCCATCTCTGGCTCTGGACCCGCAACCACTGCAGCAGTAGGTATGTTAATGGTACCGGCTATGGTGAAGCGTGATTATGAAAAAAGTTATGCTTCCGCGGTTACCGCGGCCTCCGGCGGACTTGGGATCATTATTCCACCGTCGATTCCGTTGGTCATCTTCGGTATCTCTGCAATGGGTTTGATGGCGCCGCCTGAGGCTATTGCTCAGCACG
Source organism: Vibrio sp. McD22-P3 (assembly GCF_021568915.1). Taxonomy (NCBI): domain Bacteria; kingdom Pseudomonadati; phylum Pseudomonadota; class Gammaproteobacteria; order Vibrionales; family Vibrionaceae; genus Vibrio; species Vibrio sp. McD22-P3. Next base: position 117,583 of record NZ_JAKGTN010000002.1, read on the forward strand.
GCCAGTTTGCCTCGCTGTCGATTCCTAAACTGTTTGTCGCGGGCGTTATTCCTGGTTTGATCATGGCATCAACTTTGGTGTTCACCAATTACATGATTGCCAAAAAACAAGGCTATCAAGGGCTGACTGAAAACTGGTCTTTTGGTGAGATTCGACACTCATTGCGTCGGGGACTTTGGTCAATATTAGCGCCATTTTTGATTCTCGGTGGTATCTATAGCGGTATGTTTACTCCAACAGAGTCTGCGGTGGTTGCTATTTTCTACTCGCTATTTGTTGGTTTATTTATTCACCGCGAACTGTCATTCAAAAATATCCTTAAGTCCCTGTCGACGACAACATGGATTACTGGGCGCGTCCTATTGATCTTATTCGCGGCAACCGTGTTTGGTCGCTTACTGATTGAGCAAAAGATTCCAGTAGTGGTCGCCGAGTCATTGCTTGGCTTTACCGACAATATGTATCTCGTTTGGGCATTAACTATCATTTTATTGCTGTTTATCGGCATGTTTATGGAAACGTTAGCGGCAATCATGATTATCGTGCCTGTTCTGCTACCTATTATGTACATGCTTGGCGCTGATCCAACTCACGTAGGTATTGTTGTGGTATGTACGTTATCGATAGGGTTTGCGACGCCACCTCTCGGGGAGAATATTTTTGTCGCCTCAGGGATAGGGGGAGCCACGGTGGAACAGATTACCGCGAAGATCCACCCATTTGTGCTGGCTTCGGTAATTGGCGTGTTTGTTATTGCCTTCTTCCCACAAATTACGCTATGGCTTCCGTCATTAGTCGGCTATTAGGAGAGATATCCATGAACGTATTGAAACTGATGGTGATAGGCTGTGCCTTGTCCGGCATGTTAACGAGTTTTGTTGTAAGAGCTGAAAGCAGCACTGCCGTCAATGTCTTGGATATTACTGAGCCTCATGTCGCCAGTGACGCAGAAAAGCGTGCCAAAACCTTGTTGGCGAAAGCGGTGATACATGTACAAACCGAAGGGGATGAGAGTGTTAAAGATTTCATGAGTGACCCCGAATACATTGATGGAGAGCTCTATGTCTTTGCCTTAGGTATTGATGGCGAATTTCTCGCCAGTGGAGGTTCGTCCATGGTGTTGGTTGGTGACAGTGTGCTCGATACTCAAGATGTTTACGGTAAGCCGTTTTTCCGAGAGATGATCACGAAAGCGGTACATGATGGTTACGGTGAAGTGAAGTACAACTGGGCTAATCCTACCGACCGTATGGGGGAACCTAAAACTACGTTCTTTGAACGTGTAGGTGATGTAATAGTTGCTGTGGGCTATTACCCCGAGCGTTCCAGTGCAGCTGAGGCGAAACGATTACTGGCTAGGGCAATGAAAGCCATGGTGGAATCTGAGCAGAAAAGTATCGATGAGTTTAACGACACCGACGGTAGTTTCGTGGAGGGGGATTTATACGTATTTGTGATGGATATGAATTCGGGTAAGTTTCTTGCTCATGGTGCGTCTCCTGAATTAGTGGGCCGCTCACATGATGAGATCCTAAGCCCAGATAACAAACCTATTCTCACCGAATTACTGACTCTAGCTAAGGAAAATGGACGCGGCGTTTATACCTATAAATGGTTGAACCCTCAGTCGAACAAAGTTGAAACCAAACATACATACTACGGTGTGATCGACAATAAACTTGTCGCTGTGGGCTATTATGTGAAGTCAGAAAGCTCTTAACCATATGATTTACTAGAGCAATCAAAAGCCAGTGGTTCTCACTGGCTTTTTACTATTCATCATATATCTACCAGCTCGTACCCTGAAAACCCATTCTGTCCCCAATACTTGTTATTCGATTTTGCGTTAAGGACTAAAGCCTGAATGGTTTCCACGCGACAGCCTAGCTGTTGTGCTAATTCAAAGACACTGCCCCGAATCACCTCAGAAGTAGAAGTGTTAATTAAGCAATGTTCTTGCTGGTAATGGTTTGATTGTAAATCCATACATGCTCTCCTCTACGTTTGTGGTTCTGGGTGTGAGATCTGACGTTACAAGCATTGGATCTCGCATGAGAAACTGTACAATTAACATACTATTAAATCATAAAAAAATGAAACAAAATATTCCATTAAATTAAATATTGGCTTAGTTTGAGTGTGTTGATACGGTGTAGATTAAACTGTATCAGTAAGGACTTCATGAAAAAGCCCGAGTGTATGAACTATACGCTCGGGCTTTGTTTGTTGGCTGGCTTACTAATATCCCATCAACTGCAAGAGATTCTCAGCGGTGCTGATTGCTTCCTTACGATTTGCGATATTGAGCTTCTGATACAAATTACGGATATGTGTTTTAATTGTTGTACCTGCGACGTCCAGCTCTTGAGCAATCTGCTCGTTACTGAACCCGGAATATATCAAACCAAGAACCTGCCATTCTCTTTGTGTTAGAGGGCTAGTGCGTACTAACTCAGGGATATTCGGGTGGTTGATTAACTTTTCCACAAACTCTTCGTTAAAGTGGACGGAACGGCTACGCTGCGTGGTATTAATGTCTTTCATCAATAGTTGTGCGCGATGACGCTCCAAATCACCTAATTCAGACTTAGAGACCAGTTTCTCAAGCAGATGGCCGATGGTTGCACCGTCGACTAAGAAATTACCAATCATGCCAGTTTGGTTCGTTAAGACTAACGCTTCTTTTAGCAGAGCTTTGGCGGTCTCTTCATCCTGGTTTTGCACATTGAGTACCGCTTCCACAATCAGGTTGCGGTTGCGATCGGTCACTAACTGGTGGGCTTCTGCCTTGTCATTTAGATAGTTTAGAGTTTGCTGAGCATGCTCGAACTGGCCTAAGTTGATTTGGGCACGAGCGATGTTTCGCCACTGAAGCTGCTCGAAGTGGTTACAAGCGTTGTCTGGTCGAATCGCAGTTTCTAGCCATTGTTCGATGGAGTCCACGTCACCGCGTGCTTGCCAGTAGAGGAGCAGCGATAATGAGGCGTTTGCGGTCCAATCAACATGGTAAGTTGACTGTTTCATCAGATGTTGGATCTGCTCAATGAACTTAGCGGCTTTATCGAGCTCCCCGCGACCAATTGCGATGCGTGCAATCATCGAGTAGCTATGAAGGTGCTTGCTCGGTGAATGGTTGCCAAGTACATCAAGTCCTTTATAAGCACACTCTTCAGCTTCATCCAATCGGTTCCAGCACCATAATACTTGCGCACGAACACGCAGCAAGAACTCATGCAATGGGACTTGATGTAGCTGCTGTTCTTCGATGAGTTTCAGTGCGCTATCCTGAATTTCGAACGCGGCTTGTACGTAGCCTTGTGCAATCAGAATTTCACTCTGCTGAAGCTGGGCCCAAAGTGCTTGGTGATAGACATGATACTGACGCGCGAGCTTTTCAGTCTGCTGCATCATCGACAAAGCACGGCTAAGCTGACCGATGACGTGATTCACTTCACCCACCACCGAAGTTGCCACGATACGGCTGCGATAAACAGAATGGTCGAGTTCACTCAATGCTTGCTCGGCAAGTTCAAGCGCTTTTTCTGGTGAGTTTTGGTTAATGGCAACTTGAGCTAGCAGCGCGTGGAATTCACCTTCTTGCTTCTTCGAGCGCTCAACGTTGCGCGTTTCCATTTCTTTGTCGGCTTTAGCAATCAGCTCGCCAACATCGTTGTAGCGGTGCTGACTTTGCGCCAACCACGCCTGCAACATACACAGCTTTGGCTGGCTATATAATTGGTCTTGGGTCAGGACCGCAATGGCTCCTTCCAGAGTCGCAAGCTCACCTTGGTTGAACATTTTCCAGCCAAACTCGCTTAAGATTTTTGCAACCAACCCACTGTTATTGGCCAGTTGAGCATGACGCAGTGCTTGGTGCGGCACTTTTTGCTCTAGCCAAGCTTCGGCTGCTGCCAAATGAAGTTCGTGTTCCTGCTGAGGAATACGCGCTTTGCGCTCATGGGATAAGAACTCGGCAAACAGATTGTGGAATCTAAACCAGTTATTTTCTCCCTCAAGCGGATAGATAAATAGGCCAAATCGGTTAAGAGATTCAATCATGCTTAGCGCATCGTCGCGCTTGGTTAGGGCGATAACCAGACTGTCATTGAAGTGATCGAGTACTGAACACTGCATCAAGAACTTGCGGGTATCTTTGTCTAACAGGTCAAACACTTCCTCAACCAAATAGTCCCAAAGGTGTGCATGGTTGAATTGAGAAATAGTCTCGACCGATTGGGCAAGAGTACGTTTTTGGTGCTGTGCTTGTAGTGCAAATAACTGCAATGCAGATGGCCAGCCTTCAACGTAAGTACGCAATGAATCGGCGGTCTCATTATCGATATCGCTAGCGAGTCGTTGGCTAAAGAAACGCGTGGTCTCTTCGGTATCAAAAGCGAGTAGCTCGTTGCCAATCTCGATCATTAAGTCACGCACACGGAGGTTTGCTGTGCCTAAAGGAGGGTTGCCTCGACTGGTAACCACGAGAGTAACATTATCTGGCATGTGCTTAAGGAAAAAGCGCATCGCTTCGTGAATCTCTTCGTCAGTGATTAAATGGTAGTCATCAAGGACGATATAGCACTCGTTATGATAGCTCGTCAGTTCTGCAAACACTTCACTAAACAGGGAGTGGAGTGAAGAGAATTGACGACGCTCTGCCAAGGTTTGTGCATTTGGACAGGTGTTATTCGTGGCTTTGTTGATGGCCTGCAATAGGTAGTTGACGAAGCGGAACGGGTCGTTGTCACTTTCATCGATGCTGTACCAGCCAACGTTTGGTTTATCTGATAGCCATTGAGCTGCCATCGTTGTTTTGCCGTAACCGGCGGGCGAGCGAAAAAGTACAAGCTTATAAAATGGAGCCTGTGCTAGCAGGTCCAATACTCGTGGGCGCACAATCGCGTTATGTAAGCGTCCAGGTCGAGTTAGTTTTGAAGGAATCCACATAGATATTTCCTACCAATTTATTATGTTCTACTCCGTCGGGGAGTAGGGAGCGAGTCACCAAAGCTTTTTATTGCACGTTCGATGGTATGAGAGAGTGAGCTCTACATTTATTGATCGAGGGCTATATTTTGATTTTTAAGCTTTTTTCACAGCTACTACGCCTTATAAATGTGATTGATGTCACTTTTACTGCTTGGTGTGGAGTGTGAATGGCCTGTCATGTATACAAAAAAACCTTGTGATTTGCGGCTTTTTTCGAGGCTAATTGTGATCTGAACAGCAGAATTTGTATTTAGTCCGATAAGGGATAGCAAATGTTTCTTAATTAACGCTTAGAGTGAAATGTGAGCTTGGCGTGATCGTTATCACCAGAAAAAACAGAATGGTTAACCGGAATGGGAGATCGATCACTAAGTGGAGGGGAGTACGCCCTCTACGCCCTCCTCACTCATCCTCCATGGAGTCGGAACTAGGAGGATGTTTATGGAAACGTCACCATGCACGATATGGGACAGATGGATAAAAACTTAAAGTGAGATTTCTTAATGAAACCTACTCAGCAAAAACAATTTGATAAAGCTTCTTTCCAAGAAAGTGTTAAAAAGCACCTGTCTGCTACTTACGCAACGACTGTCGAGGCTGCTTCTGAGCGCCAATGGTATCTAGCAATGGGTCGAGCGTTAGCGGAATTAACTACGTTTGACCTTCTTGCCACTGAAGCGGACGAGCGCATCAAAAAAGCAAAAAGTGTTAACTACCTATCTCTTGAGTTCTTGATTGGTCGTTTGACAGGTAACAACCTGATCAGCATGGGCTTGTATGAGCAAATCACTGAAGCAATGGCTGAGCTAGGTCATAATCTTACCGACCTTCTTGAAGAAGAGCGCGACCCATCACTTGGTAACGGTGGTCTTGGTCGTCTAGCGGCGTGTTTCATGGATTCATGTGCTGCTCAAGAATACCCAACGGTAGGCTACGGTCTGCACTATGAATACGGCCTATTTAAGCAGTCATTCAAAGATGGCCGTCAACAAGAAGCACCAGACGCATGGCGCGGTGTAGAAGGTTATCCATGGGAAGTGGCGCGTCCAGAACTTGCGCAAGAAATTGGCTTTTACGGTCACGTTGAAGTTGTCAACGAGAACGGTAAAGAAGTTCGTAAATGGGTTCCTGGCATGACAGTAAAAGCGATGCCTTGGGATCTACCTATCGTAGGTTACGAGTCAGACACTGTGTACCCATTACGCCTTTGGGAATGCCAAGCCATTGCACCATTCTCATTGGCAAGCTTCAACAATGGTGATTACTTCGAAGCACAGCACGCGCTAATTGACGCGGGTAACATCACTAAGGTTCTATACCCGAACGACAACCATGAAAAAGGTAAGACTCTGCGTCTAATGCAGCAGTACTTCCACTCAGCAGCGTCAGTGCGCGATATCCTGCGTCGTCATGAAGCAGCGGGTTACACGCTAGCGTCTCTACCTAAGCAAGAAACTATTCAGCTTAACGATACGCACCCAACGATCGCAATTCCTGAACTAATGCGCATCCTCCTTGATGAAAAAGGCATGAGTTGGGATGACGCGTGGGCGATTTCTTCTAAGACATTCGCATACACAAACCACACACTACTTCCAGAAGCTCTAGAGACATGGCCTGAGTCCTTAATCCAGCGTCTACTTCCGCGTCACATGGAAATCATCTTTGAAATCAACCACCGCTTCTTGCAAGAGGTACGTGCAATGTGGCCTGGTGATGGTGAGAAGCAAGCGAAACTGTCTATCATCCAAGAAGGCTTCCATCGTATGGTTCGTATGGCGAACCTATGTGTTATTGGTTCATACGCGGTTAACGGTGTAGCTGCACTTCACTCTCAATTGGTTAAGAAAGACCTATTCCCAGAGTTCGATGCAATGTACCCAACGCGTCTGCATAACGTGACTAATGGTATTACGCCTCGTCGTTGGTTGAAGTTCTGTAACCCTGGTCTATCTGCTCTGATTACTGACAAGATCGGCGACGAGTGGCCTGCGAAACTGGAACAGCTTGAAGGCATCGCTAAGTTTGCTGATGACGCTAAATTCCAGAAGGAATATATGGCTGTTAAGAAGCAAAACAAACAGCGCCTTGCGGATTGGGTTTCTGAGAACATGGGTATCGAGCTAGATACTAACGCTATCTTTGATGTTCAAATTAAACGTTTACACGAGTACAAGCGTCAGCACCTTGACCTTCTACACGTACTAGCGCTTTACCACCGCCTACTGAAAGATCCTTCTTTCGACATGGTTCCACGCGTTGTGTTCTTCGCAGCGAAAGCAGCGCCAGGTTACCACCTAGCGAAAGAAATCATCTTTGCAATCAACAAGATTGCTGAGAAAGTGAATAATGACCCACGTATTGGCGGTAAGCTGAAAGTGGTATTCATCCCTGATTACCGAGTAAGCATGGCTGAGATCATCATCCCAGCAGCAGATGTGTCTCAACAAATCTCTATGGCAGGCAAAGAGGCATCGGGTACAGGTAACATGAAGATGGCTCTAAACGGTGCTCTAACTATCGGTACGATGGATGGTGCGAACGTTGAGATTCGTGAAGAAGTAGGCGACGAAAATATCTACATCTTCGGCCTAGATGTTGACGGTGTTAAAGAAGTGAAGGCGGCGGGCTATAACCCTTACGACTACTACAACGCGGATCCTCTACTAAAAGCATCTCTAGACCTACTTCTAGGTGATGAGTTTACTCCAGGTCAACCAGGTCTACTGCGTGCTACCTACGATAGCCTACTAGATGGCGGTGACCCTTACCTATGTCTTGCTGATTTTGCTTCTTATGTTGAAGCACACGAAGCGATGGACGCGCAATACCGTGACCAAGCAGGTTGGGCTAAGAAAGCGATTCTGAACACTGCTCTAGTTGGTAAGTTCAGCTCTGACCGAAGCATCAGAGACTACGTGAATAACATTTGGAAACTAGAAGCAGTTTCTCGTTAATCACGATGACCAAGGTGCTCAGAGAGTGCCTTGGTCGCTTTAATTGCTTCATCTCTGTTTTAGCGTCATCCCTGCGCGGGCAGGGATCTTCTAACAGCGATAATGAATACTTTGAGTAGATTTCTGCCTGCGTAAATGCGCGATGAGCAGGAATGACGTAAATAGACTGTCGAGCGGCATAATAAGCTCGAATCAAAAATTACACTAACCCTACCGTTTTGAAGGTTAAAGAAGTCCTTCGGAGAGAGCGATGACAGAACAAACAGCATTAAAACAAGTTGCTGAAATGGCAAAAATAGCCGACAGCTACGTAAGTGCGTGGGGCAGTCCAGCGAAAGTAGAAGACGAAACAATTCTTCGTCTGCTAGCGTCTTTAGGCTATGACACCACAAATGATGAAACTTTGCTTAAATCTGCTGAGAAAAAGCATAAAAAAGAAGTGATTGAACCAGTTCTTGTTGTTAAAGACGAGGATGCGGTTGAAGTCGAACTTCATTTAGGTGTTAGCGCTCGCGAAAGCGATTTCAGCTGGCGTTTAGAGACCGAGCAGGGAGAAGTACTTGAAGGCTATCTTCAATCTCAAATCGTTCGTGATGAGCGTGCTGAGGGTGGCCCTTTAGTATTTTCGTTACCTAGCGACCTACCATGGGGTTACCATAAGCTTTACCTAGAGCGTAAGCGTCGCAAAGCCCCTTATGAAATGACACTGATTCGTACGCCACGTGCCTGTTTCAAACAGAGTGCCATTGACCATGGCAAGAAACTATGGGGTCCGAGTGTCCAGCTTTATACGCTACGCACTCAGCACAACTGGGGTATTGGTGACTTCGGTGATCTAAAACAGTTGGTGGCAGACATTGCTGCGCGTGGTGGTGACTTTGTTGGTTTAAACCCAATTCATTCACTATTCCCAGCCAACCCAGAAGGAGCAAGCCCTTACAGTCCTTCTTCTCGTCGTTGGTTGAACATACTCTATATCGATGTGAGCTCTGTCGCTGAATTCGCTTTGAGCGCTGATGCTCAGCAAATGGTCGGCAGCTCTGACTTCCAAGCTCGCCTTCAGAAGGCGCGTGATTCCCACTGGGTTAATTACACTGAAGTCGCGGATCTGAAAATGAGCGTGTTACCTCTTCTTTTTGAAGAGTTTAAATCTCGTCATTTGGATAAGCAGTCTGAGCGCGCAAGATTGTTCTTAGATTTTGTGGAAGAGGGTGGCGAAAGCCTTCTGCATCAGGCGGCATTTGACGCAATTCATGCCGAATTGCACGCAGAAGATTCAAGTGTTTGGGGGTGGCCTGTTTTCCCTGAGAAATATCGCCGTTTTGAAAATAGCGCTACTCAGAAATTTATCGCTGATAACCGCGATAAAGTTCAGCTTTACATGTACTTACAGTGGATCGCTGATGTTCAAATCAACGAAGCACAAGCACTTGCCGAAGAAAAAGGCATGGCTGTAGGTCTATATCGTGACTTGGCGGTTGGCGTTGCAGATTCTGGCTCTGAAACTTGGGCAGACAATGGCAACCTTGTGATGGATGCAAGCATTGGTGCTCCACCTGATATTCTAGGTCCGTTAGGTCAAAACTGGGGTCTACCTCCACTGAACCCACAAGTACTGCAAGCGACGTCCTATGATGCCTACATCAAGTTACTGCGCGCTAATATGAAACATTGCGGTTCACTGCGTATTGACCACGTACTAGGCCTGTTGCGTCTATGGTGGATTCCAAAAGGTGAAAATGCCACTAAAGGTGCTTATATCTACTATCCAGTGGAAGACATGCTAGCCATCTTAGCGCTTGAATCACATCGTCATCAATGTAGTGTGATTGGTGAAGACTTGGGTACGGTGCCAGATGAAATCGTTGAAATCCTTCGTGAAGCAGGCGTCCACTCGTACAAGGTGTTCTTCTTCGAAACAGCAGAAGATGGTGGTTTCATCTCACCAGCGCACTACGCCGATCAGTCAATGTCAGCACTATGTACGCACGACATGCCGACATTACGTGGCTTCTGGCATTGTGACGACCTAAAAATGGGTAGCGAGATTGGTCTTTACCCCGATAAAGAGCAACTTGAAGGATTGTTTGATGACCGTCTGGAATGTAAACAAGGCATTCTTGATAGCGTAGCATGGCACGGTTATCTGCCAGAAGGTGTTGGTCGTGATGCTAGCCTAGTGCCGATGGACGCTTATTTAAGTGAAGCACTTCAGCTGCATGTTGCCGCGGGCGCATCAACGCTACTGAGTGTCCAGCTTGAAGATTGGTTAGAAATGGATAAGCCAGTTAACATTCCTGGAACGGTGAATGAGTATCCGAACTGGCGTCGAAAACTGTCGATGAACCTTGAGGAAATCTTTACTCAAGAAGGGGTTAATCGTATCGCGAAACGTCTAACGGAAGTGCGCGCTAACGCAAGCAAATAATCCGCCTCAAAATCGCTAATCAAGCACGGCTTCTTCAGAGATTTGTTCTGTCATCTCTGGGAGTCGTGCTTTTCTTTTTATAGCTTGTCACTATTGGGATTTATATTGTAAAGAAGTGCGTAAAAATACCGTATTGCACCCGAAAATTAGGGTTAAATCACTTCCCGTATAGGTGCAATCAAGTACAATGAAACCTTGCTGGTAGCCCGCGCTTTGCGGGCTTTTTTATAGTGCCTCAAACGTCAGTGAAACCAACTATTGGTTTCGAAAAAATAATCATGGGGCTATTTAAGGTCGAGGGAGATGAACGTTGAATAATAAAGGGCTTAAAAAACTAAAACAGGCGTACGATCGACTCTCGAGTGCATCGTTTGCTGATCCATTTTCATTCTTAGGACCTTATCTACAGGAAGAAGGTATTGCCTTAAGAGTATGGATGCTAGGTGCCGATGGGGTAGCCGTTGAACTAGCATCAGGTGAAAGACTACCGATGGTGAGAGAAGAGGCGTCAGGTTTTGTTCTCAAATCTGATTTGGACCTGCGATTTACTCACTATCAGTTAGCGGTAGATTGGAATGGTACTGAGCAAATGCTGGATGACCCATACCAATATCACGCTTTGTACGCTGAATACGATGAGTTACATACACCAAAAGAGATGTATCACCATATGGGCTCACAATTTATCTCGCTTGAGCGAGACGGTGAGAACATTGAGGGGACACGCTTTTTGGTTTATGCCCCTCATGCTACAGCGGTTAGTTTAGTCGGTAGCTTCAATGCTTGGGATGGGCGTCGTAATCCAATGCAGCGATTGGATTATGGAATTTGGGGTATTTTTATTCCAAATCTGCCAGAAGGAGCACAATACAAATTTGAATTGAAAGGACCAAATGGTGAAGGCTTACCGCATAAAGCGGATCCTTGGGGCTTCTACTCCGAGCAATACCCTTCTTTTTCATCAGTGACTTACAATCATAACCGCTACGATTGGCAAGATGAAAAGTGGCAATCTCGACCTGTCACCGAAAAGCGTAAAGAGGCGCTGTCGTTTTATGAGTTGCATGCAGGTTCGTGGAAGCGCAATGACAATGGTGATTTCCTGACTTATCGTGAATTGGCCACCGAACTTATCCCTTATTTGACCGATATGGGTTATACCCATGTTGAGTTAATGCCAGTGTCTGAACACCCATTCTACGGTTCTTGGGGCTATCAACCAGTCGGGTTGTTCGCACCGACGAGCCGCTTTGGTTCCCCAGATGACTTTAAGTATTTCGTAGATCAGTGCCACCAAGCAGGCTTAGGTGTTGTACTGGATTGGGTACCTGCACACTTCCCATCAGATGATCATGGTTTGGCGAATTTCGATGGTACGCCTCTATTCCACGATCCTGATCCGCGTCGCGGCTGGCACCAAGATTGGAATTCTTATATTTACGATTTAGGTCGTGAACATGTTCGTCGCTTTTTAGTGTCCAATGCGCTTTATTGGTTTGAGCAGTTCCATATTGATGGTATTCGCGTTGATGCCGTTGCGTCGATGTTGTATCTAGACTATTCGCGTAGTCACGATCAGTGGATTCCAAACGTCGATGGCGGTCGCGAAAATTACGATGCTATCGCAACCCTTAAGTGGATGAACGAAGAAGTCTACAAGCACTTCCCGAATGCGATGACCATTGCTGAAGAATCGACCGCATTCCCTGGCGTATCGGCTCCGACCTTTATGGGTGGTTTAGGTTTTGGGTTTAAATGGAATATGGGGTGGATGCACGACAGCCTTTCTTATATTCAAGAAGATCCTATTAACCGCAAATACCATCACGATACCATCACGTTCCCGCTTGTTTATGCCCATAGTGAGAACTATGTTCTTTCACTATCACACGATGAAGTGGTATACGGTAAGCACTCTATTCACAATAAAATGCCGGGTGATGAGTGGCAGCAAACTGCCAACTTACGAGCGTATTTAGGCTATATGTATGCGCAACCTGGCAAGAAGCTTAACTTCATGGGAGCTGAGTTTGGGCAAACCGGTGAGTGGAACCACGATGACCAGTTACAGTGGTTCTTGTTAGATTTTGACCGTCATCAGGGCGTGCAAGCGCTAACGCGTGACTTAAACAAACTGTATCGTAATGAGAAATCACTGTTCGAACTCGACTCAGAACCTAAAGGCTTTGAGTGGCGTCTTCAAGATGCGGCAGAAGCGAGTATTCTCGCTCATGAACGTATCAGTGAAGAAGGCGAACGTATGTTAGTGATCAGTAACTTTACCCCTGTACCCCATGAAGCTTTCCGCTTAGGTGTGCCGTTAGCAGGTAAGTATGAGCTGATGTTAAATACCGATGATTCTATCTATGCTGGTAGTGGGTTTGGTGCGGTGCAAACTGCATTGACTGAGCAAATGGAAAGTGAAGCACAACCACAATCGTTGTCGTTACGCTTACCACCGCTTTCAACGGTATTCTATAAGTATCAAGGTTAAGAGTACAAAAGCCCCAGCAAATTGTTGGGGCTTTTGTTTTCCAGTACAACGCAAGTAAAGCCTCGCGAGCGAGGCCGATTCGTAATTGAGTATGAAAACCCGAGACAAAATTATCCAAGCCAGCTTGAAGCTATTTAATGAAAAAGGCGAGCGCGTCATTACTACCAACCATATTGCTGCCCACTTAGGTATGAGTCCTGGTAATCTCTACTACTACTTTCGCAATAAAGAAGACATCATCAAATCGATTTTTGGTGAATACATTACTTATGTGCGTGAATCCTTTGTGCCAGTATCGAGTGAGACACCCGCCGAAGTATACTTACAGCGATATTGTGAAGAAGTGTTTGGTAGCATTTGGCGATTTCGATTCTTTCATGCCAGCATGCCTGAAATAGTAATGCGAGACAAATCTCTGCATAGGGATTACTTGCAAGCACACGATATTTTGGTTGCAAGAGCCCGTGAGTCAGTGCTCAATTTACGTCGTGATGGGTTTATTATTATCGACGATAGCCAGATTGATGAGTTGATTGAATTGATGCGTGTAGTTGGTGGCTTTTGGGTAAGTTACTTAATGGCAAATTCAGTAAGCAAATCGATCACTAAAGCAGATGTTAATCGAGGTGTTGGTAAGTTTATCGTCTTACTATGGCCTTATAGTACCGACAAAGGCAAAGTAGTACTCACTAAGCTGAAACTCAAATATCAGTCTCCAACTTAACGTTAGAACTCGAAGTTGCTCCTTTCCTTGCTATCGCAACTTCAGTGTAAACACATAGTTGTCCCTTTTCAGTCATTCCCAAGAATTTTTAGGTGGCTCAATGCCACTTTTTTACTCCTCCAATCATTCGTCTGAGAACTTTCTGTGAATCCGATCACAGCTTTATATAAACCTCATAGAGTTTGTGTGATTAGCTTAAAAAATCACCATCAACCTTAGCTTCCATTTTTGAAAACGTGAAAAAGATCTCAACATGTAACATGAAATGAAATTAGAGTAATTACTCAAACATAGAGTAAATGCTCTATTATAAGATATTGATAAATAAGAATAATGGTAATGGATTTTTAGTTAAATATTGGTTTTATATAAAAAATAACGTGGAGGTATTATGGACATACCAACCTGGCATTACGTGGTATCTATGTCTTCGTATATAGTCTTTTTGCTACTACTCATCGAAGGCATGCGCCGGACACCCCGGCTAACCGCCTTTATTTGGATTGCAACTTTATTTACCGCGCCATTGTGGGTTGAACAGTTGGATGGCTGGTTCCGCTGGGCAAAAACAGTGAGTGTGCTTATTCCTACGGCTTTGGTGGTCGGCCTTGCTCGGCTCGCTTGGTACTACCGAGAGAACCCTAACGCGATATTACGTTTCTTTCGTGGTGACTGGGTATTGAAAGTACTGTACGGAGTGCTATTTCTCAATATTGCTGAAGCGACACTGAAAGATCTGGTAACCGGCAACTACTTCAACTTTATCTGTGGCGTGATTTTATGCATCACCATCCCTTTCCCACGCTACAAGAACGGAGTGCGACAATACTGGCTTATCTCGAAAGATAAGCCAAATGATCTGCTGTTCTATTCCACTGCCGCTTGGAACTTCCTATACACCACGTGGAATCTTGCGTTTGTGTATGGTGAGAATACTGGCTACTTCGCTAGCTCATTCTGTATTTTGATTGCTGCTGAGCTGTATCCCGTCATCAAAAAACGTCCAGAGCTATACATCATTGCTCGTGTTTATACGCTGGCGTTTCACATCTTCGTGCGGGCTATTCACGATGTGTTTACCCCAGTCATGGACTCCAGCGCGTGGCGTAACGAAAGCGTGCTTTATTGGTGGGGTGCTATCAACCTCGCAATGCACATTCCATTTGTCATTTGGTACTTCAAAAAGCAGCGCGAGCAGAAGGAGCCACCGTATGGCGACAATCAGCCTCCATTGAAAACGGACTGCGTCAATGAGTACGACGAAGCTCCCGACAAAGTGGCGCTCGCCAAATAGTTAAAAGCAGATTGCTTAGAGGCACATAGCTTATAGGCAAGTAGCTAAAGAGCTTCCCCCCGGTGGCCTAGTTGATGACGACGTTATTAGGCCACCACTTCAAAACCTGACACAGGTGATGGTATGAAAAGATTAACAACACAGATTTTGGCGTTGTTGGTACTACTGTGCGCGGCGTTTATGTCTCCGCTTGCAGCCGCCGACCAAGGCTATAACGAACAACAACTTATTGGCGAAACTTGGCAAGGGACTTTTGATGGCGCCCCTGGAGAGGGCAGTCTGTTTTATCGCCTTGAGTTTTTGGCGGACGGCAAAGTCAAAGTACTTAGACAGTCTGGTGGTTTTAACAAAACCGAAGTTCATAATTGGCATATTGAAGAGGGTCAAGTCATGATCCGCAGCAATGCTGGTGATGAGATCACGGACTTTGATAACGCTACTTTTGCGTATACCGATCGCGATCAGATGCGCTTTACCAAGGATGGCAATCATTGCAACTTCCATAAACTGTATCAAACCCGTGCTTATCTGCATGTGCTGTTTGTCCTGGTTGGCTTGATTGCACTCAATGAGCTTTGCCGTCATGTGAAGTGGGCGAACTACCTACTTTGGTTCGTACTGCCGATTGCACTAATTCCACTATTTAGTAGTTATGGCGTTACCTACTGGTTCAAGTGGGTCAAGCTTTACTCGGTAGTCGGTGCCGCCGCGCTGTTTACCCTTATCCGATTTACCCCTATTGGCGATAAAAAGTGGGCACGTTTTGGCGCCGCTGCGTTCTTGGCGTTGAATATTTCAGAAGCGGTGCTGCAAGATTTCACCATGGGCAACATGGCCAACATTCTCAATGCGATTGGTGGTTTGCTCTCCATCATCACTCTGGCGGGTTGGGCACAGATCCACGCTGACAAATCGAAACAAAGAGACATGGTGTGGCCTGCTATGACCACGTTTTGGATCATCGCTTACGACATCTGGAACATCGTGTTTGTTTACCTCAACTTTCCCGGCAGCGCCACAGCACAGGCTATGGTTCTGGTGGCGGCGACCTTGCCATCACTGCTTATCAAGAAAGGTACTTGGTTGCAGGCGCGCGCCTTCACGCTTGCGGGTTCCTTTATGTATTACTTCAGTTGTCCATTTATGTACGAAAGCAACGTGGTGGTGCTGCCGCGCAACGATGAGCTCATGTTATTCGCGGGATTGGCGAGCTTTGTGGCAAACGGTATCTATGCCTGGTTGTTCTTTAGAAAAACGCGCGAACAGCGCATAACGTCAGTTCTTTCCTAACTATAAAAATATTAAATAAATCAACTATATGACTAAATATTGTAGTGGAGCCTAATTATGAAATCTTACCTAATTCCAATGACCTCAATCGCTCTTGTTTGTTCTGGTGCTGTGCTTGCTGATGAAAAGAGTGAACAGCAAATTGACATGTCGAGTCCAACCGAAGCATATACCGCACTCGGCGTGGGGTATGGCAACGAAGGAATGAACCTTAAAGCCATGTACATGTTGTCTGACCCGAATGCCGATCGTAAGTCGGGGTTCATTCTAGAGTTTAACGATGTATTCGACCAAGAAGGAGGGGCGCCTAAGTTCTCTGGTACAACGGTCATGGGGGGAATGGTGGTTCCTCAAATGAACGACAAAACGACTAATCGAAATTACCGTTTTCGTTATGGTTCGGTAAACACAACTAATGGCTTAGGACATATGGTCGATGCGGTCGTCAAAGATCACCCATTCTATGGTCAAACAGCAGTAGTACAAGCGGGTGCGGTGGCAACATTACCGATTGGTGATAACGCCTTTATCTGGCCAGTGTTGATGGCTGGAGGAGTAATTATGGAAGATAACACCAGTAAACTTGCTAGCTATGACCCGGGATTGGTTGCTGCCAATAACCTGAGCAGTAGCGGTATTGATTGGGCTTCTACCATCTACTCCGTCAAAGTATATGGGCGCTATAAGTTTAACGACACTTGGTGGATATTAGGTGCATGGACTTATACCGATGCGTTTGGTGGTAAGAGCTGGGATGCTCCTGTTTCTGAGGGTGGTTTAGAACTCAGCCCGCAGCAAATTGAACTGACCCTAGGTTATCAGATTACCAATCGCCAAAATTTGCGTCTCAACTTCCATAGTTATTCGGAAAGTGGTTCATCTGACAAATTCTGGCTGGAGTATAACTACGCGTTTTAACTTTCGCAGACTTAATTCCATCACATGACCCCTAGGACTAGGGGTCACAAGGAGCAACCATGAAATTTCCGAGATTAATAACCTTACTTGCTGCTGTGGTATCTGTTACCGCCGAGGCAAAAATCGTTAGTGGCGTAGAAGTACCAGACACTCTGGCGATTCAACAGACAGAACTACAGCTCAATGGGGCAGGGGTACGCAGTAAGTTCTTTATGGATTTGTACGTTGGATCGCTTTTCACCTCTTTGCCTTCTACCGAGGCCGCTTCTCTTATCAGAGGCGATCAACCTTCAGCAATACGGTTAAATATTACTTCTAGCATGATCACCAAGGAAAAGTTAGCTGATGCACTTAATGAAGGTTTTAACAATGCGACTGATGGGAATACCACACCAATAGATTCCAGTATTAATCAGTTTGTCGAAATGACCTTTGCAAATGATATATCAGAGGGTGACCAATTCACCTTAGTAAGTGCACCTGAAATAGGTATTTATAGCTACAAAAATGGCGAAATGCTTGTTTTAGTGGAAGGTGACGCGTTTCGCCGCGCACTATTATCGGTCTGGTTGGGTGACAAACCGACTGATAAATCATTGAAAAAAGCCATGCTATCTCAATAGGTTGTTGCATGCTAAATCAATAAATAACAATAACTGACCCTATCTGCTGGGCAGGAGGTAAAAATGGAACAACGACAAGTTATTGAGGGTATAGATGTTCATATTGAAGGTGAGGGAGCGCATACCATTGTAATGATACATGGTTGGCCTGATACCTATCGTTTATGGGATCACCAATTAGAGCGATTCAAGTCGCGCTACCGTTGTGTGAGATTTTCACTACCAGGATATGAGCATAGACAACCACGTCAGTATTATGACTTGAATACTATGTTGATGCTCTTCGACAGCATCATTGACAGAATCTCCGAAGGTAAACCGGTGACGCTACTTCTTCATGACTGGGGCTGCGTATTTGGCTATCAGTACGCGATGAGAAACCCTGAGAAGGTCGAACGTATTATTGGCGTAGATATTGGTGATGCAAGCTCTAAGGATTTGCAATTATCGGCAAAAGCTAAAGTTGTCCTGCTGGGGTATCAACTTTGGTTGATGCTTGCATGGAACTTGGGAGGAAAGCTTGGAGATTGGATGACACGTAAAATGGCGCATGTATTTGGGGCACCGGGTGAAGCATCACGGATTCATTCAGGAATGAATTATCCTTACCATTGGCGTTGGAGTTCTGCGTTTATGAGGCGCGAACTTGGTACGATTCCTTTGGATATTCAGGTGCCATTTTTGTTTATCTACGGGAGAGAGAAAGTAGGAATGTTTCATTCTAAGTCCTGGCAGAGAAAAATGGCGAATATCGAAGGAAATAAAGTGGTGGGATTGTCCACGCATCATTGGGTTATGGCCGAGCAACCTGAGACGTTTAATCGCATAGTCGAGCAATGGCTTGCGGAATCGGATGCTTTATTGGCGCCATTAGATTTACAGACTTCGGCCTAGCGAACGATGTAAGCATCCAATTTTAATGAGTAAATCCCCCTGTCTTTAACGCCGCTGCTCTTGAGCTTCGCGGCGTTTTTATCTTTTGAGTCTTATTTAAAGCTGTTGGCATTACCAGTGGAGATACAGAGATTCTTGTCTACACTCAATAGACTTAACTTAATAAAAAATAAGGTTTATTGATGATAACTGCGTTGTACGGCTCTCTTCTTGCTTCTTTAATGATCTGGCTGTCATTTCAGGTAATCAAACAGCGAAGATCGAATCAGATCACTTATGCCGATGGTGGTGTGGAAGCCTTGCAAATTGCGAGAAGCGCACAAGGGAATGCTGTCGACTATATTCCTATTACTCTAATGCTCATGGCTTTTGTGGAGTATAACGGAGCGCCCGCGATTTGGATTCATGTTATTGGGGTGAGCTTTGTTGTGGGACGCTGCCTTCACGCCTACGGGATACTTAACAAACGCTTCAAAGGTAGAGTTAGGGGAATGCAAATCACTATTTTTGCTATGGCAGGTCTTATTGTCTCAAACCTTGTGTATCTTCCTTTTGATAAGCTTTGGTAGTGCAGCGATTTTACTTTCTATTTCCCGGTGATAAAAGGCTAAAACCAGTAGAGTACTTAGCCTCAATCTCGGCAATTTTCTTTTTCATATCTTGAAGTTGCTGTTTGAGAGTAGTTGTCCCTCAAAAGCCTGCAGTATGTTGTTGTCGACTTTAAATACCGAATCCACTATAGCGTTTTCTTCATCTAAGTCTTGAGCAAGATCTAAGGTGATTAGCAATTTCAATCATTCATCACAGCGAATACTGTAAGTAGTAAAGTTATCTTCGACCGTATCGCCAAATCCCATAACCTGTTGGTTTCGATACCTGTTGTGTGACGAATCACGATTGTTGCCTACACTGAATAAAAACAGAGGGAGATAAAGATGACAAGAGCATTACTGCCGCCAGCTTGGATGATGGTCTCCATTGGTCTTATCCTTAATGTAATGGCTATTGTGCTTTCAAGCCAAGTGCTAGACAAAATGTCGAGCGATATTGCTCTGATTCAAGAGCGTAAAGAGACAAATCTGTATTCGATACAGCTCGCGTGGAACCAAGTGGAAACGCTTGAACGAAAGCGCGAAGCGCTACTACTGCATCTTGATGGCGATGATATCTATACAGATATAGCAGATATGTTGAGAGGGCAGCTATCTCAATGGGTCACAGTTCATGTTCCTCCTATTCATCGTAAACACCTCCCTGAATTAATGACTATCATCAATAGCGCGCAGGACACGCAGCGTGATTTGATTGATGAGCTTTATCTCGACAATTTAGGGCTGTCCGAAACGTTAGCAAGTGTCGAAGAAGACATGGTGTACTACAAAAACATCGCGGTATTTCTGCAAATTCTCGGGCTGGCATTGATTTTAGCTCGTGATCTTTCTCGCCGATCATTGCCGAATTGATATACTCTAAGGTATAACTTTTGCAATTTATGAAATAAATATGCTCACTCGTTCCGATGATCTGGAAATATTACTCTCTGTCGTAGATAGTGGCGGTTTTTCCGCTGCCGCAGAGGTGCTCGACATTCAAGTGGCGAAGGTGTCTCGCAGTGTTAGTAAGCTTGAGAGTCAACTTGGTGTCACGCTTTTAAACCGTACGACTCGCCGCATTGAGCTCACCGACGAAGGTCGTCAGTTTGTCGACGGAGTCCGTGAAGGGCTGCGTGTTCTGCAGCAGACCGAAGAGGAGATTATGGCTAGAGGTGAGCTGCCAAAAGGGCGATTGAGAGTCGATGCTGCAAGCCCATTTGTACTGCATCAACTGGTGCCACTTATCGCTGAGTTTAATAGAGAGTACCCAGATATTGAGCTTGAGCTGACCTCCAACGAGGGTTTTGTTGATTTACTTGAGAAGCGCACTGATGTTGCGATTCGTATAGGTAAATTAACCGACTCAACATTGCATGCCAAGCCGTTGGGAAAGAGTCTATTGTATCTCGTCGCGTCACCCGATTACCTTGCACGGCGTGGTTATCCCAAATCAGCTACTGACTTAAGCACTCATAGTTTGATTGGTTTTGTCGGAGCGAAAGTACTCAACCAATGGCCACTACCCGGCAACCCTACGATTCGGCCAAGTATGGTGTCGAGTAACGGTGAGACGGTGCGCCAGTTAACTCTGGCGGGTAATGGGATTGCGTGCATGTCGGGCTTTATGGTCAAACAAGATATTGAAGAAGGGCTCTTGGTACCACTTCTAGAGTCAGAAAAACTCACTACGACAGGTCGCGAGCAAGTCAACGCCGTCTATTACCGTTCGTCGTCGGTAGCGCGCCGCATTACGGCGTTTATTGAATTTATTCAGCCTAGACTATCGCTGTAGTCTTATCTCCCTTTTTGTTTTTTGTCGCCGTGGCTTTTGCATTTTTGACAAAAGCCATTTGTGATTATTGCTCTCAATCTAGAGGTGACTCGTCGCTAGAATGTCCCCATTACGATATTGAGGGCATACGACATGATCTTTTCTCACTTCAACTACGGCAAACTTGAACTAAGCAATCGCATTGCGATGGCACCAATGACTCGTTCTCGCACCACTCAGCCAGGCGATGTGCCAAATGACATGATGGCGACTTACTATGCACAGCGTGCAAATGCGGGTCTTATCATCACAGAAGGTGCGCCCATCTCGGCTATTGGTCGTGGTTACTCTCTGACTCCGGGTATCTATACCCAAGCGCACATCGATGGCTGGAAAAAAGTCACTAAAGCGATTCATGACCAAGGCAGTAAAGTATTCATTCAGCTTTGGCACGTGGGTCGTCGCAGCCATGAATCCATCACAGGTGAGCAGGTTTTGTCGGCATCGGCCATTAAAGAGGCTGACCAAGTATTTGGTCCGCTACCAGAAGGTGGCTTTGGTATGATTGAAACCGGCGAACCGCGCGCGATGACTGAGCAAGATATTCAGCAAACTATTGCTGATTATGTGCAAGCCGCGAAAAACGCTATCGAAGCAGGTTTTGATGGCATTGAAATTCATGCGGCGCACGGCTACCTGCTAGACCAGTTCATGCGACTTTCTAGCAACCAACGTACTGACCAATATGGTGGCTCTCAAGAAAACCGTATCCGTTTTCTTGTTGAGGTGATGCAAGCGGTAGTGAATGAAATCGGTGGTGACAAAGTCGCGGTTCGTGTTTCGCCGCACGTCATGGAAGGTTTTGCTGAAGAAGATCCAGAGATTGTGGAAGTGGTGAAAAAGGCACTTGTCGCGCTGGCTCCAATGAATCTTGCTTATGTACATTTCTCTGAAAACATCTCGCGTTATGTTGAAGCACCAGAGTTATTCCGTAAAGAGGTACGTGACATTTACCCAAACCCAGTCATGATTGCAGGCAAGTTGACTAAAGAGAGTGCCATGGCACTGCTTGAAAACAATTACGCCGACCTTGTGGCGTTTGGCACACCGTATGTGACCAACCCAGATCTTGTGGCGCGTTTTAAAAACAACTGGCCACTTGCTGAGTTTGATGCCGATGCAAGGCTGAGTCTATATGGTGGTGATGAGAAGGGGTATATCGATTATCCCGAGTACAGCGCGTAAACGTGTTTAGAGTCTCTTTGTAAGGCTCTTTGATTTGTCGAGCCGCGAACATGTTTTCCGTGGTCGTATGAGCAACCTCCAACTACTATGTTATAGCCCAGAGTCGTGAGGTGGTTAGTGACGCATTCAAAACGAGCATTGTGTTTGGGTGAAATACGGTATGAGGATGCTGTAATGCCTATAGTGCTGCCTTTGGTTAGGGGGGAGGTATTTCATGAATGACTCCGGCTTAGAAGTGTTAATGATCAGAGCTGCGATTTTGTATATGAGTGACAAATAGTTAGCGGGTTTGAAGTGCGATTAAGCCAGCTCTTCGCAAAGAGCTGGTTTTTGTATTACTTGCTGAACGTCAAATTGTCGCTTTCAGACTGCCAACTGCGAGTTCGCAAAGAATGCGAATGCAAGTTGTAGATGATGGTGGTTTTGTTGCCATTTTGGTTGATACTGTATGTGATTTCTGTATCGCTCCAAGCTACATCTTCAAGCAGAAGATTGGCATTGTGTGACAGGTCGTGCAGCACCAAGGTGTTTAACGTGGTCGCATTGGAGCGAATCAAGGTGTACGCAAGATTTGATGTTGCTGGATTATCTGGTGCTTCACCAATCAAGACATCACACGGTGAACTGAACACCATCCTCTGGCTAAATGGCGTTTGTTCTTCGATGGCATAGCGATGGGAGTGTACTGAAACCGAACTCAACTGACGTGTATTTGTCATTCGGTTCAGTGCGCCTGACAACGGGTTAGGGCAGATCTCGAAGCCATCCGTTTCGGTATGCTCACCGCGAATGTGGTAGGTCAAATCCAATTGTTGCTGATGCGGATTGGCAACTAGATTGGCTTCTACATACGCTTCGCCAACACAGAACAAGATACGTCTGAACACCACATTTTGATATGTTTGACTATCCCATTGTTCGATAGTATGACTATCGACTTCCGCTGGTGGCTGGTTCCAATCTGCAAGCGTATCAATGACTTTGCAAATAGGTGAGTCAGAGAAGTGAAGCAATCTAGGGTCTATTGGCGATTGGTTCTGCTGATTCACAACGAGGGTGTTGTGTGTTGCCGTATTTTTGTAATAGCCGTAGTGCAGCTCTGCGCCATATCCTGTGGTGCCGAGATCGGGCAGAATCTCTTTACCATTGCGCACAATGATCAGGCCAAGTCGATCGTAGTGATCGTGCTCTCCACCGTAAGGACTGTGCTTAAGAAGCATGGCATGTTCATTGATTTGGTCGTAATGAATCGTCACACCTGCATGAGCAGTGTGGATAGACTTACATTGCAGTGGCGCCGCCTTTGGAAGTTCATCGACACCATAAAGTAGCGCATCGATGTTATCTCTTGAGATATTTTGATAAATGCTAGTAAGAACACTCGCAAATTCGTCACAAGGGTATTGCGCGTAGGCAAACTCAAACAGGTGTGAATGGGTGATGCGCTCTTGGCCGGCAATGCAGTCATTGAGCCGCGGGAAATCACCGGTATTGAGCACTAAGTTAAGCGGGAACTTGAGCATCTTAATAAAGTTTGGGTTGGAGCTTACTGAATGAGGCGTTGAGTAGGCGATCTTTTCAAAGTTTAACAGCGCCTGTAAGGCGTAATAGTGATAATGAATCGAGCCTTCAAACCACATGCCCTCTTCTGAGCAGCCATGGTTAAGCTGATAGTGGATACCATAGTCAGTATTCAGAGCAAAGTCGATGTAACGGCTCTCTTCCAAGATCAATCCAATCACACCAATCGTGGCGTTAATTTTCATTTCATGGTTGTGCAGCTGGTTGGTTCTGTACTCCGTCAAAAACTCAGCCCCTTCACGAAGTAGGCGTTGTTCAATGTAAGACTGTTCTTCTAGCGTTAACTGCTCACGAATGAAGTCATAACCGCGAGCAAGATCTAAGTGGCAGTTTGCCTCGCATAATGTTTGTGCATTGGCTTTGCCAGGACCGTTGTAGGGGATATCACCATGAACTTCGTAGTCCGGATAGTATTTGGCGGATTGAAGCAGGATGTCTTTGACCTTATCAAAGAAACGTTGCTCACCGGTTAATTTCCAAAGCAACCCAAGATCGTAGCACGCTTTTGCGTTCAGCCCGTTTAACCATCGCCACCATGCGCCGTCGTATGGTTCACCTGTGAATTCTTTACCATCAACAGGGCAGCAGTGTGAAAGTGGTTTATCACGATCCCACGTTAGGCGAACACCATGCTCTGGACAAAAGTAATACAGATTCCAGGTGGCGCGACCATCAGGTGGTACTAATGTATCGCTATTGAGGACAACATGATTGTCCGCGATGAGTTGGGCGATGGTTTGCTCAGAAGCGCGTTGTTTAATGGATTGAATTTGTTGTTCGCTGAACTGGATCATTGAGCATTCCCTGTGAGTGTAGATTGAGGAAAGTTAAAGTAGTGCAGTGCGTTGTAATAGCAGATGTTTTCGATCGTCTCTTTAAGCAGGGCATTGTTATTTGGAAGCTCCCCATTTTCAACCCAAACGGCCAGCTGATTACAGAGTACACGGCGAAAGTACTCATGGCGACTCATAGAGAACACATTTCTAGAGTCGGTCAACATACCTATAAATCGGCCTAGCGCTCCCAAGTTTTTTAATGCGGTGAGCTGTGCTTCCATACCGTCTTTGTGGTCGTTAAACCACCATGCTGCACCAAATTGGATTTTCCCAGCGGCCGAGTCACTGTTTTGAAAGGCGCCAGCGATACAGCTGAGTAGTGCATTGTGGTTCGGGTTGATGCTGTAAAGCACTGTCTTTGGTAGTTGGTTGGTTAAATCTAATTGACTGAGAAGCTGGGTAAGATTTTCGGCAATGAGGCGATCATTCATCACGCTAAATCCAGTACCGCCGCCAAGCTCCTGTTTTCTGCGTTCGTTAACGTTAACCAGTACACCAATGTGGAGTTGCATTGCCCAACCGCGGCTATGGTAGTGTTGACCCAATTGGTTGAACAGATAAGAGCTAAGCTGTGTGCTTTCGCTATCTTTAAGGGCTTGTCCGGTTAATAGTTTCTCAAATAGTTGATTAGCAACTTTATGGGAACAAGGTGCAAAATTCACCTGAGTGAGCCCAAGATCGGATAGTCGGCAGCCTACTTCGTGGAATGCTTCGATTCGCTTTGAAATCGCGTGGAGGAAGTCATTGATGGATACAATATGTAGCGAGGTCATTGTGCTTAATGTATCAATCATATTGCGAAAAGCGCTTGGCGATCCAAACGCAAATAAATCGTCGGCTCTGAATGTTGGGAGCACTTCGACGTCAAAGTCGGACTCTGCAATCAGTTTGTGATAGCGAAGGTCAGAGAGCGGTGAGTCTGTAGTGCAAAGTGTCGTGACATTGCACTGATTCAATACACTCTGAGTGGTGAGTCTAGAAGTCTCAAGTTCAGCCTCACAGTGTGACCAAATGGCATCACAATTGTCTGGGTTTAATAGCAATGAGCAGTTGAAGAATCGCTCTAGCTCTAAGTGAGACCACTGGTAGAGTGGGTTGCCGAGTAGATAAGGAGCGGTTTGACACCATTTTTCAAACTTTTCTTTGTCGGGAGCGTTGCCGGTTATGTAGTGTTCTTCAATTCCATTGCTGCGCATCGCTCTCCACAAATAGTGATCACTATGCAGCCAGCATTCGGCGATGTTACTCGCGCGATGGTTTTCCCAAATCTGTTTCGCATCTAGGTGATTGTGATAGTCAATGATCGGCATTGCTTTGGCATAGTCATGGAACAAGCGGCGAGCCAAATCCGAGGTTAAAAGAAAATCGTCATGGATGTATTGGTTCATGGGTTTCATCTCGAAATACTTTTTATAACGTAGTGGTGACTAGTGGATTGCTAAACGCAAAATAGGGGGCTGGTGGCCAGCCCCTTGTCACTACGTTAACTCTGAGTTTGCAGGTTAAGTACTTTGGTTTCCTTGGCGCTTTTTAGCAGCAGAGCACCTACGGTAAGTACCACGCCGCCACAGAACAAGAATGCCATGCGACCCCAGAATGGATTTGGTATCAGTATCATAGCTGTTACCAGCACGCCGAAGATTAAGATTAGCTTACCAAGCATGCTGCGCTGCTGGCGGTCGACCGCATCTTGTCCTTCTTCCTCAATAACAGGTGTTGCCACATCAGTCCAAAACTCGTTAAGCTCGGTTTTACGCGCGCCTTGTGGCTCCTTGTAGAACTTAGTGGTTAGGCAGAAGAAACCGCCGGTAAACACAAGGTGACCGATGATGCCATTCATTACCGTCAAGTCTGACGCCTCACGACTGGTGAAGCCGCCCTCGATACCTAGAAGATTTGCGATGACATCTGGTGTGATGACAAAACTCACCATGTAAGAGACCACCATACCGACTGCTAGCGTAGCCCAAGCTGCCCAATCTGGCGTCTTCTTAATAAACATGCCAAAGAACAGCGGAACTAGGATAGGCATTTGTAGCAATGTACTTACGTACATCATGGCATCAAATAGGCTTAATCCACGAAGCGAGTTGATGAACAGAGCAACTGCGATAATCAGCGCGCCAAACACCATAGTGACACCTTGGCTGACACGCATCAGTTTTTTCTCAGATGCATTCTTATTAATAATAGGGCTGTAGAAGTTGCGAACAAATACCCCGGCGTTGCGGTTTAAACCTGAGTCCATTGAAGACATGGTTGCGGCAAATACAGCAGACATCAGTAAGCCAACCATACCCACTGGCATAACGCGCTCAACGAATACGAGATAAACTGCATCAGCGGCTTTACCGCCAAGAGCGTCAGCGTGTGCAAGTGCTGCATCAGGGTAAAGGACTGCGGTTACCCATGGCGGCATAAACCAAATAGCAGGACCAATTAGCATAAGAGCAAACGCAAGAAGCGCTGCTTTACGCGCATTGGTTGAGTCTTTTGCCGTCAAGAATCTGTATGAGTCTTGCATGTTGTTAATGTTTTGAAGCTGCTTAACAAACATGAAGATGAACCAGGCTACGAACAGTAACGGGTAGTTCATGTTCGGACCCATAACAGAGTCTGCTGGGAACTGCTCGATTAAGTTGCTTGGACCGCCGATCTTGATGAGAGCAGCAACGGCACATACAACGGTTACCGCCATGATGACGACCATTTGCACAAAGTCGGACGCCACTACACCCCAAGAACCACCGATCACGGAAATAAATAGAACAATTAGGCCGGTAATGACGATGGTCGTTTCGATATCAATGTTGAATACGGCACTTACAAATAGCGCCAGACCGTTTAGCCAAATACCCGTGTAAACAATGCTGGTTGGCATGGTTGCCCATGTAAATACCTGCTCGTTTGTCGTACCAAAGCGGCGACGAACCCCTTCTACTGGTGTCACAACGCGCATTTGACGGAAACGGTAGGAGAAAAACAGCCAAGACAGCAAAAAGCCGAATGCATTGGCCATAAAAATAACCATGATAGGGAAACCATCAGTAAAGGCTTTACCTGCTGCCCCTGTGAATGTCCAAGCACTGAACTGTGTCATGAAGGCTGTAGAACCCACCATCCACCAAAGCATTTTGCCGCCCCCGCGAAAGTAATCACTGGTCGAGCTACCCGCTAGACGTTTGAATATGACACCTACAGCGATCATGAAGACGAAGTAGACACCGACAACAACAATGTCAATATTCATTACACTTACCTCTAAAATGAAATTGCTTAAATCAAAAATTAAAACACCGGTTCATTATTGCTTTAAGTGCGCCGCTATTGCCAAAAAACTGTGCGTTTTTGTGATGAATGAAACGGTTTTTCATTTTTTTAGTTTGTGGGTGGTGGTTTTGACCGTTGGAATTTACTCATCGTAGGGCCTTCTCCTTTCATAAGCCGCTGAAGTGACAGTGTGTGCTTGAGGCGTTCAACAGTAAAAGCTCATTAATTCGTAGCTTTGTAATACGTATCGTTTGAAAGCCTTTGCGGGACTGTGTCTATCCAAGGTTTTGAAGCTTTCTATAGCGTTGACTCTGGGGCAACGTGTATCTAACAATAACGAGTACAAGCGTCTTAATGGTCACTATTTTTACCCACCTATAACTGTATCAGTAACTACCTGTCACCCCTTCTGCACATTTTTTGATCGCGTTAACACAAAACTACCTCTCCAGACATAATTAGTTACATAGGTCACATAATGACCGAAATGATCTTTATAAAAACAGCATTTGCCAAATAATGAAACGGAGTTTTAAAAATTAGTCTTAGAAAAATAATGTGTAAAAGGAGTTCAGAATGAATGTCGATATGCTCGTCGTGGGCGTTTACTTTATCTTTATGATAGCGATAGGCGTCATCTTTAAACGCTTCGCGGGTAGTTCTACCAGTGACTACTTTAGAGGCGGCGGTAAAATGCTCTGGTGGATGGTCGGCTCAACAGCCTTTATGACCCAGTTTAGTGCGTGGACCTTTACTGGAGCTGCAGGTAAAGCGTTTACCGATGGCTTCCCTATCATGGTCGTATTTATGGCCAACGCATTTGGCTTCCTACTTTCTTGGTTGTTCTTCTCATATCGTTTCCGCCAAATGCGTGTTGTAACACCGATTGAAGGCGTTCGTCGTCGTTTTGGTGGCACCAACGAACAGGTATTTACATGGGCAACGATGCCAACCAGCATTGTTTACACTGGTATTTGGTTAAATGGTCTAGCACTGTTTGTAAGTGCAGTATTTAAAGTAGATATCGAGACGACCATTGTTGTTACTGGCCTAATTGTTCTATTCATCTCCGTTATTGGTGGGGCCTGGGGCGTAGTAGCATCTGACTTTGTTCAGATGGTGGTCATCATGGCGGTGACCGTTGTATGTGCCGTTGCAGCCCTAGTTAAGATTGGTGGTCCAACCAACCTTATCGAGCAGTTCCCGGCGGATTCAATCATGGGCTCAGACATGAACTATCCACTGCTGTTCGTGGCATGGTTCATCTTCATGTTTGTTAAGCAGCTTCAAAATATCAACAACATGCAAGACTCTTATCGCTTCCTTACGGCTAAAGATTCGACTAATGCGCGCAAAGCAGCATTACTTGCATTTGTTCTTATGTTGATTGGTCCAGCTATTTGGTTCTTGCCACCTTGGGTAACGGCGGTGATGTACCCAGATGCAGCCACTGTTCATGCGGCAGAGTTAGGTAAAAAAGCAGCGGATGCGGTTTACCTAGTATTCGTTGAGAAGGCAATGCCAGTTGGTATGGTTGGTCTGCTTATGTCAGCGGTATTTGCGGCAACCATGTCTTCAATGGACTCTGGACTTAACCGTAACTCCGGTATCTTTGTTCGCAACTTCTATGCGCCAATCCTGGATAAAAAGGCTGACGACAAGAAACTGATGCGTGTGAGCCAAATCGTCACTATGTGTTTTGGTGGTCTGATTATTCTCGTCGCACTGTTCATCAACTCACTCCGTGGATTGAGCCTATTTGATGCCATGATGTACGTTAGTACATTGCTGCAGATGCCTATCCTAGTACCGCTGTTCTTCGGTATCTTCATCAAGAAGACGCCAGATTGGGCAGCATGGGCAACACTGGCTGTCGGTATTATCGTTTCTTACCTTGTTAGCTTTGTGATTACTGCTGATGTGGTAGCTAACTGGCTGAACCTAGATACGCCATTTACCGGTCGTGAAGCGAAAGACCTTAAGGTTCTACTGGGCATCATGGGTCACCTATTCATCACGGGTGGTTTCTTCTGTTTAACAACTCGATTCTATAAAGAACCTGTTGGTGAGCGAGAAGCTGAACTGACAGAATTCTGGAATGATGTCGCGACGCCAGTATTAGAAGAAGCAGGTCAAGATGAGCTCGATCGTCAACAGCGCAACATGCTAGGTAAGCTGATTCTTGTCTTCGGTGTTCTAGTGACTCTGATGGTGCTGATCCCGAACCCATTCTGGGGACGCATGGCCTTTGTCTTCTGTGGTGCGGTTATTGTTACGGTAGGTAGTTTACTTCTCAAGAGTGCAAAGCAAGCAGATAAACTAACAGCCAGCACCGCCACTTAATCTCTTAATACCCCCATTGAGGAGCTACGCAGTTCACAGTAGCTCCTCTTTTTAAATCCACCAATCAAGAAACAAATCTATAAACACGGAAGGGAGATCCAAACGTGAAAATGAACGTGAACACACTTGCCATACTGATTCCTCTATCCTTCTATAGCGCCTCTGGTCTTTCTGCTCCAGGATATAAACAAGGCGCAGTCTTACCTACGACATTTCAAAATACTATCTACGCAGTTGATCGCGGTGTCATCGCAGATGATGGCATTGATGATTCTGCTGCGCTACAAGCCATCATCGACCATGAGGTCAACGCTTCTACGAGTAACAATACGGTGATAATACTGCCAAAGGGTACTATCAACCTTAGTGATGAAATCCATATCGACAAGTCAGGGTTGGTTATCAAGGGGGCGGGAAGCGATCCTGCCACAGGGACTGAAATTATCGTCAAGTCTTGGTCACCTTATGGGGTGGATGCGAGCAATGCGCCTGACTTTGATAAGAAATACTGGCCTGGTTTTGGCGTATTTCGTGTCGAAACTCGAGAGAAGCATGTTAAAGAACCTGCTTACGAAGGGAGCGTCAACTTTCACTGGAAACACAGTATTGAGTTTGCACAACCTGCAAAAATGGGCGATACCACTATTTTCTTAGAATCCGGAAAAGCTGGCGAGTTTAGCCAAGGAGATCTTATTTATGTCGGTGCCGCCAGTGACAAAGCATTTTTAGATAAAGGGCAAGTACCAGAATCGAGAAGAAGCGGGAGTCATATAAAAACCGGTCACATGCGTACACAGATTTTTAAAGTGGCGGCGGTGAATACTGGCAACAATACAGTCACTCTTGATGGCGTTTTAGAGTTCGATATCCCGCTACACAATGAGAGTGGATATAACAGCCGAGTTATGCCAATCAGTGCGGTGGAAAACTTTGGCCTGCAAGACTTCTTCCTGACCATGGATACAAAAGGTAGTCACTGTGAAGGTTACAATCGCAACCAGTTCTCGGCTAGTAACCCCAATGGCGTTTTGTATCGATATGAGAATGTATGTGCACAAGATGCAATTCACGGCATCATTCTCAAGTGGGTATACAACGGCTGGGTTGATAATGTCCGTATCGACATGATTGGCTCGCACCCTATTGTTAGTGAGTTTGCGAAAGCGGTAACTATCTCCAATAACATGATTGACGGTTCGTGGAATAAAGGTGCTGGTGGCAATGGGTATGTTCGTGGCTCTAAGCTGTACAACAGCTGGATTCACAATAACGATATTCGCAACATTCGGCACTTGGCCCTCCAGTGGTCTGCGACCGGAAATGTCGTCGAGAACAATACACTCAATGTTGATATGAACTTCCATGGTGGCTGGGAGCGCAACAACTTAGTTCGCTCTAATAACATTGCCGTACCGTTTGAGCATCGCAGTTGGTCGAACGGGGCGCCAGAGTCAGGGGCAACGTGGCAACCCATTTGGGTTGGGTCGGGCGACCATGCAAGTAAGTGGTCAGGACCAACTGGACCCAACAATGTTCTAGTTAACAATACGCTGAAGAAGGCAAAGAGCGCGGGTGACAGTATTACTCGCTGGGGACTGTTTGATGAGCCGGATGTAGAGTATGCGCTCAATTGGGATGGAAGCAATTACCAGCATCTCAATATTAACGGAGAGCCAATAGCGACTTGGAATCAAACATTGGCAGAGGGCGTACATCAACATATACCAACCTCTGGTGTCACTGTTGATGGAGGTTCTTGGCCTCCAGAGGGGGTTGAGCCAGAAGAGCCTGTTGATCCCGTTGATCCACCCGTATCCGAAGGATGTGATGCCGTAACCCAATACAGTTGGGGGCAGAAAATGGAGTTGGATCTATCCCAAGCAGCCTGTTTAGCGATTGATAGAGATCTCGCAGGGAAAACCGTACAAGTATGGGATAGTGATGCAAATAGTCACTGTGATTTTAGGGGGACGTTATCCAGTGTTGATGGCAGCGG
The DNA here is from genome assembly GCF_021568915.1 of Vibrio sp. McD22-P3. NCBI lineage: Bacteria > Pseudomonadati > Pseudomonadota > Gammaproteobacteria > Vibrionales > Vibrionaceae > Vibrio > Vibrio sp. McD22-P3. The sequence goes on from NZ_JAKGTN010000002.1 coordinate 149,829, forward strand.
TTCAATTAGCGTGACATCAAACTATGTCAGCGGTGACACTCTCACTGGCAAGGTAGTGAAATTTAGTTCAAGCAACAATTGCCAGTACGTGAAAATTAGATCTTATTAGAATTTATTTATCTAAAATAATATAAATCACAGGGCTCTTTTTGAGCCCTTTTCATATTTAAATTTTCTGGAGTTGGCTTTGAGTTTATAAATTTGACTGAAATCACAATTATCATTATTAATATAGGACTAACTAAATAAAATGATCGTGATCGACTTTTTAAACCGATGTTTCAATTATCATGATTTCAGTTTTAATAAGGAGATTTATGATGGTTAGTAAAAGTATGATTGCTATTTCCATCGCCTTGTCTTGGGGGGCGGTAGCGGGTGATGTTGACTTTATTTCATATGATTCATCAGCGCTTGAATATAACAAGCAACATCTAACAATGAAGCAAGATTCTATAGATACATTAGTTGCAAAAGCAGATAAGGCGCTCAATGCTGAAATAGATCCAGTGACGAACAAAACTCTATTACCAGCCAGTGGTGACAAACACGATTATTTTAGCTTTGGGCCATACTGGTGGCCGAACCCAGATACTGAAGATGGCTTGCCTTATGTGCGCCGTGATGGTGAATATAATATGGCCACTAAAAGCGCAGCTACGGACAAACAGCGTTTTATCCGCTTTGCCAAAGATGTGACAGACCTGAGTCTCGCTTATTACTTCACGGATAATCAAGCATATGCAGACAAAGCGAAAGCTCAGCTTAGCGCATGGTTTGTTGATCCAAAAACACGAATGAACCCTAACCTCAACCATGCTCAAGCAATCCCCGGAATTGTTGATGGGCGTGGTATTGGCATTATTGATAGTCGCTTACTTATCCCAGTGCTGGATAGTATCAACATCTTGCAAGAGCAACTTGATCCGAAAGACTATCAGGCCATGGTTGCTTGGTTTAGTGAATTTAACCAATGGCTTCTAACCAGTAATCATGGTTTCGAAGAGGATAATTGGCACAACAATCATGGTACGTGGTATGACGCACAAGTGGCTGCTTTTGCCATTTTTGTCGGGCAAGAAGATATTGCAAAGCAGCGCTTGAGAATCACGCAAATGCGCCGAATCGGCAGTCAATTTGATATGAATGGGCGTCAGCATGGAGAGCTAGAACGGACTCGCCCTTGGCATTATTCAAACTTCAACCTAGAAGCCTACAGTCATCTTGGTCACTTCGGAGACAAGCTTGGCATCGACGTTTGGAATTATGAAGTTGATAAGCACTCTTTAGCAAAAGGTTATCAATATATCGCTAAACATGCTAATCAACCTGATAAGTGGCAATACAAAGAATTAAAAGGCTTTGATGGTTCGAAAGCCTATGTGAATTTACTTTATGCGCAGAAAGCATATGGTGATCCGGTATTTACCGACGCTATTTCTGAGCTGAGTAAAGAAAAAGTAAATAGCAAAAAAGTTGCAAACCTACTATTCAAATAAAAGGAATTAAACTGTGTCTAAGGTCTATAAAATAGCTACAACTGCGGTTGTGGCATTGGTTGCTAGTGCCTCTATTTCTGCGGCATCTCTCGATTTTCGTCAAGAATATAAACATGAAAGTGAAACATACGCTAGTCGTGTAAAACTTGGGGCTGGTGTTGGGAATATGTATTTTGGCGTTGAAGCGATGCAGAAGGGGAAACCATTTTCAGAATGGCAATCGAAGGGCAACGAATTCGACTTCGGCTACAAATACAAAATTGATGACAATTGGATGCTTATTCCAGGAATGCCAATTACGTTCTTCCCTGGTCACGTGACCTATAAACCTCAGCTTCGCGCTCAGTACTCTTTTGATTCAGGGTTTGTGACTAAGCTTCGCTATCGCCACGAGTTCCGTAATTTCTCTGATGATCGTTCTTCTGAACAGAAGAGCAAAGTCACGGCGAACCTTGATTACAAATACAACGGTTTTCAGTTTGGCCTAGAAGCGAACTATGAGAAAGGTTTGGATGATCAAGTGTTATTCGACAACGGTGACACCAACTGGGATGCACTGTTCAAACTTGGCTATAAAGGCGAAGACTGGAGTTGGCGCCCATATGTTGAGTTCGCCAATGTTTCGGTATCGAGCTCTTCAAGCGATCGTCAACTACGAAGCCGTATCGGCATCACTTATAGCTTCTAGAGGTTAACTGTAACTGATTGTCCGCATGGCCACACTAGATTGTTAGTGTGGCCATTTTTTATAGTGAGGGATTATGACATTGATAAAAAAGGGCGCTTTGCTGCTGATTACAGCGATGTTGGGTATCGCGTTGATTGTGTTTGTCAGCTTGGAATCAATAAAAACATCTTTAGTCGAAACCAAAAAGCATGAGGTGGCATCGCTACTCTCGTTTGCAAAGAAGCAAGCATCGGATGCGATATTGCAAAGCCGCTCTCCGAAAGAGGCTGAGCAACGCGTTATTGCTGCGCTGTCTACCTACCGCTTGGGTAATGCTTACATTTGGGCTAATGACCACAATGCTATGGCTCGGGTGCATGTGCGTAGCGAAAAACTGGGGACCTTCCAAAGTTCTTATGCGCGGCATGTAAACCTGCTGAAGGATAAGGAGTTCAACTATGTTGTCGGCGAGGTGAGCAAACCAAACTCGTCGGAAAAGGTGACCAAGGTAAGTGCGATTACGATGATTCCAGAGCTGAAGTGGGTGATGGGTCTTGGGATTTATATGGACGATGTTGAAGAAAGTTATCAGCAGCTTGTGACACGTCTTTTGATCTACAGCGGTGGTATCTTAGTGGTGATATTGCTGATAATCGGTCTCATTGCGCACAGCATTTATCGCTCTGTAGGCGGTGAGCCGAGTGTCGTTGTTTCGTTGACGAAGCGTATAGCAGATGGGCACTTAGCTCAATTTGTTGCTCAGTCAGTTCCACGAGGCAGCATTCTAGAGTCGGTTCGCCAGATGCAGGCTTCATTGAAGCAGTTTGTCGATAAAATCAGTTCGGTTTCGGTGATGATCAATCAGTCTACCGATAGTTTAGATCGTAATGTCGCGGCAACAACGGAGAGTCTAGGTAAAATTCGTTCGATTTCAGATGACACTCTCAACTCTATGAACGCTCTTGAACTCAGTATCGAGGAAATCAATATAGGTATTGATAAGGCACAATCGAATATTTTGCAGTCGCAATCATTGTCTGAGGAGGGAGTAGCGGCAATTCAATCCATGGAGGGCTCGGTTGAGGACATTCGTGTTAGCCTAGACGGTTCACTGCACAGCTTTGGTCTTTTAGCAGCAAAATACGAGCAGATAACAGGGGTTGTAGAGGTGATTCAAGGTATCGCTGAACAGACGAACCTGTTAGCTCTCAACGCAGCCATTGAAGCAGCGAGAGCGGGCGATCAAGGGCGAGGCTTTGCTGTGGTCGCTGATGAGGTTCGAAGTCTAGCGGCAAGGACGTCTGATGCAACGGTGGAAATCTCTAAAATGAGTGAGCATATCTTGTCGGAGTCTGAACATGTTTCCAATGACTTGAGAGGGCTAATTGAAAAAATCTCACAAAGCGAGGCCAAATCTGAACAGGTTGGTGTGATTTTCAGTCAAGTTAAGCAAGGAGCGAGTGATGTTCAGAGTATTGTCGCTGATTTAAAACAGTCGACAAAAAATGAGTTGGCCATTTCTGAGCAGGTTTACCTATCCATTGAGCAACTGCTTAAGGTTCAAGAAGCAAACTTAAATAGAATTGAGCAGTTTTCATCGAGCTCCATTGAACTCAAGCGGTTATCTGACAACCTACAATCCAACAGTCATGGATTTGAAAAAGAGCGTATAGCAGCACGTTAAAATACAGCTGCGTTGCATTTTAAGGCCGATAAATTACCTCACTTAACGGACGATGACAGAGTTTTAACCTTTTGACTTGTGCTAAAAATAGCTCGGCACATCCTAGTGCATCACTGGCCGCTGAGTGAGCGTAATAATCAGGTAAATTATAGTGTTGCCGCAGGTCATCGAGCTGAAAGCTGGAATGTCCTCGATTTTTCCCTAAGTAGCTAAATCGTTTCTCAAGCGACAAGGTGTCTATCATGTAACAAGGTAGCTTTTCAATCTGGTAGCGCCTTTTGAGGTATGACGACAAAAAGCCATACTCAATACCTGCGCTGTGGGCAATGATGGTTTTACCACGAAGATGTTCGATCAATCGGTCGAGCGCAAGCTCAGCTTCTATGCCTTGTTCTCGAACTTGCGTTGGCATAATTTCATGAACGACGGCGCTTTCCGGGCGAATAGTTACATCTTGTCGCAAAATCACTTCACTGACACTGGTTAAATTAATCTCTTCGTAGTTTAACTCCACCGTTCCAATAGACAGGATCCTATCAGAGTCTGGATCTAACCCCGTCGTTTCAAAATCGAGGGCAACAAATTGTTGCTCGGACACAGGGCGCTCTGCATTGGGGAGAGGGTGGGCAAAGTAATGCTCAAGTGCATGAGAAGGCCAGTGTTTGGCTTGCATAGATTGGTGCAGAGCTTCGATGTTATCGCCTTTCGAGAAGAGCTTTTGTAAGGTTTTGGCCAACATATCAGAACCCGTTTACAAATTTGAGTTTTGCGACGTCCTGCAGTTCACTAATGATCTTGAACGCGTCTTTCAAGTGCTTACGTTCAAAACTGCTGAACTCATCAGGGCGGATGTTGTTATCTGGGGTATCGCCACGCACTTGGGCGTTGAGTTGGTGTCTAAAGCGAACCTGCATCAGAAAACGGTAAGCACCAATGATGTTGTCGCAACTGTCTTGAGACAATGTACCTTGCTCCACGGCATACCGAAAACGCTCTTCTGTTCCTGTTAAAGAGCCTCCAGCGGCTAGGCTGTATATGCGAGCGAGGTCGATAATTAGGTTCAGGGCAAACTTTTTGATGTTGAGTGATTTGGTATTGTCGCCACTCTTCTCTAAAACCAAGCTGTTAAAAATACCAAGTGGTGGTGAGGTTTCGATGGCATCGCGTGTCAGCGCTGGGATAAAGCGAGGGTTTGCATGAATAGTTTGGTGTAGGTGGTTTTGAAGCGTATCGACAAGTTCTGCATTCCCGTAGACACAGCGTATCTCCATGAAGACACTGATACTGAGCAGTTTGTTGTACTCAGGACTGGCCACCCATTTCGTGTAGTAGTCTTTCCAGCGACTTACATTTTGGTTCCACTTTGCTGTAGCAGCCATGTATTTACCGCTGCATAAAGGGTAGCCAACGGCCGCGAGTCCGTTACACACGCGCATGGCAAAGTAGGCGAAGTAGTATCGGTCATTCTCGGTTGCATCTTCTGCAAGAACCAAAGCATTGTCTTGATCTGACAGCATGTGCACTTCGTTTCTAGCATGAGATCCCGCAACCATCCATGCATAGTCACAAGGGGGTGGCCCGAGCACTTCTTCGGTTAGTTGGATTATTCGCCTATTGAACGCATCCATGATCATCGACATGACCTGGCCATGAATCTCGGCACTCACGCCACTTTCGACTAAGGCTTGGAAAATGGTTTCCTTTTCATCTCGAAGATTCGCAAGGGCACTTATCGAGTTCGCGTATTTGATCTTTTCAATCAGAAATAGCGACTGAGTTCGATGGTTGTGAACTAAGTGAGTGGTGGTCAATAAGCCCTTTACTTCGTGATTGGCAATGACAGGCAGGCAGCGAATATTGTATTGCAGCATAAGTGAAATCGCTTGAATTACTTTATCTTCGCTGTTTATCAAGATTGGATTACGAGTCATGACTTCATGTATCGGTTGATGGGTATCCACCCCTTGGGCAACAACATGTTGTGTCATATCTCGGTCCGTGACTAAGCCGACAATTTCGCGTTCTTTTAGTACGACAGCACATGAACTGCGGCGTTTGCCACACATGGCTTTGGCGACATCAATAATTGAGTCGTTATAGTCAGAGACTGTGATATTTTCACTAGCTACTTCACCAACACTCCGAAAAAACAGGCTTTTGTCTTCTTTGTTGACGATCGAGCGTATCGCAGAGTGTAAACGTGTTTTGGCCGTAGCCGCAAAGTAGTCTTTTATCTCGGGATGCTGTTCGCACGTTTCTTGGATATTGGCGTGCGGTATGAGGTAAAGTAATGAATCTTCAATCGCTTCTGCTCGATAGCCATCTTCAGCTTCTTTAAGCGGCTCTAGGAAAGTAAATCCAAATTGATCTTCCTCTCCAAGCCTAGCTCGTAGCTTATTGATTTGGGTTCTTTGCTCAATTGCACCTTTTCGAATCACATAGAGGTAACGCTTCTCGCACATGGAATGAAATTCAATAGTTTCCCCCTTGGCGAGGTATTTGACGGTCACCGCGCTGGCCAGTGACTCAACGACGGGTTTTGGAAGAAGATCGAAAGGATCGAGATGAATCAAGAAATCAAGAATATTGTTTGAAGCTGAGGTTCCCATATTAATCCCTTAAATGAAATAGCGTTTCAATAAGTAATTTGGTGGCAAAAAAAGCAGCACGTGTGCTGCTTTTTTATTTTATCAATGTCAAATAGGGTACTTATGGTAGCCCAAATGCTCAGAAACGTTACGTCCTGCTGTATGGAGGAGAGCGATATACTCTTGTTTACGGCTTTCCTCGAATCGAATCGTAGGGAATGAAACTGAGATAGCCGCAATAGGAGCGCCAAATCGGTCGTAAACTGGAACCGCTATACAGCGTAGTCCTGGCTCTTGCTCTTCATTGTCTTCACCAAAGTGTTGCTCACGAACAAGATTTAATTCTTCAAGCAGCTGGTCGACGTTTTCATGCGTATGTTGCGTGTGTTTCTTAAACTCAACGTCAGTCAATAGATTTCGCACTTCCTGTTCATCCATATGAGACATGAGTACTTTGCCAATCGCGGTGCTGTAAAGCGGATTACGGCGACCGATGCGAGAGTGCATACGTAGGTGGTAACTAGAGTCAATTTTGTGCAGGTAGATGATGGAATCTTCGTCAATGGAGCCTAGGTGAACCGTCTCATTGATTATCTTAGAGATTTTCGCCATCTCAGTGTTGGCAAGGTCAATAAGGTCGACATGCTCTAGAGCCTTTGAACCAAGCTCAAACAACTTTAGTGTCAGTGCGTATTTATCGGCTTCCCCTTCCTGCTCAACAAACCCGAGTGTCTTCATTGTTTGCAAAAAGCGATAGGTTGTCGCTTTTGACATCATCAAACGTTGAGAGAGCTCTGATACACCGATCTCTTTTTGATCAGCCAGCGCTGAGAGAATGTTAAATACTTTTAGTACTGACGATACGGCTTCTGGTTGAGTTGATTTTTCCATTTCACGCTCTGTGTCATTTTCAATAGCTGCAGATTATACCTGACATGTTTGAATGAGTCAGTAGTTTCGAAAAGCCATTTCATTTATTTAAAACCAAGTTGTGAGACATTTATCACATTCAAGAGAACGAAACTAAAAAAATAAAACGCAATTTCAAAAATAACTTTCAGGTGTGTCATTTTTTGTGTAATGTAGATTTCAACAGAGTGAACACCCCCTTTAATCGTTCACCGCACATTCACTACAAAGGAACAGACTATGATTCTTGATTCGTTTAGCCTTGAAGGCAAAGTAGCAGTAGTAACTGGTTGTGATACTGGCCTTGGTCAAGGAATGGCTCTTGGACTTGCTAAAGCAGGTTGTGACATCGTTGGTGTCAACATTGTTGAACCGTCAGAGACGATTGCGATGATGGCGGAGACGGGTCGTAAGTTTATTGATATTCGCGCTAACTTAATGAAGCTAGACGACATTCCAGGTATCGTTGATCGAGCTGTTACGGAGTTAGGTCGCATTGACATATTGGTAAACAATGCCGGCATCATTCGTCGCAATGACGCCATCGACTTCTCGGAGCAAGATTGGGATGACGTGATGAATATCAACATCAAGTCGGTGTTCTTTATGTCACAAGCGGTGGCTAAGCAGTTCATCGCCCAAGGTGAAGGCGGCAAAATTATCAACGTGGCTTCCATGCTGTCATTCCAAGGTGGTATTCGAGTGCCGTCTTACACGGCTTCAAAAAGTGGTGTGATGGGTGTGACTCGTTTGATGGCCAACGAGTGGGCAAAAGAAGGCATTAATGTTAATGCGATTGCTCCGGGTTACATGGCGACGAACAACACAGCAGCGCTTCGCGCTGATGAAAAACGCAATGCTGAAATTTTAGAGCGTATTCCAGCAGACCGTTGGGGCACGCCGGAAGACTTAGCCGGCCCATGTGTATTCTTGGCATCGAAAGCGTCTGACTATATCAATGGCTACACTATCGCTGTTGATGGTGGTTGGTTGTCTCGCTAATAGGCTCAAGAGAGGATGATTGACCTATTTTCTGTCGGACAAGCATTGGGTTTTTTGAGTTTTGGTTTAGGCATCTCCACCTTTTACCAAAAAAGTGACAGGCAGCTCAAAATCTTAATGTTCGTCTTTAATATCAATCATCTTCTCCACTACTTACTACTAGGTTCAACCGTCTCTGCCGTGGCTGCCGGATTATCGGCAGCCAGAACCTTGGCATCAATACATACACGTTCCAAACTTGTAGCAGCCGTTTTCATTGTTGTTGCAGGTGGATTTGGTTATTGGATTGCTGATGGTGTCGGGCAGTTATGGTCCATCATTGGCACAGTGATCGGGACATTCTCAATGTTTGTTCTTAGCGGTGTGGCAATGCGCGTTGGCTTTTTGGTTGGGGCGACATGTTGGTTAATCAACAATGTTTTGGTTGGCTCAATTGGGGGCACCTTACTGGAAGCAACGCTGATAGTGACGAACTTAGTCACCATTTATCGATTACGCAAATCAACAGATTTGGTATCTAACGAATCACAAACATAATAGGTTTTTACACATGTTCGTATTCAACAAAGATGTTCAATTAGAAGACTTAGGTGACGGTGTGCGCCGTAAGGTTCTTGCACACAACGACAACATGATGTCGGTTGAAGTCCATTTTGAGAAAGGTGCGATTGGTGCGATGCACTCGCACCCACATGAGCAGCTTACTTACGTATTGTCTGGCGCTTTTGAGTTCACGATTGGCGATGAAAAGCACATCGTTAAGGCCGGTGACACCATGTATAAGCAGCCAGATATTGAACACGGTTGTGTCTGTGTCGAAGCCGGTACGCTTATCGATACGTTCACACCAATGCGCAAAGATTTTGTTTAAGATTAAACTATTGACGAGCCTTTTCGTCGGGGAACTACTATGAAAATTGCACTAATGATGGAAAACAGCCAAGCACCAAAAAATGCGATGGTTGCTTCTGAGCTAAACCTTGTCGCTGGCAATCTAGGCCACGATGTATTCAATGTCGGCATGACTGATGAAAACGATCACCACTTAACTTACATTCACCTTGGCATTATGGCGAGCATCCTACTGAACTCAAAAGCAGTAGACTTCATCGTGACTGGCTGTGGCACAGGCCAGGGCGCGATGATGGCAAGCAACCTTCACCCAGGAGTGATATGTGGTTACTGCCTAGAGCCATCTGATGCATTTCTTTTCAATCAAATTAACAACGGTAATGCGATTTCACTGGCGTTTGCGAAAGGCTTTGGCTGGGCCGGTGAACTGAATGTACGTTATATCTTTGAAAAGGCCTTCACTGGTAATCGCGGCGAAGGTTACCCTATTGAACGTGCCGAACCTCAACAAAAAAATGCTGCGATTTTGTCAGAAGTAAAAGCTGCAGTTTGCAAAGATGTTGTGGAGTCACTGAAGGCAATTGACCAAGAGTTGGTGAAAACGGCGGTCGGTAGTGCTCAGTTTCAGGAATGCTTTTTCTCCAACTGCCAAGAACCGGAACTGGCAGAATATGTGCGCACACTTATCGACTAATATATTGTGCATTGAAGTTTTAAAAGCCGACGTTTGGTCGGCTTTTTTGTACTGAGAAGCGGCTCATTGTTTATACAATAAACGCTTGTGGACATGTAAGAAGCGTTTTACTTTGGTATTTAACTTAAAGAACAATAACGAGTAATTTGATGCAATCTATTTATTCCCTTTCGGAGTTATTCCCAGCGGTCACAGTCCATTCCCTAGAGCAAGGTGATGGTTTTTCGGAACGCTCTCCAATGGAAGTAAACGATTCGCAAACTCCGCTCCGCTATCCTCATCGGCTCATTTCCGAGATATCCCACCCTGAACTACTTGAATTTCATCCGGAGCGAAGCAACGGTCACGCCATTCTCATTATTCCTGGTGGAGGCTATCAAATTGTATCGATTGATAATGAAGGCGTAGAGGTGGCAAAGTGCCTTAGCGAAATGGGTTATCATGCGTTCTGTTTAAATTATCGACTGCCTATAAAAAACAATGGCTCTGACATAGAAAAGCTTGCGCCCATCGTCGATGCAAGAGCAGCATTGACTTTGATTCGCCAGCTAGTCCCCATGGCAAGGGTAGGTATCATGGGCTTTTCCGCAGGTGGTCATTTAGCAGGATGGTTAAGTACCGATACGCGGTCTAACCGACCAGACTTCACTTGTTTAATGTATCCTGTGGTGTCAATGACCTCTGGTGTCACGCATCTGGGCTCTTATGAGAATGTCGTTAATGCCTTAAACGATGAGCAGCAAATAAGTTTGTTGTCTATTGATGAACGTATTTCCCCAGATGTTGCCCCGATGCTCATTATGCACGCTAAAGACGATGATGTTGTTGTAGTCGAACATAGCCTTAAGCTGCACAATGCACTAGTAGCAGCATCTGTGTCTAGTGAACTCACATTATTTGAGCGAGGTGGACATGGGTTTGGCGTCTATGTCCGAGAAGGAAGTGATGCCGACGATTGGCTACGACGTTTTGATGATTGGGTACGCAAGTTGGATTATTGTTAGTAACGGTCCACGAGAGCGATGGTTCAACCTAACGTTATTTCTACAAAGTAGCGTTATTCACACAAAGGTATCGTTGCGCTAATACAGGTCACCAAATTCGCGTAAAAAAATGTAAAGTCGTCTCAAAGGCTATTGTGTGTTGCAACTTGGATAGGTATCTTCAGACTCAGAATTTTTAAGTGTTTTTTCTACTTACTTGAATGAGACGTTGTGATGCTCGCTAAAAGCGTATCTGCAATCTGTAGCTTGCTCGCGATCCTGGTAATACTCGTATTATCCAGTGGTGCTGTGCGTGCAGATGTCTCGTCACCGCAATCAACACTGAGCATGGCGCAAGTCATGCATGTGAAGCTCTGCGGTATCACCTCCGATACATTGCAAACTGAGGAATCAGGCTGTTGTGAGCCTGGAGGAACCTGCTTCGAAAAGCAGTGTTGTTCCCATGGTCACGCATCAGGCTCTGCTTTAGTTGAGACGCCACAAGATTCTCGCCTTGCTCCGTATCGTTATGAACTCACACAAAGACTGGCTAGTCTTTATACGAGCGCAGATATGCACTCGCTCTACCGACCTCCCATCGCCTAGTTCCTGTCTTACAGCGCTTCGCTGTTAACAATTTTATTGCGTGATTACTCACGCGGACTTGTTGTGCGTGCAAATAGAGCTATTTGCAACATCCTGTGATGGGAATAAAAAATGAAAACTAAATCCAAAGCTTGTGGCAAGCTCAATGCCACGCCTCTGTGCTATCTCATTCGTTGTAGTAAATTAGGAGGTTGTGATGTCGCATAAACAGCTACCTATTTTACTGTTTGTCTCAGTGTGCCTTATTTGGGGAACGACGTGGTTTGCAATGGAAGTGGCCGTTGAGACTATTCCACCAATTTTCGCAACGGGCATGCGTTTTCTCATCGCTGCGCCTCTATTGGTGATGCTGGCGAAATACCTAAAACAACCGTTATTCTTTCCTAAAGGAAAGCGAGCGTGGATGTATGTGGTCGCAATTTTCTACTTCGCGATTCCGTTTACGTTGATGATATTTGGCGAGCAATATATTTCCTCTGGGTTGGCTTCGATTATCTTCGCCAACATGCCAATTGCGGTGATGGTTATGTCGAGCCTGTTTCTTGGTTTACGCCTGCGAAAAGTTCAAATCGCAGGACTGTTAGTCGCGGTGTTAAGTCTCATTCTGATTCTGGCGACAGAGATGAAATTGGGAGGCAAAAACTACTTGGTTGGCTTTGCTGCCCTAGGGGGGGCGGTAGCGATTCATGCAGTTATGTATGTGTTTGTGGAACGGTTTTGCAAAGGCACGCCAGTGCTGACCTATAATGCGGTGCCAAGCTTTCTTGCGTCATTGTTTTTGTTGTTCACTTCTTGGGTGATTGAGCAACCAGACATAAGCCTGTTCACATTGGACTCGATGACAGCGGTGTTGTACCTAGGGGTATTTGCCAGTGTCGGCGGCATTGTGGCGTATTTCAAATTAGGCCAGGTGTCTACGCCGTTTACTGCTTCGATCTGTTTTCTGTTCTTTCCGCTTATCGCATTGAGTATTTCTACATGGATTGCTGGGAACTCGATCTCGTTAGTATCTGTGGGTCTACTTTTACCTTTGCTTGGCGGGATTTTTGTCACCAAAGCCGAACCTGAGTTTTGGTTAAAGTATCAGCGAACAAGACCGAAACCAAAGTTGTGTGAGATGTGTATGAAGGAAATGATGGACTAAGTTTCACTTACGTTTAGCAAAAAAAAGCCGCCCAGAGAAGACTCTGCGCGGCTTTCTGTTGAGTTTAATGATTAGCTGGCAATTTGCGCTTTTTTCGTTGAACCAGATTTAGATGCGTTAACCAATAGGATTCCCACAGTCAGTACCATTGAACCGCATAGTAGGAACAATAGGCGTCCTGTTGGTTCATTTGGAATTAGAGCCATAGCAAGGATACCGAAACCAGCCACACTGATAAGTTTACCTAGCATTGAACGCTGTTTAGTATCTAGATTTTGCTGCTCTTCACCTTCTGCAACAATCGGGGTATTCCAGTTGGTAAATAATTGTTCTACTTCTTTCTCACGCTCGGGCGATAGTCCTCGGTAGAATTTAGTCGTTAGGATGAAGAAGCCACCAGTGAACACAACGTGTGCTGCTAAGCTCAATCCAACTTTAAGATCTCCCCACTCACGACCTGTTAGAGCTTGCTCCAAACCAAACAGGTGCTCGATGTCTTCTGCTTGTAGTGAGATACCGAAGATGTAAGAAACGAAACCACCGACGATAAGTGTTGCCCAACCAGCCCAATCTGGCGTTTTGCGAATCCACATACCAAGTAGCACAGGTATCAGCATTGGGAAGCCGATAAGCGCTCCAACGTTCAATACGATGTCGAATAGGCTCAGGTGACGCAACGAGTTAATAAACAAACCAATACCGATGATGATAAAGCCCATCATGATAGTGGTAAGTTTACTTACTATAACTAGCTCTTTTTGAGACGCGTGAGGGCGAACAATAGGGCTGTAGAAGTTCATCACAAAGATACCAGCATTACGGTTTAGACCAGAGTCCATCGAAGACATAGTCGCCGCGAACATAGCTGACATAAGTAGACCCACCATGCCTGCTGGCATTACATTCTGCACAAATGCTAGGTATGCTGCGTCACCGCCTACTGAACCATATTGCTCAGCAAAGTCAGGCATAAATGCTGCTACGTACCATGGTGGTAGGAACCAAATTAGTGGGCCAACGACCATTAGGATACAGGCTAGACCAGCCGCTTTACGCGCGTTCTCACTGTCTTTAGCACATAGGTAACGGTAAGCGTTGATGCTGTTGTTCATAACACCGAACTGTTTAACGAAGATGAACACTACCCAAAGGATAAAGATGCTCACGTAGTTCAGGTTATTACCCATCATGAAGTCGCCTTGGAAATTATCTACGATATTTCCTAGACCACCACCGTGGAAGTACGCTGCAACTGCACAGGTGATTGTCACAGCCATGATGACCAACATCTGCATGAAGTCAGATGCTACGACCGCCCATGAACCACCTGTTACTGCCATTAGCATCAGTACTAGACCAGTAACAACGATTGTTGCTTCCATCGGGATGTTGAATACAGCTGCCACGAAGATTGCTAGACCGTTCAACCAAATACCGGCTGAGATCAAGCTGTCTGGCATACCAGCCCAAGTGAAGAACTGCTCTGAAGTTTTACCGAAGCGTTGACGAATCGCTTCAATTGCCGTTACTACTCGTAACTGACGGAATTTTGGTGCGAAGTAGAGGTAGTTCATGAAGTAGCCAAATGCATTGGCTAAGAATAGGATTACAACAACGAAACCGTCGTTGAACGCGCGTCCTGCGGCACCTGTAAACGTCCATGCTGAAAACTGTGTCATGAAAGCGGTAGCACCTACCATCCACCATAACATCTTACCGCCACCTCTAAAGTAATCACTGGTCGACGTGGTGAATTTACGGAACATCCAACCGATAGCGATCAGGAAAAAGAAGTAGGCGAGTACTACAAGAGTATCAATAGTCATGTTTCAGCCTTATATCATTCATACTGACGATTATAGTAAATAATCGTCTTGTAGTTTTGTATTACAATAAGCTTAAAGTGTGATGGGAGACGCATCTTTATTTTGTGTGGAAAACGATACATAAATCCTCACAAATTAACTCTAATACAAATCAACGAGTTATGAACGAGTTATATTTGAATTTGCTTTGCCTATTGTGCGGTTGTTACGCCTATGCTTTTTCAAACGGTGAAGACTTCAAGCGAAAGTGGGCAGATATGCACTTATTGTGGGACAAAAAAAGCGAGCCAATGGCTCGCTAATTCCCGAATTAAACTGCAAGGTCAATACGGATTAGTTTACGTGTGCAACTGCATCTTTAACCAGTTGACCGAGTTCTTCCCAGCGACCTTCGTCTATTAGGTTGGTAGGAACCATCCATGTACCGCCACAAGCCAATACTGACTTGATAGACAGATAGTCGTCGACGTTCTTGAGGCTTACACCGCCTGTAGGCATGAATTTTACTGGGTAAACCGCCGTAAGTGCTTTTAGCATGTTTACGCCACCTGAAGGTTCTGCAGGGAAAAACTTAAGTGTACGTAAACCCATCTCCATTGCTTGCTCAACAAGGCTTGGGTTATTTACGCCCGGTACAATTGGTACGTTTTTATCCAAACAATATTGGACTGTTCGTGGGTTAAAGCCAGGACTTACGATGAAATCAACACCCGCTTCAATTGCTTGGTCAACCTGCGCGTTAGTCAGCACAGTACCTGCGCCGATAAGCATTTCAGGGAACTCTTTACGCATTACAGAGATAGCTTCAGCTGCACACTCAGTGCGGAACGTAATTTCAGCGCATGGCATACCGTTGTCAACTAACGCTTTACCTAGTGGAATAGCGTCTTCAACTTTGTTGATGGCAATTACTGGAATTACTTTCAAGCTTGCTAGCTGTTCGTTTAATGTCGTCATTTTATTTGTCCTACTAATCAAGAGTTGGTGTTGCGTTCTTGGGAATAATGGCACCGCGATGCTGAATAACCGTACCTGCGACTTTGTGACCCATTGCGGCTGACTTTAGAGCATCGCCGCCAGTTAGGCGTTTCGCTAGGTAACCTGCGCTAAATGAGTCGCCAGCTGCAGTGGTGTCGATAATATTATCAACTGGTTTAGGTGCGACGTAATTAGCCTGATCGTTCACAATAACCAAGCAATCTTTTGCACCTCGCTTAATGGCAATCTCTGAGACGCCAGCTTCGCTTGTGCGTTCAATACATTGCTCAACAAACATGTCACCAAACAAGGCCTGTTCATCTTCAAATGTTAACAAGGCAGTATCGGTATAGCTAAGCATCGCTTTGTAAGTATTGATTGCTGTGAGCTGATCTGCCCACAGTTTCGGGCGGAAGTTGTTGTCAAAGAAGACATGCCCGCCTTTCTCTTTAAATGCTTTTAGGAAGCCGAATAACTTATCGCGTCCTGAATCAGTCAGGATCGCAAGGGTAATACCACTTAAGTAAACCGCATCGTAACCTAACAAGGTGTCGATGAGTTGTTCTGACTCTTGTTGGTCGAAAACGAATTTGGCCGCTGCATCATTTCGCCAATAAAAGAAGGTACGCTCACCAGTTTCATCGGTTTCAATGTGGTATAGGCCCGGCATTTTGTCATTAAGGCGCAGAATCAAGCTTGTATCGATACCTTCTTGATTCCAGCCCTCCATCATCTCAGCCGAGAACGGATCGTTACCTAGTGCTGTAATGTAACTTACTTTAATGTCATGGGCATGAGTTAGCCGAGATAGATATAGTGCAGTATTGAGCGTATCACCGCCAAAGGCTTGTTTTAAAAGGTCACCTTTGCGCTGTAGTTCTACCATGCATTCGCCGATGATAGCGATTTTATATTGGTTCATTGTGTGCGATCCCACTTTGGAGTGATTAACTTAAACAGTCTTCACGTGAAGGAGAAAAAATATCGAGTAGAACACTATCTTGTTCTAGTGCGGTGGCGCCATGGTCAAGCAGCTTTTTCACCATAAATGCATCACCCGCCTTTAACTCACGCTTTTGCCCATCGACGATAGCTTCAAAACGGCCACTGACGACATAAACAATCTGATCGTGTATTTCATGCCTATGTATCGTGCCGCTTGCCCCTTTGTCGTAACAAAGATGGATCGCCATCAGATCATCGGTAAAGCCGACAATCTTACGTTTGATGCCTTGACTCACCTGTTCCCACGGGTGTTCATCAGCAGAGAAAAAACGGTGCACTAACTGCCTCCTAGACCAAGTTAATGTCTACTCTTAAATTCGTTGACGTCATAATAAGTAGATTCACATATTTGTAATACAATAAGCTTACCATTATGTGAACTTGATCTGTTTTATTATTAAAACGTCGTTTTGATAATGTGTAATCTACCAGTTTGTGCCCATGAATAGTAGTGTTCATATCGCACATCCTTGGTTAAATGTGACTAATGTCCACTTTTGTCTGATTTCTTGTATGACAATAATGCATATTGTATTACTTTATATGGGTCGAATTTATAGATTCAATAGATTTTGAGGGTGAAAATGTCCACATTGGTTCAACCCATACTGTTAAACGAATACGAAATAGAGCAATTACGAAGAGAGCTCGGTCGCGATACCTTAATGGGTAAAGGGATTGCAAAAAGCATCAAAGATGTTGAAGCATTCATGAAGCTTCCTCTTGAAGTACCAGGTCACGGTGAAGCGGCTGGCTACGAGCACAACCGCCACAAGCAAAATTATACTTACATGAACCTAGCGGGTCGTATGTTCCTCATTACGGGGGATGATCGTTACGCTAAGTTTGCGCGTGATTTACTGGCAATGTACGCAGACCTATATCTCACCTTCGATTTTCATGTTCAAAAGAACACGAACCCAACAGGGCGTCTGTTCCACCAAATTCTAAACGAACACGTATGGCTAATGTTTACTAGCCTTGCATACTCATGTGTTGCCGCAACCATGAGTGAAGAAGAGCGCCAAAACGTGGTTGACCGTCTGTTTAACCCAATGCTGGACATGTTCACTGTGAAATACGGCCATGATTTCGACCGTATTCATAACCACGGTGTTTGGGCAGTAGCGGCTGTTGGTATTTGTGGCCTAGCGGTTAACCGTCGTGAGTTCCTAGAGAAATCCGTATTTGGTCTTGAGAACAACGGCACGGGTGGTTTCCTAGCGCAGATCACTCAGCTGTTTGCTCCGTCGGGTTACTACATTGAAGGTCCTTATTACCACCGCTATGCGATTCGTCCACTGTGTGTGTTTGCTGAGGTTCTTCATCGTCATATGCCAGAACTCGACATCTTCAATTACAAAGATGGTGTGATTGGTAACACGGTTGAGGCGATGCTAGCAACGGCCTACCCAAATGGTCAGTTCCCAGCACTTAACGATGCATCTCGCACCATGAGCATCAATGATGCGGGTGTGCAGGTCGCAGTAAGTCAGTACGCCAAGCACTATGGTATCAACGATAACCTACTCGGTATGGCGAAGATCCAAGACTCTGTGTGGGTTCACGGTTGTGGTCTAGAGCTATCACAAGCGTTTGAAAAAGCAACTGATGTTGGTCTTCCATTCTGGCCAAGCGTTGAGTTAAACGAAGGACCAAATGGTGACCGTGGTGCGCAAGGCTTTATGCGTGTCCAAGACAAGAACAAAGACGTATTTCAGCTAGTGATGAACTATGGTCAGCACGGCATGGGACATGGCAACTTTGATACGCTGGGTATTTCTTACTTCAACCGAGGTAAAGAAGTGCTTCGTGAATACGGCTTTGGCCGTTGGGTTAACGTTGAACCTAAGTTTGGTGGACGCTACCTAGACGAGAACAAAACCTATGCTCGTCAGACGATTGCTCACAACGCAGTGACGGTTGACGAAACGTGCCAGAACTACTTTGACGTAGAACGAGCTGACAGCGTACACGGTCTGCCGCACTTCTTTGCAGCGGACAACGAGCAAATCGTTGGTATGAGCGCTTTTGCTAATGAGCACTACGATGGTGTGCAGCAGCAGCGCAGCGTGTTCATGTTGAAACATGACGATCTTGAAGCGCCATTACTCATCGATCTATTTCGCCTAACAGGCGAAGGTGAGCACCAGTACGATTATTCGCATCAGTTTGATGGTCAGGTGATCCGCACCAACTTTGAATACCAGGCACATAAAGAGCTCAACGTATTGAGCGAAGAGCTTGGCTATCGCCACCTTTGGAATGTAGCACAAGGCGAAGCAAACGAGACGGCGCTAGTCAGCTGGCTACAAGAAGACAGCTACTATACTTGGCTAGGTACCAGCTCGAATGACAATGGCGAGGTTATCTTCACTCGCACGGGCGCCAATGACCCAAGCTTTAACCTACGTAGTGAGCAAAGCTTTATTCTTCGCACTAAGGGTGAAGACACTCTATTCGCATCGGTAATTGAGACACACGGTTACTTCAACGAAGAGTTTGAGCAATCGGTCAGTGCCCGTGGCAGCGTTAAAAATATTCAAGTTGTTGGTCACAACGCGCAAGCGTCAGTGGTAGAGATTGAGACGGAAACCTCTCGCTTTACGCTAATGGTGAGCAACAACCCACAAGTTACTAAAGATACAACTAACAATGCTGAGATCGCAGGCAAAACCTACTCTTGGGTTGGCTGTTTCGCGATTGAGCAGGAGACACTATAAATGAGCTATCAACCACTACTATTGAACTTTGAGGAAGCAGCGGAGCTGCGCAAAGATCTAGGTAAGGAAACCTTGCTAGGTAAGAAACTAGCGCGTGATATTGCTCAAGTGAATGACTACATGGCTGAAGTGGGCATTGAAGTCCCTGGCCACGGTGAAGGCGGCGGTTACGAGCATAACCGTCATAAGCAAAACTATATTCATATCGACTTAGCTGGTCGTTTGTTCCTTATCACTGAGGAAACTAAATACCGTGACTACATCGTAGAGATGCTAACCGCGTACGCGAATGTTTATCCAACACTGGAAAGCAACGTTAGCCGTGATACTAACCCACCGGGTAAAATCTTCCACCAAACGCTAAACGAAAACATGTGGATGCTTTACGCATCTTGCGCATACAGCTGCGTGTACCACACGCTTTCGGATGAGCAAAAGCAACACATCGAAACAGACCTATTCAAACAGATGATCGACCTTTTCGTTGTGACTTATGGTCACGACTTCGACATCGTCCACAACCACGGTCTGTGGGCAGTAGCCGCTGTGGGTATTTGTGGCTATGCGATCAACGATCAACAGTCTGTTGATAAAGCGCTTTACGGTCTGAAGCTTGACAAAGTAAGCGGCGGTTTCCTAGCTCAGCTAGACCAACTGTTCTCGCCAGACGGCTACTATATGGAAGGTCCTTACTACCACCGCTTCTCGCTGCGTCCAATCTATCTGTTCGCAGAAGCGATTGAGCGTCGTCAACCAGAGATCGGTATCTATGAGTTTAACGACTCAGTGATCAAGACGACTTCTTACGCGGTATTCTCTACAGCTTTCCCAGACGGCACACTACCAGCACTAAACGATTCGTCGAAAACCATCAGCATTAATGATGAAGGCGTTATTATGGCGACAAGCGTGTGCTACCACCGCTATGAGCAAAGCGAAACGCTGCTTAGCATGGCAAACCACCAACAAGACGTCTGGGTTCAATCTGCAGGTAAAACTCTGTCTGATGCAGTTGATGCTGCGGATGAAATTAAGCCGTTTAACTGGGGTAGCTTGTTTGTCACTGACGGTCCTAAAGGTGAGAAAGGTGGACTTACTATTCTCCGTCATCGAGATACTCAAGACGATGATACGATGGCTCTTCTATGGTTTGGTCAACACGGCTCTGATCACCAGTATCACTCTGCTCTTGACCACGGTCATTACGATGGGCTTCATCTAAGCGTATTTAATCGTGGACAAGAAGTTCTGCACGATTATGGTTTCGGTCGTTGGGTAAACGTAGAGCCTAAGTTTGGTGGTCGCTATATTCCTGAGAACAAGTCGTACTGTAAGCAGACGGTCGCGCATAACACAGTAACAGTTGATCAAAGAACGCAAAACAACTTCGACACGGCAACCGCGGAGTCTCGTTTTGGCTCGAAGCAGTTCTTTAAAGCTGATGATGCAAAACTGCAAGGTATGAGCGGTAAAATCAGCGAGTACTATGAAGGCGTGGATATGCAGCGTTCAGTGCTACTGGCTGACATAGAAGAATTCGAGAAACCATTGGTTATTGACGTTTACCGTATCAAAGCGGACAAAGAGCACTCTTACGATCTCCCCGTTCACTTTTCTGGTCAAATCATTCGTACCGACTTTGAATACAGCACAGAATCTACATTGCGCCCAATGGGTGAAAACTTTGGTTATCAGCATCTATGGAACTTAGCTAGTGGTAACGTTGAAGGTAGCTCTCTTGTATCTTGGTTACACGGCAACAGCTACTACAGCTTGATAACAAGTGCAGTAGCAGATTCAAAAGTGTACTTTGCGCGCCTAGGTGCTAACGATCCAGACTTCAATCTACGCAGCGAGCCTGCACTTATCTTGCGTCAATCTGGTCAGAATCATGTATTTGCTTCTGTACTTGAAACTCATGGTTATTTTAACGAAGAGTTTGAGGCTTCAGTGGGAGCCCGTGGTCTTGTCGAAGCGGTGACAACGCTGGCTGATAATGACGATGCGACTGTCATTGAAGTGACAACCACAACAGGTAATGCATATCGATTTGCCATCAGTAACCGCGAAGCGGGGCAACAAGAGTTATTACATGAAATGACGATTGGCGACGAAAGCGTGAGTTTTACTGGCTCGTTTGCTCAACTCTAACTCTATATCTATTTCTAGCCGGGCATTGCCCGGCTTTTTGCGTTGACGATTTTAGCAATTTTAAAGGGGAACTATGGACACTCTTGATGGTGTGATTGTCATTGGCTATTTTGCTTTTGTGCTGTTCGCTGCGTTAGCTTTCAAGCGTTTTACTACTGACTCATCTGGCTTCATTCGTGGTGGTGGAGCGATGATGTGGTGGATGGCTGGTGCGACGGCCTTTATGACTCAGTTCTCTGCGTGGACATTTACTGGTGCTGCGGCAAAAGCTTATGAGGATGGCCTAACGGTACTATTTATCTTCTGGGGCAACGCACTCGGTTTCTTTGTAGCGGCTTGGTATTTTGCCGAACGCTATCGAAAGCTACGCGTTGAAACGGCGATGGAAGTGATTAAGGTTCGTTTTGGTCGTAGCTCAGAGCAGGTCTACACTTGGATTTCTTTTCCTCTTACCATTTTATCTGGTGCAATATGGCTCAATGGCTTAGGGATCTTTGCTTCTGCGGTATTTAATATCGATTTAATGGTTACCATTATTGGTGTTGGTTGCTTGGTGACGTTTATTGCGGTGAGTGGCGGCTCATGGACGGTATCAGCGACGAATGTGATTCAACTGATTTTGCTGGTGGCTATTACGATGGCGGTTGGCGTTTACGCACTCATTGAAATTGGTGGTCCATCTGAACTAATTAATCAATATCCGACTGAAACGTATATGGGGCATGACATCAGTTATTGGCAGATCTTCTGGCTATGGGTCGTGGTTATGATGATGAAACAAACCATGAACACCAATAACGCATTATCCTGTTATCGCTTTTTGGTGACAACCAATGAGAAAGAAGCGAAAAAAGCGGCTCTGGTTACGGGTATTCTTTTCATTGTTGGACCTGTTATGTGGTTCGTGCCGCCATGGGCAACAGCAGCAATGGGTGTTGACTTGATGGCGTATTATCCAACGTTAGGCACGAGTGCCAATAACGCTGCATATGTTTACTATATTGACCACTTCTTACCTGCTGGGATGTTAGGTTTGGTATTAGCTGCAATGATTGCTGCGACGATTTCTCCAATGACAACAGCATTGAACCGTAATGCAGGTATTTTCGTGCGTAATGTCTATCAATCCATTATTAAACCTCAAGCTAACGAAGTAGAGCAGCTTCGCGTGGGGCAAGTAGCCACATTAGTGAATGGTGTGCTTTGCGTTCTTGCTGCCTTGATGTTTGCGTCGATTAAAGAATACAGTTTCTTCGATATCATGATGTTATTTGGTGCGCTACTACAGACACCACTTTCTATTCCATCGCTGTTGGCGTTTGTGACGTTAAAAACACCAGACTGGTCTGGCTGGGCGACTATTGCTGTGGGACTCTGTGTGTCAGCATTTATGCAGTTCATATTCCAAGTGGATTGGTTGTTACCACTGTTCGATACAGCAAGCTTTAGCCATCGTGAAACAGTGGATCTGCAAGTCGCAGCGACCATGTTAGCTCACCTCTTTATTACCGGCGGGTTCTTCATGATGACACGTTATTTTTATCAAAAGCCGATTGGTGCGAGATTAGGTGAGTTGAATACGCTGAAAAAGAATTTACTCACGCCGATTAGTAAAGAAGAAGAGGCACCTGTAGATTTTCGTCAAGGCGCTTATCTAGGAAGAATGTGTCAAGTGCTAGGATTGCTGGTGGTGCTTATTTCAATGACGACTGACTCGTTACGTGATGGCAGTATTTTTGTTGTCATTGGTGCTCTTATAGTGTTGGCTGGTACTCATTTATATCGAACCAGACATAATGACGACAAGTTAGAAGATGCGACTTCACATTAAAATTACCGTATTAACAATACATTAGTTGAATTTTCACTCTAGGATAGAATTTGAGTGAATTTTATTTATCAGAGTGGCTAGTGTCGGTAAAGATCTATCATCTTGAGGGGCTGAAATAGTTGCTTCACTATTGAGATCCTTTTCCTCATACAGTTTTGGCATTATGGAAATATTTCAGCAGCAACACGAAGCGATTGCTTTCATTGGATTAGCGTTAGCTTTTGTTTGTGGATTTTCAGCAGTGTTTTGGCAAGCTCATCAATAAGGCAAATACATGTTCGATGTCCCGACTCTAGAAGCGCTAGCATTGGTATTGGTTGTCTTTATCGGCGGTTTTGTTTACCGCTCGAAAATTGAAGACTAATACGCATTGTCACGACGATCCAAAAGGCCCAAGTCATCACTGACTAGGGCCTTTGCTTTTATACTTGATTAGGTGTTTAGCTTAAATAGAGAAACTTCCGACACTAACTCTTCCATTCTTTGTTTCACAATGTGCATTTCTTTGTTCATTTTCTGAATATTACTATCGGTTTCCTCCACCATAGAGAGCAGGTTATCGATATCTGATTCAACCGATTGTGTGGTTTGTGCTTGTTCTTCAGTCGCTGTCGCGATACTGCTGTTGTAGTCTGTGATCTTCTTGGTGGTGCCAATAAGTGTTTCGATCATGGCATTGGTTTCCGATACCATAGATTGTGCCGAATAACTGGCATCACGACTTTGCTGCATGTTCTCAAATGAGGTTTTCGCGTTACTAGAGATATCATCCAGAAGGTTGCGGATGACTTCAGTTGATTCTTTGCTGCGCTGAGCAAGTGAACGAACCTCGTCTGCTACCACGGCAAACCCACGCCCTTGCTCACCCGCTCGTGCTGCCTCAATAGCGGCATTCAGCGCCAGCAAATTGGTCTGCTCAGAGATGGCATTAATGTTGTCGAGAATCTCAGACACGTTCGCCATCTTCACTTCCAACTGTTCTAGACACGTGTAAGTGTCGTCAACACTCGAAATTAACTTGGTCGTGGTCGAGAGTGAATGTTCCCCATGGCTTTGACACTGCATTGCATCATTCTGAGCGCTATCAGCGCTTTGTTGGGCTTCTACGGTAATGCCCGCCATTTCTTGACTGGTTTGGGCCATTTCTGTCATAGCCGTTGCGATATTGTCACAACGCAGATGAGTTTGCTGACTCACGGTTTGAGTCGAGGCGACCAACCTACTCATTTCTGCCATTTCTTGCTCAGTTTTTTGTGCGACATCGAGAGAGGTTTGTAATGCCGATGCAAAGCTGTCCGTTAGCTGATTAAAGTGGTGAGCGATGTTGCCAAGTTCATCTTTTTGCTCACAAGGCAGTTTTAGGCTCAAATCCTTGCTGCGTGCAATGGTATCGATTTGTTCGACAAAACGACTAACACGGCGATGTAGGCGATTGGTTGACATGAATGCGATGATGGAGAGAGGTAGCACCACAAATAATGTTAAAGCGATATACGCATAGACTAGCTGCTGTGCTTGTTGCTGGTTTTGTAACGCCAGTGCTGTCATATCGTTGGCAATGGAATCGGCCATAGACTTAATTTGTCCGATACGCTTAGTAGCAAGTTCAAACCAAAGAGAAGCACTTGGTCCTTGCAAGTTGTCCAGCGTTGTTTTCTGTGACAGGTAATCTTGTTGAATGGCATTCACGTCACGCCAGTTTGAACTGTTAGTCATTGCAGATAGCTGATGAGCTTGCTCGGCGGAAAACAGAAGTGTTGCTTGACGAAGGGCATAGGCTTCGGTTGCGATATAACTGGTGATGTTGGCGTATGCATCCAGTGTTGAACGTTGTCCGGCAAATGCACCATTGAGAGCGCCACGAGCTTTACCGGCTTCCTCTTTCATAGCTAGTAAGGCGTGTAGACCACGTAACTGCTGTTCAAGCTTTGGTGCGTCAACCTGAGTTAAAATTACCGATAGATTATCAAGCGCCATGCGGTTGATATTGGAGTAAAACGCAAAAGGTGAATCCTTGATATTCAGAGTATCAACTTGCTGGCGAATGCTATTGCGTTGTTCCAACTGTTGTCGAACATCCTGGCTTAAACGGTCTATCAGTTGTTTGTCCAACACTTGTGGTGCAAAGGCCAATAGACTTTGATACGCCTGATCGGCTTTCACCCTTTGCTGTTTAAGTGCTGTGACTTGCGGCCCTTGTCCTTTGGATGCTACCACACCTGCCGTTAATCCTCGTTCAACAGCAAATTGATGAGCAATGTTATCGAACAGATGGAACAGCTCGACCGCTTCTTGTGATGCTTGGGCATGGTCGGCACGTTCTTGGGCTTTGAAGATCTGGGTAGCGATGAGTCCCATCAAAAGTGTTGTTGGAATTAGAAAAACCAAGAGAATGGTGTTTTTAATATTAAGTAACTTAAGAAGGTTAGGCATTGTATAAACCGTGTATAAAAAACTGGATGCGTAACCTAAAGATTTTACAGAGTTCAATACACGTATTACACGTCAGGGTATTAGAACTTTGATACGATACGAGAAGCGTCAATGGTTTGATGAGTGTCAATTTTTTGGCTACCACTTTGTGGTTATAAAACAAAGTGATAGCCAATAAAATTGAGAGATTCTTCCAAGCTTCAACAAGGAGGAGATCATTTCTTGGCCATGTTAGGCTGCCTGGTGAGTACTAAAGTTACCTAACAATGCGTCATAAAATTCGCTGTCATCGAGAATGCCAACGACTCTACCAGACTCAACCAACAAAATCGGTAACCCACTACGCTGCTTAAGTTCTATTGCTTCTCTCATACCGATGTCTGGACTGGCGACCACGACGGTACTTTGATCAATATGGGTCAGATCACCTCGATTTGCATCCCAATGGACGAGCTTTAGTTCCTCGTCTTTAACGATGCTGAGTTTGCCATTCGCTTGATTGACCCAAACCGATTGATCGGAACAGATCTGCAAACGATCATGTTCTTGCTTTAACTCACTTGCTGGTTGCATTAATGAGCGGCCTTTAAGTACGTTAAGCGGGTTAGTGTGAGCAACAAAATCACGGACGTAGTCGTTTTCTGGTGTGAGGATAATTTCTTCTGGCTTCGCATGTTGAATTAGTTTGCCAGATTCCATAATGGCAATATTGTTGCCTATTTTTAGAGCCTCATCCAAATCGTGACTGACGAATAGAATCGTCTTATTGAGTTTCTCTTGGAGAAGAATCAGCTCATCTTGAAGCTGGGTTCGAATCAATGGATCTAGGGCAGAAAAGGGTTCGTCCATCAATAAGATGTCAGTATCCATGGCAAATGCACGAGCGAGTCCAACACGCTGCTGCATACCACCTGATAGCTCATGCGGGTACTTATCTTCCCACTCAGAGAGACCAACAAGCTCTAGCTGCTCGCGTGCTTTGTTTCGCCTTGTCGACTTCGACATGCCTTGCAGTTCAAGTCCAAAAGCTACATTGTCCAACACGGTGAGCCAAGGCATCAAAGCAAATTTCTGAAAGACCATAGAAACACGATGAGTACGTAGGTGACGTAACGTTTCGTCATCACAAGTGGCTAAATCAACATAATCGTCACCATTTTTCAGCGCTAATGAGCCTCGGGAGATGGTGTTTAAGCCGTTGACTGCACGGAGTAAGCTGGACTTACCTGAGCCTGAAAGTCCCATCAGGACGCAAATCTCACCTTCTTTTACGCTCATCGACACATTGTCGACCCCGACGACTTGCGAGGTTTGGTCGATGATTTCTTGACGAGTTTTGCCTTGGTCAAGTTGCTCAAGCGCTAATTGCGGTTTATCACCGAAGACAACGTCTAGGTTTTTAATCGTAATGGCATCCATGACTAGGCTTCCTTTTGATTCGGCGATTTACAGAGTCGGTCTAGGATAATAGCAACTAGGACAATCGCTAATCCGGCTTCAAATCCTTGAGAAATATTGACCGTATTTAGGGCTCGAACGACGGGTTTACCCAGTCCATCCGCACCGACGAGAGCGGCGATGACCACCATGGATAAAGACAGCATGATGCATTGGGTCACGCCAGCCATGATGCTGGGCATGGCCGCTGGCAGTTCTACTTTAAACAACAGCTTCATTCGTGTGGCACCAAATGCCTTGCCTGCTTCCACCAACTCTTCCGGTACTTTGGTGATGCCAAGGTAAGTTAGTCTAATTGGCGCGGCGATGGCGAAAATAATGGTGGAGATCAATCCAGGAACAATACCCAGCCCAAACAGAACCAAAGTTGGAATCAGATAGACGAAAGTGGGGACGGTTTGCATTAAGTCGAGAATGGGGCGCAGCAACGTATACAGCCAAGGGCGGTGTGCTGCCATGATGCCAAGAGGTACGCCAATTAATACAGAAATCGTTGTCGCGGCAAACACCAAAACAAAGGTTTCTAGCATTTCTTGCCAGTAGCCAAGGTTCAAAATCGTCAGCAAAGCACCAATGACAAATAGTACCAAAGGGATACTACGGTGCAGATACCAAGCAATGGCTGCGGTCATAATGATCGGCATTGCAGGTGGCATCCATTTAAACACATCAACGACGAACAAAATGATGGTTTCAAGGAAGATAGAAATTGCGTCGAACAGGCCTGCGGCATTGAATGTCAGCCAGTCGACACCTGCTTCCATCCATTGACCCAGAGGGATTTTGTTGTCAGTAATAAAATTCACAATACAACCTTAGTGTTTTCGAGTGGACAGTTATGCCCACTCATTTTGAATTACGCTTTTGAGTCGATGTAGCTTTGTACTGCTGCGTTTGCGTCTTCACCCGATAGAGTTGTTACGCCAGATAGCCAAGCTTCTACTTGCTTTGGATTTGCCTTCATCCATTGCTGTGCCGCTTTTGACGGTTGTACATTTTGATTTAAGATGGCTTCCATCAATTGGTTTTCCATCTCAAGGCTGAACTCTAGATTTTTCAGCAGTTGACCCACGTTTTGGCATTCAGATAGATAGTTGGCACGCACGTTGGTGTAAACGTTGGCACCGCCGTAGTTAGGACCGAAGTAATCGTCACCGCCAGAGAGATACTCCATTTCGATATTGCTGTTCATTGGGTGTGGTGCCCAACCCAAATACACAATCCATTGGTTGCGGCGTGCAGCGCGAGAAACTTGAGATACCATGCCCGCTTCACTAGATTCGACTAAGTTAAAGTCCTTGAGGCCGAAAGCGTCACTGTCGATCATGGATTGAATAAGGCGGTTACCATCGTTGCCTGGTTCAATGCCGTAGATACGATCGCGGAATTTGTCGGCATGTTTGGCTAGATCAGCAAAGCTTTTTACGCCAGCGTCATAGACATATTTAGGCACGGCTAGGGTGTACTTAGCACCTTCTAGATTGGCACGAACGGTTTCTACGGTTTTGGCTTCACGATATTTAGCGATATCTCCCTCCATCGTAGGCATCCAGTTGCCAAGGAAGATATCGATATCACCGTTCGCCATTGAAGAGTAAGTGACAGGTACTGACAGAAGATCGGTTTTGGTTTTATAACCCATACCTTTTAGTAGTTCCGTAGTGACCGCAGTGGTTGCAGTGATGTCTGTCCAACCAACATCGGCAAAACGTACCGTTGCACATTGGTTGGCATAGGCGTTCATCGCCAGACTACTAAGAGCGAGTGCTGAGAGTGTTTTTGTCATCGTTGACATGCTATTTCCTTTTTATTTTTGGCTGACTTTGGTGGACTTAGTCCAGCTCTCTCAATGGAGAGCCTATTCGTTGTGTTTGTTCCCAGTTCGGGGCTATCCAAACAGGTTGTTTATCTTGTTGAAGAGGCTTACCCAAGATCATATCGGCAGCGCGCTCGGCAACCATGATGGTTGGACCGTTAAGGTTACCGTTTGGAATCGTTGGGAAAATGGAAGAATCGACCACGCGTAGTGCTTTGATACCGCGAACGCGGCACTGCTCGTCGAGCACGGCTAGTGGGTCATCATCGGCCCCCATTTTGCAACTGCAAGAAGGGTGATATGCGCTTTCTACGTTCTGCTTTACCCACTCATCGATAGCGTCGTCGCTTTGAATATGAAGCCCAGGTTGAATCTCATCACCGCGGTAGGCATCCATTGCGGGTTGATTTAGAATCTCACGAGTCAGGCGAATGCAGTCTCGCCAATCTTGGCGATCTTGCTCGGTCGAGATGTAATTGAACTCAATTAATGGCTTGTCATGTGGATTTGCCGAACGAATCTCTACGGTGCCACGGCTCTCGGGTTTATTAGGCCCCACATGCACTTGGAAACCATGCCCATCAAAAGCCGCTTGTCCGTCATAGCGCATAGCAGCTGGAAGAAAGTGGTATTGAATGTTGGGCCACTTAAGCCCTTTACGAGAACGAATAAACGCGCAAGATTCAAAGTGGTTGGTCGCACCTAAGCCTTTACGAGTAAGAATCCATTCTGCGCCAATAAGCCCTTTGCTCACCAAACCGAGTTTGCTGTTTAGCGTGATTGGCTGAGAGCAGTGGTATTGGAAATACACTTCAAGGTGGTCTTGAAGATTAGCACCTACACCAGCGAGGTCATGTTCTACCGTCACGCCTGCGCGCTCCAACACCTTCTTAGGACCGATTCCGGAAAGCTGCAAGAGCTGCACTGAGCCGATAGAACCAGCGCTAGAAATGACTTCCTTGTTCACTTTGGCATCGACGACAATACCAGACTTTTCATACTGGACGCCGACAGCTTGCTTTGCTTCCAATAAGACTTTATGAACCACGACACCTTTAATCAGCGTGAGGTTAGGGCGCTTGAGGGCACGTTTTAGATAGGCATTGGATGTAGAAGCTCGGACCCCACCATCAACGGTCATATGCATCGGACCAAAGCCTTCTTGCTGATAACCGTTATAGTCTTGAGTTTCAGG
This sequence comes from Vibrio sp. McD22-P3, assembly GCF_021568915.1. Classification (NCBI taxonomy): domain Bacteria; kingdom Pseudomonadati; phylum Pseudomonadota; class Gammaproteobacteria; order Vibrionales; family Vibrionaceae; genus Vibrio; species Vibrio sp. McD22-P3. The sequence continues at coordinate 179,873 of NZ_JAKGTN010000002.1, forward strand.
GTAACCGGCTTCTTTGCCTGCATCGATAAAGGCTTGATAGAGTGGGTTACGAGTCATGTTATTGCCATTGCAAGTGCCAACTGGGCCGTCCCCACCACGATACTCATCGCTGCCACCATCCCAAGACTCTGCGCGGCGGAAATAGGGTAAACAAGACTGGTAGTTCCAACCTTTTGCACCTTGTTGTTCCCATTGGTCGAAATCACAAGCATGCCCGCGAACATACACCATTCCGTTTATGGATGAGCTACCGCCAAGCACTTTACCGCGAGGACAATGTAGCTTGCGTCCATCTAGACCCGCCTCTTCAGTGGTTTCAAATTGCCAAGCGTATTTTTCGGTGTTCATTGGGTAAGATAGGGCTGTTGGCATCTGAATAAAAATACTTTTATCGCTGCCACCTGCTTCTAACAGTAATACAGAGTGCTCACCGCTTTCCGTTAGTCGGTCTGCCAAAACACAGCCAGCCGATCCCGCGCCGACGATAATATAATCGTAGCGTTGTTCCATAATCTGTCTCCGTAAACTCATCGTTAGGCGTAAGGGCTGACGTATTCGCCAAGCTCGATTAAAACACTCTTAGTTTGGGTGTAATGCCTTAAGGTCTCAGGTCCATTTTCACGGCCAATACCAGAATGCTTATATCCGCCTACGGGCATTTCTGCTGGAGAATCACCCCATGTGTTCACCCAGCAAATACCAGCTTGCATTTGATGAATAACGCGATGTGCTCGTGATAAATCTTGAGTGAAAAGTCCAGCGGCCAATCCATAATCGGTGTCGTTAGCGCGTGCAATAACGTCTTGTTCGTCATTGAAAGTAAGTACTGACATTACAGGTCCGAAGATCTCCTGCTGTACATGCGGCATGTTGTCGTCACAATCGACGAAGACAGTTGGCACGACGAAGTTACCTTTGTCTAACCCATTTTCAGTCACCTGATAACCGCCAGTCAGTAGGGTTGCGCCACTTTTCTTAGCACTTTCAATGGCGTCTAAAACTTTAGATAAATGTGTTTTTGAAATGAGGGCACCAACTTGCGTTTTGCTGTCCATCGGGTCGCCAACGATCAGTTTTTCAGTGCGGGATTTCAGCTGCTCAATAAAGGCTGAGTATATAGATTGATGTACAAAGACGCGGGTGCCGTTAGTGCAGACCTCGCCCTGGGTATAGAAATTCGCGACCATAGCGGCAGATACTGCGTCATCCAGTTTAGCGTCTTCAAAGATGATCATTGGAGACTTACCGCCAAGCTCCATGGTGACGTGTTTAAGGGTTCGAGCACTATCAGCCATGACTTTCTTCCCTGTACCTGATTCACCGGTAAAGGAAACTTTGGCAATATCAGGATGTGCTGTCAGCATCTGACCAACCCGATGATCACCTTGAATCACATTGAACACACCATCTGGTACTCCCGCTTCACTATAGACTTCCGCAAGCTTTAGTGCGCTTAGAGGCGTTTCTTCCGAAGGCTTGAAAATCATGGCATTACCCGCAGCAAGTGCCGGTGCAGACTTCCACATAGCAATTTGAATCGGGTAGTTCCAGGCGCCAATTCCCGCGCAGATGCCTAAAGGTTCACGTCTGGTGTAGAAAAACTGATTCTCGCTAAGTGGTTGTTGCTCACCTTGCAATGCTGGAGCGAGACCAGCGTAGTATTCGATGACGTCGGCACCCGTGGCAATATCCACTTCAAGGGCTTCTTGTAGTGGTTTTCCGGTGTCAGTAACTTCGAGAGCAGCGAGTTCAGAATTGCGTTCGCGCAGCAATGCCACTGCCTTGAGAAGAATTCGACTGCGTTCAATGGGGCTCATCGCAGACCAAATGGCGAAGCCTTTTTTAGCAGATTCAATAGCAAACGCTAAGTCCTCAGAATTTGCTTGGACGATTTCAGCTAAGGGCTCACCGTTAGCAGGATTATAGGTCGTAAAGTATTCGTCGGATGAGCCTTGTTGAAGTTGTCCGTCGATGTAGAGTGTTTTCATATCCATTTGAAAGTCTGACTTATGATTATTTTAATGAGTAAAAAGTGAGTTGCTTATCTAGATAATCGTTGATGATGAAACGGGCTTTTTCAGCGTCAATACCTTCTGGGGTCAAGGTGCCTCTTAGCCAAATTCCATCGATAAGCGCAGCGATACCGTTAGCAACGACATCGGCTTGTTCCGGTGTGAGCAAAGTGTTGAGTTCAATCTTAAGGTGCGATAACAGGCGTTTTTCATTGACACGTTGTAGGCGTTTCAACTGGGCGTCATGCATTGAATAAGACCAAAACGCTAACCAAGTTTTCGCCACTTTATTTTCTGCCTGAAATCCTACGAAATTGGCGTCAATAATGGCATTGATACGTTTGACGTGTTCTGTTTTGGGGATTTGACTCAGGTGAGATGTCACGGTTCTAGAAAGCTGCCTTAGGATCTCTCGCATGGTCTCTTCGAGAAGGCCGTGTTTACCACCAAAATAGTGGTTGATGATACCTGTAGAGACGCCGGCTTCCTTGGCAATTAACGAGATACTCGCGGCGTGCAAGCCCACACGATCTATAACAGACATGGCTGCTTGAACTAGCTGTGGTTTCCTGACTAATGGCATGCCAACCTTCGGCATTTGAACTCCCTTTTATTTTTAATTGAACGTTCAGTTAAATATAAAATGCCTGAAAAAAGATTTGAGTTCAAATTAAATCTCTCTTTTTTCATAACCAGTAAGTAAACATTTTTTAACACAACCAAAGAGTGGGTCTATCATTCGACACCAAAGAAACAGGTCAATAAAAGTGCTAAACCAAGCTGTGTAGTTGATTTGTTGGCATCTAATTCATTGATTTAAAATGATTGCTTTGGCTTTTAATTTGTCTGGGAGTGAAAGGTTTGGAATTTCGGTTCAGCGGAAAAACCATATTGAGTAGGCTGACTTGGCTCAATAAATATTTAGAGTACGAACTATTAAGAAATAACAACGCAAGAGAGTCACTAAGAAGGGGCATTTGGAGAAGCGCAATGGGCAGTTAAGAGAGCCTCTACTGCCCATTGCGTTAGCGTTTAAATGAAGTCTTTACGCATTGGGGTAAAGTTATCAATTAAGATACCGGCTTTTAAGCACTTACAGCCGTGCATAATGTTTGGCACTTTATAAACAGTATCTCCCGCTTTGACGATTTTTGTCTCTTCACCTACTGTGAATTCAAATTCACCAGAGACAACATAGGTAATTTGCTCGTGAGGGTGGTTGTGCATTGGTGCAACCGTTCCATCTTCGAAGTGCACTTCTACGGTCATCATGTTTTCACAATGCGCCAACACTTTGCGGCGTAGGCCGCCACCTTGATCTTCTAATGCTACATCTTTGTTGTATACGAACATTGCTGTTTCCTCTAAATCAGGTTTAAACCGCCTCTAATAGGGCAAGTCTTTGGTTGTGATCATCTAATAATTGGCGTGATGCGACTTTTGCAGAGTCTGCATCGCCAGTCATAATTGCGTCGTAAATATCCCCATGCTCTTCAATACAGAATCGCCCGCCCACGGCAGCTTCATCGATAAAAGTCTTAAAAAGCGATTCAAGAATATTGGCAAAAGGGACGTAAAACGGATTAGCTGTCGCTAAGAATATCGTTTTGTGAAAGGCATGATCGTTATGTGTCCACGCTGTGTAGTCGTGATTAAACGCGGCCTGTTTCATGTTTTGAAAACAGACAGACAGTGCCTTGCGATGCTCGATAGAGGCATTTCTCGCTGCCATGGAGCAGGCTTCTGGTTCAATCGCTTTTCGAAGTCCCAAAAATTGGGTGAGGAAGCGTTGGACATTCTCAGTGTCTTTTACCCAGTCAAGAAATTGAGGGTCGAGAAAGTGCCAATGGTGACGAGCTGTCACATTGGTCCCGACTTTAGGTTTTGACTCGATTAAGCCTTTGGCAGAAAGTAGTTTAGTGGACTCACGAAGTGCAGTACGGCTGATGCCAAACTTCTCGCAAAGTTCTAACTCGCTCGGTAACTTTTCACCTTCTTCTAATTCACCGGTAAGGATTTTGCTGGCGATTTCTTTTGCCACTTGAACGTGAATTCTTCTGCTAGAGTCTGCCACGGTATGGAACGTAGCCATAGTTCTGACCTTGTTGGTTGTTAGGTTCACACGTCAATTAAGTTCACGTGTGTTTGTGTAATAACTATATAATAATACAATATCACTTAATGGCGTCAATGGACAAAACAGTAAAAAAACAATTCTAGGTCGCAAGCTGAGCATGAGACTCGGATTATGCGATGGGTAACACATAAATTAGCCGGTTATTGGGTAATAGGGTGGTTAATTGGGGCAAAACGTAAGACATTTACACTGAATAAATGCGATGTATCACATCTATTCTGGAAAGTTTAGTGATAGAATAGCTGCTAAAATAATACATAAACACTTTAAGTAAGCGATAAAGATATGTCAGGTAAGTTTAATTCTATTACGGGTTCAAAGCGCAGTATCCACGTCCAGGTCGCTCGTGAAATTGCTCGAGGTATTCTCTCTGGTGATTTGCCGGAAGGTTCAATTATTCCAGGCGAAATGGCGTTGTGTGAACAATTTGGTATCAGCCGTACTGCACTTCGTGAAGCAGTTAAGCTATTGACGTCAAAAGGCTTGCTTGAATCTAGACCTAAAATTGGTACACGTGTTGTTGATCGCGCTTACTGGAACTTTCTCGATCCACAGTTGATCGAGTGGATGGATGGTCTTAACGATGTAGAACAGTTCTGCGGTCAGTTCCTTGGACTGCGCCGTGCTATTGAACCAGAAGCATGTGCGTTAGCGGCCAAGTTCGCGTCTGCAGAGCAACGAATTGAGTTGTCTGCGACCTTCCAAGAAATGGTCGAAGTGTCTAAAGAAGAAAACTTTGAACAGTCTAAATGGTTAGATGTTGATACTCGTTTCCACAGTTTGATTTTTAATGCGACGGGCAATGACTTTTATCTCCCGTTTGGCAATATTCTTACCACTATGTTCGTTAACTTTATCCAGTTCTCTTCAGACGGCGGTTCGACGTGTATCAACGAACACCGAGCTATTTACGAAGCGATCATGGCAGGGGATAGTGACAAAGCTCGTGAGGCGTCAGCAAACCATCTACGCGAAGAAAACCACAGGCTTCCTGTAGCAAGTTAACACCAAGAGAAGAGATGAGCGCGCTTGTTAACAATTTGAAGAAAAAGGCAGCATATAAGCTGCCTTTTTTGTATCCAAAGTGCACCATTGTGAAATTTCTATTGATATAATAATACAAAATGTCAATTGGAGACTTCACATGCCTCACGCGCTTCTACCCAATATCACGCAATTTCTATGTAGCGTTGATCCGTTCGATAAACTTCCCAAAGAGCTGGTTCGTAAGGTCGCTGCGGAAATAAAAATCACCTATTTGGGTAAGGGTGAGGTGATTGACCCTTGTAACGGGCAGTCTGGGCTTAGTGGAGAAGGGGATAATTTGCCGAAAAGCCAACAGAAGTTTCTATATGTCATTCGAACTGGCTCTATGGAGCAACGCAAACCCGATGGCGTTCTTCGCGCAAGACTGGGAAGTGAAGATTTGTTTGGCTTTACTTTTCTCGATGATCAAGTTTCTAAAGGGGCGGGTTATCAAGCGGTTGCCATCGAAAATACGCTTCTGTATTTAATCCCTCATTCTACGCTTGAAACCATCTTTAAACGTAACCCAGAATACGCGGAACACTTTGCTTCTCAAGCGCAAGTTCGCCTTAAATCTGCACTAGATGTTGTTTGGTCCAATAAAGAAAAAGGTCTGTTTATTAAAAAGGTGTCTGACGTGGCGAGTGGAGTCATTGCGATTGTTGATGCCTCTATGTCGATTAAAGATGTCGCACACGAAATGCGAGTTGTTAAACGATCTTCAACTGCGGTGGTGTGTGACAACGGCAAGTTAGTTGGCCTGATGACGGATCGTGATATGACCAAACGAGTCATCGCAGAAGGCCATGATAACAGTGCTCCGATTAGGGATGTGATGACGCCTAATCCACTAACAGTCAGCCCAAACGATCTGGTTTTGCATGCCGCATCATTGATGATGCAACATAATGTTCGGGGTTTACCCGTTGTTTCTGAGGGTAAAGTGGTGGGCCTGCTGACCACTTCGCACTTGGTGCAGAATCATCGCATGCAAGCGATATTTCTTATCGAAAAAATCAAATACGCTACCAGTGTTCGTAACATGGCGAGTTTCACCACGGAACGTCAGGCCATATTTGAAGCTCTAGTAGAAGGAAATGTCGCACCTGAGACCATAGGTCGGGTAATGTCGATGATTATGGATGCGTACAATCGTCGAATTATTCAGATTGCGATTGATAAACTGGGGGAGCCACCATGTCATTTTTCGTGGATAGTTGCAGGCTCTCACGCTCGAAATGAAGTTCACATGCTTTCGGATCAAGACAATGCAATCATTCTTAGTGATGAGGCGACCGAGAATGACAAAGTCTACTTCCGCCACTTATCACAGTATGTCTCAAATGGGCTTGCTGCTTGCGGATATCCCTTGTGTCCGGGTAAATATATGGCAGCTACGCCCAAATGGTGTCAGCCATTGTCGACATGGAAACACTATTATAAAAAATGGGTATCGAACCCTGAATACGAAAGACTTTTGAATATCAGCGTGTTCTTGGAAATTCGCTGTGTTTATGGTGAAGCGAGCTATGCCGATATATTACGCGATGAACTTCACTCCAACATTCGTAGCAACCGTGAGTTTTTAGGGATTTTGACTCGAGATGCTATTAATACGTCACCCCCTCTTGGTGTTTTTAACAGCCTAGTGCTGGAAAAAACAGGCGAGAACAAGAAAACTCTGAATATAAAAAAATACGCGATAAACCTCGTTATTGATTTAGCGCGTATTTACGGTCTTGCCGTAGAATGCGACTCGTCGAATACCGACGAACGATTCACTCAAGCCAATGAGCAAGGCATGTTAAGTGATGACTCATATAAAAACATTATCAATGCTTACCATTACATTCTTATGTTTAGACAGCATCATCAGCTACAAGCGCTAAAACGAGGTGAGCAGCCGGATAATCACATCAATCCCGATTCATTTGGCAGTTTTGAACGTGGCAACTTGAAAGATGCATTTAGAATCATTTCTACGTTGCAAGATGCGGTTAAACTCCGGTTTGGTGGGAGGTTGTAACTAGTGGCTGGTGTTTTGAAAAGCGTGATGAATCAATTTCACGTTTATAACCATTATCTCAAGCAAAGGCAGCGATATCTCGCCAATCAAAAGATACCCAATGAGTTGAGAAACTTGTTAAGTGAGCAACCGCCGAGAATGGAGGTATTAGCAACAGAAGTCGAGTACCTAGTGTTGGATTTTGAAACGACTGGGTTAGATGCCAATACCAACACCATTCTTAGTTTAGGTTGGGTAGAAATTGCCAACTTTACGGTCAATGTTGCTAGTGCAAAACAGCTGTTTATTGAGTCGCCAAATGAGGTTAAGGCGGAAACCGCGGTCATAAACCATATCATGCCTGAAATGTTGCAAGATGGAATTTCATTAGATTCTGCGATGACACAGTTATTTCAAGCAGCAAAAAACAAAATACTGATTGCACACGGTTCGATGATTGAAGCGGCATTCGTTGATGAATATTTGACTCAGAAGTATGGAGTGTCAGATCTGCCAGTGATGTGGCTGGATACACTAGCTATTGAAAAGTCGATGGCGTTAGCGGTGAATAAAGATGCTGAGATCGATGTTCGTCTGTCTGAGACTAGGAAGCGATACGGACTACCTGAGTATAATGGGCATGAGGCCTTAATTGATGCTATTGCAACTGCAGAGTTGTTTTTGGCTCAGTCGACTCGACTTTTCAACAAACAGCACCCTTGTATTGGAAAATTGTACCGACTAAGCCAATAAGGGGGTAAAAAAAGAGGTGCCTATCAAGACACCTCTTTTTACTGATTCTTGAATTACGTCTTAGAAACTGTATGTGACACCCAGTCGGCTACGTAGTTCGCGGCGATCTGTAACAGAATCGACGTTCACATCACCAAACTCAACGTACGGTGCCCATTGGCCGAAGCTACGACGTGCTGTGGCGTTTAGCTCGTAGTTTGTATCTTTGCCGTTGTACAAGATATAACCATCTGTTGCTGCTTTATAATAGTTACCTTCAAGTCCAAAGCGCCACTCGTTTACTGAATAATTGATGTTAGCCGTTAGACGATGACGGCGTTCATTTTGTGCGTCTTCACCGTTGTTTTGACGAATGTCATAACGATAACGACCACTTAAGCTGAGTCCTTCAACACTATCCAGTGCGTAAGTCACGCGAAGCTGTGGTTTGTAAGTCATACCCGCCGAACGAGCTTCGATAGGCATACCTGGTTGGATAGTCCAGTTGTCGTTAATCTTAAAACGATAACCTAAATCCAGCTCCCAACCATTATTTTGCAAGTCTTTAAGAAACGCGCCATCTTCTCCTTTGAACTTTAACTCACCGCTATAGTAGAAGTTACCGATGCTGTCTCCCATTTTGATGCGCGTCGCATGTTGCTCCGTTGTGTGCTTGTACTCAGTACGTATATCTAAAGAAGCTGCGCTTACCGCTGCTGTCGCGAACACAGAAACTAATGCCACTGTTACTTTGTTTAAAGTGCTCATCTTATTTAACCCTTAAGATTTTTAGTTTGTGGTAATGTATGACAAATATGATAAGGGGTTTTCTATGTTTTTAATGTGATACGGATCGGGATTGGCCGTCCTTTGGCAATGCCTTTCATACGGTTTACTGCAATAAATTAAGCTATACTATTGATATATAAGTTTTTTATCTGTTTTTGTGTAGTTGTGCCTCTATCGAATTTAACAATAAGATATGTGATGTAGGTAAAGTAATTTTTATATATATTTATACTATTAAATCACAATAACGCTGTGGTGCGGTTGATTTTTATCCAATTGAAGCCTTCGAATTATCCTATTGAGGGAGGTTTCTACTTCCAACTCAAATACCATTAAAGTTGGAATGTTGTCGAATAGATTTGCGCTCAGACCACAGCAACAAACTGTTGGTGATTTAGTTTGTTGTTAATGATGGGATAGAGACAGAGTATGCACAAAAATACACTCACGACTTTTATAAATACTACAAATATGCAGATTTTGACGTGTTGAAAGAGAGGTGACAGTATTGAAAATACTTGGAAGGGAGTCTTCTATCGAGACTTAGGTTGCGAGGCTTGAGAATTAAATTGTTTTATTTCAGTATTTTAATGTGGTTTTAGTGGTGTGGTCGTCGCGAGAGAGTTCTACACCTTTCCAAAATATGATCTATGTCGCATTAATTTTATTTGTAATACATTAATATTAATTTGCTTTTGGTAGAGCACGACACGAAGTGTCAGAATTAGCTTGGATGTGGCAAAGCAGCCAAGCGTTCAGATTATTCCATACGACCCCAAGCGAATGGGATGATTCTCCAAAACCTACTTGATAAGTAAAAGAGTGTTGTTTACCACCTCACTCAAACACCCCCGGAGTTAATGTCGACGTCACTCTACATTGACAATGGATCTCCTAATGTCGTTTTAACCCTCGCATTATTACAGGTGATGCGAGGGTGTTTTTTTATGTCTTACAATAAATTGTCTCACTTACTTATGCTTTCCTTAATTTATAAATCATTAGTTTCGATTATGGTTTTATTTAACTGATTGTTTTTGCTTTTAAATTATGGATTTGTCTCTCGGTTGTGATGTAGATCTCGATATTCTTTAAAATATGATACGGATCATATGTAATACAATAATGATGGTTAAATAAACGATCTTGTTCACGTAATAATTATATTGTACTACAAATTGTAAGGTATGGACGTATAGTTAACGTAACCGAATAACATATCAAAAGGTTTCAAGATGGATCTCAATACCCTAATTGTAGGCATCTATTTCCTATTTCTTATAGCAATAGGCTGGATGTTTCGAACATTTACTAGCACTACAAGTGACTACTTCCGTGGGGGCGGTAGCATGCTTTGGTGGATGGTTGGTGCAACGGCATTTATGACGCAGTTTAGTGCTTGGACATTTACCGGAGCTGCGGGCAAAGCGTTTACCGATGGTTTTGCCGTTGCCATCATTTTTATTGCCAACGCATTTGGCTATTTAATGAACTACCTATACTTTGCTCCTAAATTCCGTCAGTTGCGTGTCGTCACTGTCATCGAAGCGATACGTATGCGTTTTGGCAAAGTAAATGAACAGGTATTTACGTGGTCAGGGATGCCTAACAGTGTTATCTCGGCAGGTATTTGGCTGAATGGTCTCGCCATCATCGCTTCTGGTATTTTTGGATTCGATATGACCACAACCATTATTCTTACCGGCCTTGTGGTTCTTGTCATGTCTGTGACCGGTGGTTCCTGGGCCGTCATTGCCTCTGACTTCATGCAAATGGTCATTATCATGGCCGTAACGGTAACGTGTGCAATTGTTGCGGTTTATCATGGTGGTGGTGTTTCAAATATCGTTGAGAACTTCCCAACCGAGTCATTTGTTACCGGTGATAACCTCAACTATTTAAGTATCTTCAGTATCTGGGCTGTATTTATTTTCCTAAAGCAGTTTAGCATTACTAACAACATGTTGAATTCATATCGCTATTTGGCTGCAAAAGACTCAAATAACGCTCGTAAAGCTGCACTTTTGGCATGTGTGTTGATGACGCTTGGGCCAATCATTTGGTTTATGCCTTCATGGTTTATTGCAGGTCAAGGTGTGGACTTGGCGGCACAATACCCAGAAGCTGGTTCTAAAGCGAGCGACTTTGCGTACCTTTACTTCGTTCAGGAGTATATGCCAGTGGGCATGGTTGGTCTTTTGATTGCAGCGATGTTCGCAGCGACCATGTCTTCCATGGACTCTGGTCTGAACCGTAACTCAGGGATTTTTGTTAAGAACTTTTATGAGCCGATTCTGCGTCCAAATGCCAATGAAAAAGAGCTAGTCGTGGTTTCTAAGCTGACGTCTACTTTCTTCGGCATTGCTATTATTCTAGTCGCTCTGTTTATTAACTCCCTTAAAGGTTTAAGCCTTTTCGACACTATGATGTACGTGGGTGCTTTGATCGGCTTCCCAATGACTATTCCTGCATTCTGTGGTTTCTTCATTCGTAAAACGCCGGATTGGGCGGGTTGGGGAACGCTAGTCGTCGGTGGCTTTGTCTCTTATTTCGTCGGTTTTGTCATTACGGCAGACATGATTCAAAACTGGTTCGGTCTTAATGAGTTGACTGGTCGTGAATGGGCTGATTTAAAAGTCGCTATTGGCTTGATTGGTCACATGATTTTCACCGCAGGTTTCTTTGTACTCTCAACGTTGTTCTATAAGCCTTTACCTGAGCATCGTGAAAAAGACGTCGACAAGTTCTTCAACAATCTAGCGACACCTCTTGTGGCAGAAAGTACTGAACAGAAGAAGCTTGATAATAGACAACGTCGTATGTTGGGTTCATTGATCGCCGTTGCTGGTGTTGGTGTAATGGCGATGTTCGTCTTGCCAAATCCATTGTGGGGGCGTTTCGTGTTTGTTCTGTGCGGCAGCATCGTCTTTGCAGTCGGCTTACTGCTCGTCAAAGCAGTGGATGACAAAGTGGAAAGTGCGGCTGAAGCCAACGTAGCTACCGAAAACTAGAGTGCTTTATTCATAAATATTGAGCGGCTGATTCCAGCCGCTTTCAACCTTTCTAATGCTTGCAACGTTCAAGCAAGTCCATTGTTAAATCTAATCCAACAAGAATTCATAAAGAGAATCACATGAAAAAAAATGTCCTCGCTTTATCTTTAACGGCAGTATTCGCCTCAGTTGCGCTGGTTGGTTGCGGTAACACGAATGTTGACACTACTCACGCTAATAAAACGATGCTTCAAGCGTCTGTGCCTATGGCGTTTAATGAAGTGACACGCGATTACCTTTTGTCGAGTGACAGATTGGTTGATGTTGATGGTGCGATGCTTGAGTCCAAGTCAGACCAACAGGTTAACGCACTTAAATCTCAACTTGAGAATGCAAAAGATGGTGAGGTGATTACGATTCCAGATGGAAAATATACCAATTTGGGGCATGTAACAATTGCGGCAAATGGTGTGACGATTAAGGCCGAAACTGCAGGAGCGGTTTGGTTTACTGGTCTGGTTCAATTTGAACTAACAGGTAACAACGTGACGCTAGATAGTTTGGTGTTCACTGAAGGCGGCCCGGCGGAACGTTTCGGCGGAGTTCGCATGATGGGTAACGGAAACACACTGCAAAATTCCACATTCTATTACTTCAATCATGATTATGCGTACGAACCTGATGAGCGTCGTTCTGAATATCCTAAATACCTGTGGGTGTCCTTATGGGGTAAAGATGGAAAAGTCATCAATAATCGATTTGAAGGAAAGCAAAAACGTGGCACTTTGATTGGTGTTCAGAAAGATGAGACGCGAGATAACCACCTTATTGCTCATAATATTTTTGTTGACCAAAAACAGAACCAGTTTAATGAGTTAGATATAAAAGAAGCCGTTCGTTACAACGGTAACAGCTGGGAAGCGATTCGAATTGGTGACTCGAAATCTTCGCAATGGGATTCTAGTTCTAAGTTTGTCGATAATTTGCTCGTAGATATGGATGGAGAACGTGAACTTATCTCTATCAAGTCGGGTGATAACGAGATTTCGGGTAACACAATATTCGAAAGTGCAGCGTTGATTTCATTGAGACATGGTAAAGGTAATAAGGTAGAGAACAACGTTATTCTTGGAAACAAGAAATTGCTAACAGGTGGTGTGCGCATCTACGATGAAGATCATGTGATTCGCAATAACTACTTTGCTAACACACGTGGGCGTGATGGACTAATTGAAGGTAACGCTGATCTTCGAGGTGGTATTGTCATTAATACAGGGATTATCGACGTAAAAAACGGCGAGCAGCTTGACCAGTCTGTAAAAGGAAAAGAGCTAAACAAGCAATGGACACCAAAGAACATCGACATAGAGAACAACACGTTTGTTGATACCGAGTGGGGCATTGTCTACGGTAATCAATCTCACCGTGTTAGCTTGTTCAATAATGCCGAAGTAGACAATATTTTTGCTGGTGTTGATATTCGATTTAACAACAATGTCGTCGACAATTCACAAAACCCAGAGTTTGTGAGTGTACGAGCTACAGAGCAGTTTCCTCTGGTTGATGCTAGTTACCATAATGAGTTTTACACCCCAACTATAGTAGGGCAAGAGCAGTTAGAAAATTACTCACTAACACTTCCAAACATGTCATTGGAAAACGGGTTTAATCAATACCAAGGAGCAGGGGCAAACACCTCTGAGTTGCAATTGATTACCGCTGATAGTGCGGGGCCGACTTACGTATTAGTGAATAGCAACAAGTAACCTGTCAGGAAATTTCGTAAGGTAAAGTCAAAGCGGTCAAGTGGCCGCTTTTTTAGTGGCCGAGTACTCTGTGCTGATCGGCTAACTTAATACCATACTTTGATTTCTACCTCGGCTCTTTGCAATGTACAACGCGTCATCCGCTCTTGAAAAAATATGATTATTTCGCTCTTGATAGCGAGCTTGGGTTATGCCAACGCTCAATGTTATCGAAAAGGTCTGCTGTTCATAGTGGAAAGGCGTATCGGCTATGGTACAGCGAATGCGTTCCGCAATCTCGTAAGCCGTGTGCTCTTCAATATCAGGTAGAAGCAGTGCGAACTCTTCGCCACCTACTCGGGCGAAAGTATCATCAGGCCGAATGATATCTTGTATTCGAGCAACCACTTCTTTTAGCGTGTTATCCCCTGCTAGGTGTCCATAGGTATCGTTGACCTTTTTGAAGTAATCAATATCCATCAACAATAAACAGTGTGGGGTCGTGCTTTTAGTTATGGTTGCTAATGTGGAGAAAAAATAGCGGCGATTAGCTATTTGTGTGAGTGGATCGGATTCACTCTGTTTACGGAGCTTTAGTTCAAGGCGATGGCGCTTCGATATGTTTCGAGTGAGCCAACAAACTACCCTTTGGTTTTTACAGGTAAAAGAAAGCGGAAAGATCTTGCCCTCAAACCTTAATGTGCCTGCTGGACCCGATTTGGGGTCAATGCCGTTAAGATCTTCAACGCATAGATCATATTCGACAGTCATGACCTGATTATTATCGAGTGATGTGATGATTTGACTGATATACCAGTCGGCTTGCTCGGAAGGCATTACCGAGTGCAGAGTTTGCCCAATCAGTACACTGCCGTCATGATACGACTGAGTATCAGTCCCGCCAAGAAAATCAACATATTCTCCTTCTTCACTTATTATGAAGACAGGATCAGGTAAACAAGAAAGCACCTCATATACTTCGTCTAATTCAGTAAGCATGCTCTTCCACGAATATTTTTATAATTTACTTTATTAACAATAGAGTATATAAGCAAAAAATAAATAACAAAGGTGATAGAAAAAGCTGAGGTTGAGATCGAGAAATAGGTTTAAAAGCTATATGTGACAGCTAGTTGTATAAGCTATCACATATATTTACGACAAGCTGGAGAGCCTTGGTTTCCCTGTAAAACTAGTTGTCAGAATCTATATTCTCATCAGTTATGTCATCACTGAGCACATCTGAATCGTCATAGCCCACATCTTCATTGATTGTCTCTGGTTCAGATTTCTTACCATTTAATGCATGAAACCTTTTCCTATCGCGTGCAAGGTGTATGTATTTCAACCATGTTTTTTCTAGTTTGCTCTCTGCATGACTTTCGTCTTGGAGCACTTCTAGAAAGTGTTTTTCTGAATCCGATTCCGGAGATAGCTCGCCACTTTCTAGCAAACTCATCGTATCTCCAAAGCGAATCAAGATATCTTCTTCAGCTAAAGTAAAATCGCCAGATTTAGCAAATCCACGTCGAAACCGCTTGTTATCGTAAAAAGGTCTCTTTCCAAGACGAAAATCTACATTTGACATAGCCACCCTCATAAAATGACGTTAATCATCGAACTCAGCCTCAGTATAGACAGAGGATGTAAGGTTTTTGAAATTCTACCCATCGATTTTTTCAACGTTTTTTGGTTTGTTCATTAACTCATTGGTTAGACGCTACTTTTACTTGGGTTTTTTAATATTGTGTGATGGTTTGATGAAGATTTCATGTCGCCCTTGAGTTCCGAAAGTGGCTAGTAAGATGCAAAATGTGCGTTACACTGGCGATAGAGTAGGCAAGGTTAGAGGCAGGTATGGAGTCACTTAGTAGAGAGCAATGTTCTGTTGCCCGATTATCAAGGGATCCAAGGTTTGATGGCGTATTTTTTGTGGCAGTGAAGACAACGGGCATTTTTTGCCGCCCTATTTGTCCAGCAAACTTGCCACGAGAGGAGAATGTTGAGTATTTCTCTACGGCGCCTGTAGCGTTGCAGGCAGGATATCGACCTTGTTTGCGCTGTCGTCCGGATAGTGCGCCTAATTCGTGGGCCTGGCTTGGTAAAGAAACCAGTTTTCGACGAGCATTAAGTTTGATCGAGCAGGGGGCGTTACAGCACTCCAATTTGGAAACGTTGTCAGATAGGCTCGGCGTTACCAGTCGATACTTAAGACAACTATTTCAAAACCACCTGGGTATGTCACCCAAGGTGTATGCTCAATATCATCAATTAATGTTTGCCAAACAACTGCTTCACAACAGTTCACTATCAATAACTGATGTTGGTTTTGCCAGCGGTTTTAATAGTACTCGACGATTCAATGATGCCTTTAAGAAGTATCTTAAATTGACGCCTTCAGAAATGAGGCGTCACCATGCAAGGCAAGATGACAGCGGTCGCAATGTGATTCATTTGGCTTACCGAGGTCAATATCACTGGGAGTCGTTACTCGATTTCTATCGTTTAAGAGCAATAGAAGGCGTAGAAGAAGTGACGCAATACAGCTACGCTCGTTATGTGGAGATTGATGGTAGTTTAGCTTGGTTCAAGTTACACGCTGATGTGGAGGGCAAGCAAACAATCAAAGTGGAATTTGAATTGGAAGATGTCACAAAACTGTCTTGGTTGATGAGCAATATAAAAAGAGTCTTCGATTTAAACACCGATGTGGCTTTGATTGAAGAGTTGCTATCGAAGTACGACGACCAATTAGTTATTAAATCAGGGCTGCGGCTTCCTGGTGTGTGGTCGACTTGGGAAGCGGGTGTTCGAGCTGTAGTTGGGCAGCAGGTTTCGGTAAAAGCAGCTATAGGGCAGCTTAACTTGCTGACTGACACTTTGGATCATACGGTATCTGGGCAGCGAGTTTTTCCTAGTGCGGATATCGTCGCCCGTTCCGACCTTAGTTTTCTTAAAATGCCAAACAGTCGAAAAGAGACATTAGCCCGGTTGGCTCATCATATTACCAATTCGCCCGAGGACACACCAGATAACTGGTTGGCTCTAAAAGGCATAGGTCCATGGACCATTAGTTATGCAAAGATGAGGGGAGCCTCCGAGCCCAACTTGTTTCTTGATACAGATTTGATCGTTAAAAAATACCTTGCTGAGCACCCACAATTGAACGCTGCGAATGTGTCACCTTGGGGAAGCTACGCTACATTACATTGTTGGAGTCATTTTTCATGAACTACTACCTAATAACACCAAGCCCACTTGGGAATGTCACTATTCAAGCGAACGATGATGGTCTGCTAGGACTTTGGTTTGAAGAGCATACTACATTGCCCGATGTTCTGGGCTCACTAGCTCCCGAGCATCCAATTTTGGCTGAAGCTTCTAAACAGCTCTCTTGTTACTTTGAAGGCAAGGTACAGTCATTTGATCTCCCCTTAGCAGCTGAAGGAACTGATTTTCAAAAGCTTGTTTGGCGAGCGTTGTGTGATATCCCTTTCGGAGAGTCGATAAGTTACCAAGAGTTAGCGAATCGAATAGGCAAACCTAAAGCCGTAAGAGCCGTTGGAGCTGCAAATGGAAAAAACCCCATCTCAGTTATCGTTCCTTGTCATCGCGTAATTGGGAAAAGTGGTACATTGACAGGCTATGCTGGCGGAGTTGAACGAAAAAGAAAGCTGCTGGAGCTTGAAGGAATTAAGCTCTAACACAACAGAGAACCTAAAATGTTGGAGCATTGTAGGGTATTTAGTCTGTTATCTATTGGTGTTGTTTTATAAATATCAGGTTGCTTAGATACTGATTTCATATTGCTATGGTTTTTTTATTGCGTTTTTGCAAATATAGAGAAGGACTAATTGCAAAATGCATCTGTTTTTGCAAAATGAAAATACTATATGAGTATGGTTTACATGAAATCGATACTTATCTGACCAGAATTATCTGAAAACAACGATTTAAAAAGTTGGCACGCTTGATGCATTATTTAGAACGACCCTTTTTAAGCCGAGGGTCACCTAGCCAACTGACGTTGTTAGTGAACCTCTATTGTTCACACTTGTATATGGCCAGTCACACTATTTGGTGGCTGGCTTTTTTTATTTTTAGGCTAAGAGCTAAATCACTGAGGCTTACACAATATCGCCTAGTTCAACTCCCTTACTTTCAGCACAGCCTTCATAACAGCTTGGTTTTCTCGGACATGCTGCTCCTCTCGAACAAATTAACCGTGCATCGCCTTCAATACCTCGTTCAACCCAATTGATATTGAGGATTTTAGCCACTGTTTGCAGATCCTTTTTGATAGAACGAGGAATGCTGACACTGCCACCCCCTTCGACACATGATCGTTTTAGTTCACTGGCTATCTCCAATGCGTTGCCGCCTTGAGCATCTATCGCAGGATTTAGATCAATACCCGCGCAGAGTACTCGATTATTTCCAGCCGGGTCGGTCATGTTGATGGATTCACAGCAATAAATACGAGGTTCTTCACCCACATTAAGAATAGAGATTTGTGCAGAAGAGCCGTTTTGAGGTTCAGATAAGCGCCTAAATACCGCCCAGTGTTGACACGGGTCGTTCACCATCCGCATGTTTCCCCATGGCAGCGGAATACCGTTTCCTCGGTAGACGGCTTTGAGCTTTCCAGGCCCGTAGGCGTCGAAATAGTGCCAATGTGGATAGGGAGATACCACGGTCATACGACGCATGGCGACAGACGGAGATACGCCTGCACGTTTGTGAACGTCGATTTCATACCCACTTCTGTCTAGTAGTTGTCTAAATGGGACTTTAGGGCAAAGTAGGGCTCCTGCAAAAAAGCTGGATTCAAAATCTCTCCATGCTTGCAAAATATCTTGTGAGTTGAGAGCAGATGTGGACTGGTTGGCTGCAGAGTCTTCCCAGCTATTGTGATGACCAACACTGAGTACGCTTTTCAGCCCTTCTTCACTGTGCAAAATTCGGTGTCCGATATAAACCGCTAGATCATATTTGAGTCTTGTTGGGTATGCTTTGAGTATTTCGTTTAGGTAGATGGTACCTGGAGGCTCAAAAAACGAGGTAACGAGTTGCTTAGCATTAATTCCTAACTCATCCACCACATCTTTCGGTGTGCGATTGACCCATTGAACTCGCAAACCTAAATCGCCAGCAATATCGATCAGATCTTCTACAGATAGATTCAATCGCTTCAGTCCCACTTCTTCTGCAGCCCGTTCTAGATCGGGAAAGTGGTTTTGCAAACTTTCTTGGTGAGCGCGGATCAAAAGATGGGCGAATTGTCTTCCGGTGATTCCGGTTTGCGACAACATTTCCGGAATGGCAATTTGCAGTATGTCGTTTGAAAATAAAAAGCTTGGCTCTAAAGCCATGCCACTGATGCCTCCGCGATTGCCTTTAACCGGAGTAATTTCTTCTTGCTCAGGCTCATTATCTAAAAACCATGCTGGATCTTTTTGGAAAACTTCGGCGATAACTTCAAGCATATCGATGCTTGGGACGCGTTTTCCTCGTTCAATCATCGATAGATACGAAACAGAAGGAGCGTACTCTGGGTTGATGCGAATACAACGCGCAGAGAGGTCTTCCATTGTTAAATGGTTGCGTTTTCTAAGGTTTCTTACCTTAGTGCCCAAAAAATGGGACTGACGGATTAGACTTTTTGACAGAGGCATTTTGTAAAATTCACATTGTAAAATTTTTGTTGTGAAATTGTAGTCAAAAACAGGCTAGTCTACAAAGTATACAAATCACAAAACGAATATAAATTTAAACACTTGTTTAGGATATTTGCTCTAAATAGAACAAAAGGCCGTATGAGGGAAAGACTATGAACATGCTGACATTCGATAAAACAGAACTACATAAAAACCACTCAACGTTTATCGCAGAAGCTGTCTTTGCCGTGGAAATGGTGAAAGCCGACGAGCAAATAGAGAAACAAAAGATGGCGAAACAGCTGCTTGATACTTTGTTTCCACTAGAAAATGGCTCACACGAAGACGTGGTAAGTTACGAAATAGATTATCGTCACGTGCAAGCTTATTTTAAGAATGGTGAGCATACGGGGTTGAAGCGCGCAAAACACTTTGTGGCTTACGCCGGTGATAAATGTGCTCCTGAAGCAATTCTATTCCGTGATGAGAGTGGGACACACGTAGAAGTGATGATGGGTAAGCGCAAAGGAACCGGTAATCTAGAGCTTGTAGAAATTGAAGATATCCAACTAGAAACGTGCACAACCTTCGGCCAAACAGAGCAATGCCATGCGTCTGGTATTCGCCACTGGGTTAGCCTAGTTCAAGGTGATGACCAAGGCCGTCCTAGAGCTTGTAGTGAAGACAAAGAGTTTACGGCGAAAAACGGTGACGATTATAACCTCGGATTTAGTTTCGCCTTTTAATACCCGCTAGCACTTTTACTTAAATACCGTTTTCCTTTGGTAGTGAAGCCCCACTTACGAGCAGTGGGGTATTTTTTTATATTATTTTTCTATATTTAACTTCTCGTCAATAGCTAACTCGACTAGTCTTATATTGTGTCAATTCAAAGTGTTAGTCGATATGCCAACCAGCTCGCAATCCAGTAAAAAGTTCACTCTGCCTTTGCATATTCATATCTCCGCAATTTTCGTCATTTTGGTGTTGGTGATAAGTGGTGTTCAGATATGGATTACTCAAACGAGTATGAATAAAGTTCTATTGAATGCGAATGAAAACTTATTTGAACGTATCGCCGGCGAGACACGCAGTAATATGTCCTATCACTTCGGCCCAGCATTTAGCATTGTCGATGCCTACTCTGCTGGAGAACTGGTTCGGGAAGTAGACCCAGAGCAGCGTTTTGCATTTGTCCCGGAGTTAGTGTCGCTTTTAAGAGCAAATAGACATATCTTCTCGCTAAAAGCGGCGTTTCCTGATGGTGAGTGGTTAGCGGTTGTTCGTTTAGCGGATGATCGGATGCGGACTCATTTAGGGATTGACCACAGTGCAGAGTATGCGGCGTTAAACTTTAATACAGATACAAATAAGCTAGAGGTCAGAACTTACAGTGCTCACCTTGCCTTGCTGCAATCTCGTGAAATGAGTAGCCCGCTTCGCGACCCACGAAAATTAGATTGGTTTCGCACAGCATCGCTGGTACACGCTCACGTATCTAAACCATATTTTATGCCGGTACTGTCGCGAACCGGTATCACTATTCATCGAAAAGCAGCTAATGGAGCGGTGTTTGGAGCGGATATTTTATTGGATCAAGTATCTGAAGTATTAAGGGACAGTGATGAAAACCGCGATGCACTTAGAGTGTTGTATGACGACGACTTTAATGTATTTGCTTACAGCCGACCTGAATTATTTGAAGTAAGAGATGCTTTAAGACAGTCGGCACCTCTCAAGTTGGGAGAAATTAACCACCCCTTAATCTCAGGAACAACAAACATCGTTGAGTTCGGTCCGCAAGCCAAAGAAATCAACTATCAAGGAGAAAAGTGGGTCGTTAAAGTCGATAAGCTGCGCGGCACTCGTGACCAGCTATTTAACCTAGTGATGGCAGTAAAGTCAGAGCAGCTCTTGAAAGATGCCAATATTGTAGCGAAACGCTCGCTGATAGGTTCGTTCTTCGCATTATTAATCGCATTACCCTGCATTTACTATCTTTCGCAGTGGCTAGCACGGCCAATTCGTCAGGCTACTCAGAAAGCACGAGCCATACAACATTTCAACTTTGATGATGGTGGTCAGGAGCACTCTAGAGTCACTGAAATCAAAGCTATGTCGGATTCATTGACGGTGATGCAGGCGACAATAAAGCGTTTTCTTTCTCTGACCAATTCAATGGCAAAAGAGAATGACCTAGAGCGGATACTTGAATTGGTTTGTGTCGAAACCGCAGATGCAACGAGCGCAAACAGTACATATTTGTATTTATTGAGTAAAGATGAGAAATATCTCGAACCTAAGTTTATCAAGCTCAAAACCAAAGGCATTATTGATATCACTACACAGCCGCGATTACCCCTAGATGAACCTAGGCTTGCTCAAGATGTAGAGGTATTTTTTAATCAAAAGCAACCGGTTTATTCTAAGTATTACGAGGCTAGGCCTTTTGTTGTTAAGGAAAATGAAACCGACAACTTATTGTTTATTCCTTTGATAGACCGCAACAAAAAAGTAATTGGTGGGCTGGGTTTAGGCTTTGATGAAGAGCATGAATCTCAAGTATTAATGGATAACAAAGAGTATCTAGAGACGTTGGTCGCATATGCCTCTGTTACCATTGAAACTCAAACAATGTTGGCTGACCAGAGAGCGCTATTGGACTCATTCATTCAAGTGATGGCAGGAGCTATTGATACCAAATCACCCTATACCGGCAACCATTGCCAGCGTGTTCCAGTGTTGACTGAAATGCTGACTCAAGCAGCTCAGGACTCTACTAAAGGGTCTTTCGCCGATTTTTCAATGAGTAAAGAACAGTGGGAAGAGCTGCATATTGCCTCTTGGCTACATGACTGCGGGAAAGTGACCACACCTGAGCATATTATCGATAAGTCCACCAAACTGGAGACCATCTACAATCGAATTCATGAAGTCAGGACTCGCTTTGAGGTATTAAAGCGCGATGTAGAACTAACCACTTATCGAGCTAAATTTAGTGGTCAAATAGATAATCAGGACTTGGAAGCGATTCGCTTGGCTCAGGAAGAGTTAGATAAGGAATTTGCACTGATTGCTGAAATCAATTTGGGCTCTGAGTTTTTAGATGACGACAAAGTAAAACGTTTAGAAACTATTGCTCAAAGAACATGGCAGAGCACGATTGATCCTAGATTAGGTCTTTCATGGGAGGAGCTCGCACGTTATTCGGACAATCCTTTTGTTGAAGGTAAAAATGTTCCCGTGTTGGCAGATAATGAATCGCACTTGGTTGCGTGGGAAAAAGCGCCTCTTCGGGAAGAACGTTTTGTTTTAAAGGCTGGTGAGCATCAAAATAACCAAGGTGAGATGTACAACTTATCGATTCGCAAAGGCACGTTGAACCCTGAAGAACGCTACATCATAAACAGCCATATGATAGAGACACTGCGAATGCTAGAGAGCTTGCCATTCCCAAGACATATGAAAAATGTGCCTCTTTTAGCTGGTAGTCATCATGAGAAAGTGGACGGAACCGGGTATCCATTAGGTTTGAAAGCCAGCGAACTTCCCCTCCCTGCTCGTGCCATGGCTATCGCTGATGTTTTTGAGGCACTAACAAGTTGTGACCGACCATACAAGAAGTCAAAGATGCTTTCTGAAGCCATCAAAATCATGAGTTTTATGGTAAAGGACGGACATTTGGACCCAGCTTTGTTCAAACTGTTTTTAACCTCTGGTGTCTATCGTGATTATGCGCAGGCGCATATTGATAGTAAGCAAATAGATGACGTGGATATTTCTCAGTATGTGGATGAGTTAAGCTACTAAAATCGGTGGCGTAACCTATTATTAATTATCAGTTAATTAGTTTTAGGTACGTGAAATGGATTTCAAAAGGGCGGGCAAAAGCTGGTTCCGTTACCCACTGCACATCCACATATCGAGTTTGTTTATCATCATTGTGATGTTGGTGTGCGGTGTGCAGTTATGGCTTACGTATTCAAGCTTAAATAAAGTATTGGTTGACGCTAATGACCATCTATTTGACCGAATCTCTGGTGAAGCGAGAGCCAATTTGCTTCACCATTATAGTCCTGCATTTTCAACCGTTACTGCATTTTCCAAAGGGCAGTTGAGTCGTTTTTCAACGCATGACGAACGTCTCGGTTACGTTCCCGAAATCAGCTATTTATTATCCGCTAGCCCTTCTATTTTTTCCTATACCTTAACGCTACCTAATGGTGACCATTTCAGTGTCTATCGAGTATTTGACCGTAAGATCCAAAAGGGGTTTGAGGTTTCTCCTGAGGCACACTATGTGGTGTTTAGTTACTATGCTGACCAGCAACAATTACATAGATACGAGTACGATGAAGAGCACGAATTGGTTAACTTTACCTCACAAGATGGATATCAGACCGACTTAAGAGAGCGAGAGTGGTTTAGTATTGCTAACTCCGACTCCGTATCTATGTCTGCACCCTACTATTTCCAAAAGTTAGGAAAGATTGGTGTCACAGTGTCAAGGCGTTCCGAGAGTGGCGCAGTGGTCGCCGCGGACATCACCTTGGATCAAATTTCTCAGGTGCTTGCTGAAACCATCAGTCGTAAATCTTCATTTCGGGTGCTCTATGATGAAAGTGGGCGCTTGTACGCCTACAGCAACCCAAAACAAGTAATTATTCAAGAAGGCGCCTTGGATAGTGCCACCATTCTTATTGAAGATATTGATAACCCTGTTGTTCACGAAGCCGTTCTATTATTTGGCAATACGGTAGATACCGTACATGAATTTTATGTCGACGGTGAAAAATGGATAGGTAAAGTAACTAAGTCGGTCAATAACTCCGGTCATGACTTGTATTTGATGATGGTGGTGAAATCCACAGAGTTGTTGGATAAGTCTCAAGTTATCGCCAAGCGATCAATCCTGACCTCACTCATCGTTTTATTGATTGCCCTTCCTTTTGTGTATATTGCAGCGCAGCGTGTTTCTGCGCCAATTCGAAGGGCAACGCTACGAGCACAGAAAATAGAGAGCTTTGACTTTTCTAGAAAGACACCGCAAAAGTCACATATCAAAGAGATTCATGACTTATCTCAAGCTCTGTTTGGGATGCAGCAGACACTATCTAGATTCTTGCTATTGACCAATGCGATTGCAAGGCAAGACGAGTTGAAACCTTTGTTGGATTTAGTGGCTAACGGAGCACTAGATGCGACCAGTGCGAAGCGTGCTTTGTTGTATCTAAGTGATGATGACAACGTGTTGATTCCGCACAGTGTGATTTCAAAAACGGACGATAAGTTTGATCTCTCTGCACTGTCACCACTTGATGCAAAGAACCGCGATGTAGCGTATTTATTCGAATCTTTAAATGGCACCCGACCAAAAGCGTTAGCGGTCGAATATCAGGACATCAAGCATGCTATTCCGCAAATAGGAACCCATGACGTGTTCTTGTTTTTACCGTTGTTAGACAGAGGTGGTCAGGTGTTAGGTGGCTTCGGTTTGATTATTGAAAGTGAACAGCTTGATACGTTGTCGACCACACGTTTGCCATTTATTGAATCATTAAGCGAATACGCTTCTGTTGCCATTGAGTCTCAGCAAATTCTTGCTAATCAAAAAGCGTTGCTTAACTCGTTTATTGAGGTCATGGCGGGCGCGATTGATACGAAATCTCCATACACGGGTAATCACTGTCAACGTGTTCCAGTACTAACAGAAATGTTGACCAAAGCCGCCGAGCAGTCTGAAACTGAGCCATTTAAAGGCTTTAAGCTGTCATCTGAAGAGTGGCAAGAGTTGCAGTTGGCAGCTTGGCTACATGACTGTGGCAAGGTAACGACGCCAGAACATGTGGTTGATAAAGCAGTGAAGCTAGAGACAATCTATAACCGCATTCACGAAATAAGAACACGATTCGAGGTGCTTAAACGTGACGCACATATCTTGATATTACAGCAGGCCCTAGGTGAACCTTTATCGTTTGAATTACAACAACAGCTAGACGCTAAATGGCAGCGCATTGATGACGACTTTGCCTTTATTGCCGCCACGAATGTAGGCGGTGAGTTTATGACGGATGATGCGGTGACACGTCTTCATTCTATCGCTCAGCGGCAATGGACTAAAACTATTGATGAAGGCCAAGGGTTGTCTTGGGAAGAGCGTCGACGTTATGAGCAAGCTGAAACAAAACCTGGTGAAAGTGAGTCGGTGTTGGCCGATCAGCCATATCATGCCATTCCATGGGCAGTTGAAACAGAGCCTTCGACTCGATTTACGCTTAAAAAACCGATGTATCAGAATAATTTGGGAGAGCTGTATAACTTATCGATTCGCAAAGGCACGTTAAACGATGAGGAGCGTTATGTGATTAACAACCATATCGTTGAAACCATTAAGATGCTGGAGAGTCTGCCATTTCCAAAAGGAATGCGTAATGTTCCTGCTATAGCTGGCGGTCATCATGAAAAAGTGGATGGAACTGGATACCCTATGGGGCTCAAAGCCGATGAAATGCCGCTTACTGCCAGAGTGATGGCGTTAGCCGATGTCTTTGAAGCGTTGACCAGTGCAGATAGACCTTATAAAGAACCCAAGACGTTATCAGAGTCGATTAAGATCATGTCTTTTATGGTCAAAGACCAACACCTTGATGCAGAGTTATTTAAGCTATTCTTGACGTCTGGGGTTTACCAAACATTTGCCATGAAGTTCTTAAACCCTGAACAGATTGATGAAGTAGATATAGAGCAGTATTTATCGTGACGTAATAAAAGGGGCAGAGAGTGAATTATCTGCCCTTGTTATTCTAATTTATGACTAGGGTTTTTACTGAGCGATTAAAAAGGCATAACTCGGTTGCGGCCTGCTCGTTTGGCATCATAAAGCATCTTATCTGCGCGATCGACCAGTGAGGTGTAGGTATCACCTGCTGTAAATTCAGCGACACCAAAGGAAGCGGTAATATTGCCGACCTTTGAACCATTTTTTCGATCTTTAATCGTCATTTTTTCAATGGCCAGACGCAGTGCATCCGCCATTTGTCTTGCCACTCTCAAGGACTTATTAGGAATGATCAATGCGAATTCCTCTCCGCCAAAACGGTAGGCAGTTATCCCACCTCGACAAGCTTGTTTTAGACGTTGTGAAATGCCTTTTAAGATCGTATCACCAAATAGGTGCCCGAATTCGTCATTGAATTTCTTAAAGTGGTCAATATCCAAAAAAATGAGGCTCATTGGCTGCTTAGCATCGCAGAACATGTTGAGGTCGGCGTCAAACGCTCCGCGATTATACAATGACGTCAAACTATCGAATAACGCATTGCATTGAACCTTAGCCAACTGTGATTTTAGGCGTGCTATCTCATCACTGGCGTTTTTTAACTGGTTATGAATGAAGTCGGTTGAATGGCGAATATCGTTTGCTTCGTCAACCAACTGTTGAATCAAAGGCATTACTTCATCAAGTGTCGGATCGCGCTGCGATTCTATTTGCGTGCTTAATCCGTCAAAACTTTGCTCAAGTACTTTGGAGAACTGTGATGTATCGGCGATGGCATCCGTCATTGAACTTGAAACTTCAGTAACTAGGGCTTCCATATTGTGCTTGAGATCTTGCAAATTGACTTCGGCTTTGCCGGCAATATGGTCGCGATAAAGTAGATTGGTGTTTGCGGGCGGTAAAATGTCGAAATCTTTGAGAATAGCGTCAACTTCAGCGTTCAGTTCTGGAATGGTCTGATCGACATAAGTATACCAAAGTGCATAATTGGCAGGCGTCGCGGGAACGTGGTGTTTTACCATCAATGGTACTGCTTTTTTTAAATTAGCCGCCGATTTCTGAAAATCGTTCTTTTTCATGATCTAACTATTGTCCTTGGCTCATTCTGATTGGCGAGGCTTGCACTTAATTTGAACTCAGACTCTTCTGGTCCGATTATTTATAATTATCCAACGAGTTCAGTAGTTTGTCACTTTAGAAAGTTCAGTTTTTGAAAACGGACTCAAATATTAACGTGATTTTGGTTCAATAATGGCGCTATTTATAAAATGCATTAAAATTAACGCCATTATTTGTTGGCTGTGTAAATTTGTAGCGGCTAATTGCTAATGCGCCTCTCTCGCCGTCTAACTACGGCCTCTTTCACGAAGTGGTCGAATAGCGGTGCGAATAAATTAGCAAATAATATGGCGAGCATAATACCTTCCGGATAGGCTGGGTTGAGCACTCTGATACCAATAGTCATAACTCCTATCAGTAAACCATAGGCCCATTTCCCTGTATCAGTAAACGCAGCGGACACTGGGTCGGTTGCCATAAAAAAGGTACCAAAAGCGACACCACCAATGACGAAATGCCAATAAACGGGCATCGAAAACATAGGGTTGGAATCCGAACCAATGGCATTTAGCATGGTGGCGGTTACGGTGAGGCCAATTAAGACTCCCGCCACAATTCGCCAAGAGGCGATTCCGATTGCTATCAAGAATATACCCGCCAACACAATCAGTATTGTTGATACTTCGCCCATAGACCCAGGCAGGTTGCCAAAGAAAGCATCCCACCACGTTAATGGCTGTCCGGTTAGGGTACTATAAAGGGCACTCTCCCCACCTTCATACCATTGGCTTAGCGGTGTAGCGCCCGAATAACCATCTGCGGCGACCCATACGGCCCCTCCAGACATTTGAGCGGGGTAGGCGAAGTAAAGAAATGCCCGTCCAGCGAGAGCCGGATTTAGAAAATTGCGCCCTGTACCGCCGAAAACCTCCTTAGCGACCACAATACCAAAGGTTATCCCTAATGCTGCTTGCCAAAGCGGGATAGTTGGCGGGAGGATGAGAGCAAACAAGATTGAGCTGACAAAGAAACCTTCGTTAACTTCGTGCTTGCGGACGATAGCAAACAGGACTTCCCAAAAACCGCCCACAATAAATACGGTGAGGTAGACAGGTAAGAAGTAGCTAGCGCCAAACAACATTTTACTTGCCCAGCCCGCCGCAATCAGATCATTGGCAGAGCCAAATGCCAATGATAGGCGCCAGCTTTCGGCGATCATTTGATTGATTTCTTCTGGGGAATAGGTGACCGATAGCGCTGCGACAGTCTGGTTGCCAATATTAAACATCCCCCAGAACATTGCGGGGAATACAGCGATCCAAACCATTATCATGATGCGTTTGAGGTCAATACTATCCCGCAGATGTGTCTGTCCTCGAGTGACGTGCCCAGGCGTGTAAAACAACGTGGCGACTGCCTCATAAAGTGGATAAAAAGTTTGGTATTTGCCTCCAGCTTCAAAATGAGGAGCGAGTTTATCGAGGTTTTTTTTCAATGACATCCCAAAGCCCTCCTTGAGGTGTTGTTTATAGCTTCAACAAAGTTTCTACGTGATGGAATCACAGAATGACCAACTCTCTTCTAAGCTATCAAGGGTGTTACTGCGTATCAGATGTCTGGGAAAAGATGACGTTGGGGAATGGTATGTCAAAAAGAAGAGGAATTTATTGGTTCAACCATGATCTCCGGTTGCACGACAATAAGTTATTGCAAAAGGCCAGCGAGCACGTCGACAGACTGCATTGCGTGTACTTTGATGAGCTGAAAACCATGTACGACAGACGCTTTCTGCCGGTAGAGATAGACGATTCAGCGAAGCGAGAGTTCAAAATGCAGGCGCTGGGTGAGCTGAACCAATCTCTGATGCAACTCGGGCAAGTACTACATCAAGTTTCCGTCACCAGCCTTGATGAGGCCGTGAGCCAGCTAGAACAGATGTTCGACTATTATTCGATTACTGATCTGTATGTAGCGAACAGTGCAAGCTGGTACATTGACTATGTGGTTACTAAAGCGCTCTTCAAGCGCACCGATATCGTTTTGCATCGTGATGATACCGAGTCCTTATTTCACCAAACGTTACTGCCTTTTGACTTAGAAGACTTGCCACACTCTTTCACTCGTTTCAAGAATAAATTGGAAAGTATTGTAGTGCCGTCCCCATCTCAAACTACGACCCAGCTACCACCTCCAATGAATAATCGAGATGGCCTCCCTGCCAGCTATGGGTGCGAACCGTCTTCTTTGAAGCTTCATAGCAGCGTTCGTGGAGGTGAACTGGCGGGCTTAGGGCATGTGCGAGACTACTTTGCTACTCAGGCGGCGCTTAGTTACAAATCCACACGCAACGAACTCGATAACTGGAGCAGCTCGACCAAATTTTCTCTCTGGTTAGCCAACGGCAATGTGTCGCCCAGAGCAGTGGTGAATCAACTACACCGTTTCGAGCAAAAGCATGGTAGTAACGAGTCCACTCACTGGATTCTGTTTGAACTACTCTGGCGCGAGTACTTTCATTGGTACAGCCACAAACATGGCGCCAAGCTGTTTGCATTTGGTGGGATACAAGACAAGCGTCCCCTGACCACTTTTTATGCCTCAAGATTACGTCAGTGGGTCGAAGGCAACACGCCGTTTCCCATTGTGAATGCTTGTATGAACCAACTCCGTGAGACAGGCTACATGTCTAACCGAGGGAGGCAACTGGTCGCGAGCTGTTTGGTGCACGAATTGTCACTCGACTGGCGCTATGGTGCGTGCTATTTCCAGCACATGCTTATTGATTATGATGTCGGGTCGAACTGGGGAAATTGGCAATATTTGGCTGGGGTGGGTGCTGACCCAAGGGGGAACAGAAAGTTTGATTTAGATAAACAGAGCCAACTCTATGATCCTGAAAGTGTTTTCATCCGTAAGTGGAAGGGTGACCGGCCTAATTCCAGTTTGAACGCGGTGGATATGACGGATTGGCCAATTCAGGACTGATAGGAATGAAAATGGGATACAAAACGCTGAGACTCGTCTTGGGTGACCAATTGGATAGCCAACATTCATGGTTCTCTCAACTGGACAATGATGTCCTCTATCTAATCGCCGAACTAAAGCAAGAATCTGAATACGTGACGCATCATATTCAAAAGCAAGTGGCGTTCTTCCTATCCATGGAAAGTTTTGCGCAAAGCTTAATGCAGCAAGGGCATCACGTTCACTATCTCACTCTAGATGACACTTGCGACTTTGACTCTTTAACGGAGCTGATTGCTTCAGTCGGTGAGCAACACAACATCGTTAGATTTGAGTATCAAAGGCCAGACGAATATCGTCTGCTTGACCAGTTGTCTCGCTTTTCTCACCCACAATTTTCAGCCACCTTGGTGGAGTCTGAACACTTTTTACTGCCTTTTTCAGAATTAGAAACCTATTTCGTTAGAGGTAAAGCATTAGTCATGGACCACTTTTATCGCAAGATGCGCAAGAAACATGGCATGTTGATGGAAAGTGAAACCAAACCACTTGGCGGTAAATGGAGTTATGATGCTAATAATCGCAACAAACTAAAAAAATCCGACATAGAGGCGCTACCCACACCGTTATTGTTTGCGTCACCGACGAAGGAGACGGTGTCTCGGATAGAGCGTCACAACCTCACTTCGATAGGACGAATTGGTGAACAACTCATTTGGCCGATTAATCGTTCTCAATCTCTCACTCTACTGGCACACTTTTGCCAAGTTTGTTTGCCCAATTTTGGCCGTTTTCAAGATGCGATGACGGAACAGCATGAGAGTCAGTGGAGTCTGTACCATAGCCGCCTTTCATTTTCGCTTAACTGTAAGATGCTTTCCCCTTTAGAGGTGCTGTATGCAGCCATTGAACAGTATGCTCACTCTGATGGGCAGATCACGCTTGCACAGATTGAGGGCTTTGTCCGACAGATACTTGGTTGGCGTGAGTATATTCGAGGCATGTATTGGAGCAATATGCCAGACTACTCGACGGCCAATGCGTTAAAAGCCTCTAGGGCGCTACCTCAATATTTTTGGAATGGCGAGACAAAGATGAGTTGTATGAAGCGAGCCATCACTCAGTCTCTTGATTTCGCTTACGCTCATCATATTCAGCGTTTAATGGTGACTGGTAACTTCGCGTTGCTCACAGAGTTGGACCCAGACCAAGTAGAGCAATGGTATCTTGGTATTTATGTTGATGCGATTGAGTGGGTAGAAATGCCCAATACCCGAGGTATGGCTTTATACGCAGATGGAGGACTTATTGCGACCAAACCTTATGGTTCCAGTGGTGGCTATATCAACAAAATGAGTGACTATTGTAGTGGGTGTTTTTATAACGTCAAAGAGCGTTCAGGCCAACAAGCCTGTCCTTTTAACGGATTCTACTGGCGGTTTATGCATAAGCATCGTGAGTGGTTGAGTAAGAACCCCCGCACAGCGATGATTTATCGGACTTGGGACAGATTGGCTCCCGAAGTACAGGATGAACATCTTACAACGGCCGAAGCAAATATAGCTCGAATAGAGCGCCTGTGAGGTATAGATGCAGCCATTGAATGTTTTGATCGTTGGTGCTTCTGGAGGGATAGGGAGTGCGTTAAGCCAACATATTCTGACTCACACCAATGCCAATGTTTTTGCTACTTATCGCCGTGCTCAGCCTAGAGTGCAGCACGCGCGATTGCGCTGGTATGCTTTGGATGTCACCGTAGAAGATGACTATAGCTCGTTAACGACGTCACTCGATGCTGAGGTTGACCATCTAGATTGGGTCATCAATTGTGTTGGTGTCTTGTCGATAAATGAGCTTACTCCTGAAAAGAGTTTAAAGGCAGTTACCTCAAACAACCTTATGACCAGTATTCAAGTCAATACTCTGCCTACTTTGCTGTTAGCAAAGCACATTTTACCTTTTATCAGAAGGTCGGATGCCCCCCGCTTCGCTACTATATCCGCAAGAGTAGGTAGCATTGACGATAATGAATTAGGTGGCTGGTATAGCTATCGCTGCTCAAAAGCCGCGTTGAACATGGCAGTGAAGAACATAAGTATTGAATGGGGTCGCTTAATCAAACGTTCCTGCACGATAGCTTTACATCCTGGAACGACGGACACCGAACTTTCTCTGCCTTTTCAAGCCAATGTGCCAGAAAAACAGCTATTCGCGCCAGATAAAACCGCAGGATTACTGTTCCACGTTTTGGAAAATCTTAGACCAGAAGACAACGGTCGGTTCATTGCTTACGATGGCAGTGATATTCGGTGGTGACAATGTTTAACATTCTGACGTTTTCTTAGCTCCACGCGCTTTACTTGAGCATCGCTTTGAGCAATAGCGAACTTGCTCCCAGCAGCGTTGCCATTTTTTTCGCCAAGTGAAAGGCTTGTCACAATGACCACAGATTTTTCTCGGAAGATGTGATTTTCGATGCATATTGATCGCGTCTTGGTTCTTTTTGATATCTACGAGTTGATAACAGACGAGATCATCACCCATAACATTTAAACTCTTCTCGCGATTATTTTATCTATCCTTTAAAGTAGTAACGGTCCATAAGGAGTCGTCATGCAGTTAGATATTTATCAGGTAAATGCATTTTCCAGTGAGCCCTTCAAGGGCAACCCTGCTGGTGTGTGTATTACTCAAGAACCGTTACCCGCATCGTTAATGTTGTCTATCGCTAAGGAAATGGCGATCTCAGAAACCGCATTTCTATCATTATCCGATAACCGCTTGCGTTGGTTTACACCTCAACTGGAAGTGGCGCTTTGTGGCCATGGCACACTGGCTACTGTTAATGTACTAGATGAAATAGGGCTGTTAGAAAAAGATGGAAAATGCAGTTTTCATACGCTTTCTGGGGAGCTTCATGCGCAGAAAGTTGGTGAACGTATTTCCTTAGATTTTCCACTTTATCCTGCCAATGAGGCTAACATGTCGCTTGCGAAATTGGAGGCTCTGGGTCTGAAAGAAGAGGATATCGAGTTCTGGGGTGAGTTCGAAGGTGGTAAAGACTTACTGGTGATGAAAAGTGAAGAACGCCTGCATCATCTAACTCCAAATTTTCACGCTCTTAACCAATGTGAAGGTCGAGCATTGGCGGTAACGGCTAAATCTGAGCGTAGTGATGTGGATTTCATCGTTCGCTATTTTGCTCCTTGGGTTGGAGTCAATGAGGATCCTGTTACGGGGTCTGCCTATTGTGCATTGGCTCCTTATTGGGCCGATAAACTCAATAAGTGTTCATTAATTGGCTTCCAAGATTCTGAGCGCGGAGGCTACGTTGGTATGATGTTGAAACAAGACCGTATTGAGCTTAGTGGTCAAGCGATTACGCTTATCAAAGGTACTATCAGTGTTTAATGAGAAATGGATTCCTCAGTTTCTGGACTTTATTCGAGCGGAAATGATCACTGATGCGGCGCATGATCTTAACCATGTATTACGGGTCGTTAATTGTGCTAAACGCTTATCAGTGACAGAAAACGCTAATTTGGATGTGGTTATTCCAGCGGCCTATTTGCATGATTGCTTTACTTATCCTAAAGATCATCCAGAACGTGCGAGCAGTTCAACTATCGCGGCACACAAGGCGTGTCAGTTTTTGAGATCAATAGGTTACCCAGAGCTGCATATTGATGCCATCCACCATGCGATTGTCGCGCACAGTTTTTCCGCTAATATCGCAACCGATTCTATTGAAGATAAAGTAGTACAAGATGCTGACAGATTAGATGCATTGGGTGCTATAGGTGTTACACGTTGTATTCAGGTTGCGACCAGTCTAGGTCGAACTTTGTATAGTACTGATGACCCTTTTTGCATTGAGCGTTCTGCTGACGATGCCAAGTTCACCATTGACCATTTTTACATCAAGCTATTTTCCATTGCAGACACAATGAAAACCGAAGCGGGTAAACAGGAAGCAATCAGTAGAGTGGCGTTTATGAAACAATATCTAGCGCAATTAGGGCACGAAATATCATGATTGAACATCAACAAGATAGACAGAGATTTGTACTCTCTTCGAACGGGCAAGACTCGGTATTGGATTACAAGCTTTCGGGTAATACGGTTAATTTTACTCACACCTTTGTACCAGAATCACTGCGTGGAAAGGGCGCTGCAAAACAGTTAGTCGATCACGGTCTTGCGTGGGCTAGAGAGCAAGGCTATCAGATTGAAGCCGACTGTTGGTATGTGGCTAGATTCTTGAGTAGATAACCGTACCTTGGGTTAGCTTAGCGACGGTTTTCACACCGTCGCTGCAAGAGTGACGAAGGCTAACGTTCTGTGTCAAATGGATACGGGTCTAAGCCATTACTTTTACCGTCATCGTCACTGTCATTATAGATACCATCCACGGGGGAGCGTCCCCAAGCATCCAACTCTCTATTAATGGCTTTAGAGACAGAAACGTTGTCGAAATAGATTGTCCTAGGACTGCGAATTTCTGTATACATTCCGATCTTGGTGTAGCCATTATTGCTAATCAGCATGTTTTTACCTTTCCGGTCGAGCTTCAGCTCACCATTGACCCAGACTTTTACTCGTCCATCGTCGGCCAAAGACTTTTTAAAGTAGATACGAATATCAGTCCATTGGTCTTGTGGTGCAACGCCTAAATCGATCACCGGATAGTTAGGTGCGTGGAAGCTGAGTCTGAAAAGCCCATCATTGCTTAGACGCACTGCGGCGTGAGGACCAGAACTGAATGACTTCCACTGTGCCAAGATAATGGAGTACTTAGTGATGGTCTGCCAAGATGCATCGGGGCGAATACTGGCACTAAAATAGAAGTCATCTCCCGGTGCGTACTGATAGCGGCCATCCATAAAGGCTGTTTCGCTTCGATAAGCTGGTGGCTCGCCGTAAAACTTCATCACATGATTACCTGTGCGAGCCCAGTCTACTTGAGCTACCTCGTAATAGTGATAGCTGGCGGGTATTTTGGTGAGTGAGTCGTAACTACTAGAAAAAGAGGGGGTGAGTTCCCCAGGTAAGCCGGAATCTGCTAGACCGTTTTCCCAACCAGCAGTGTATATGGTGGCTGGATTTTCGATTGTCGTGGTTCGGTCGATTTGAATGTCGACCCAAACTGGTTGCGATCGGTTAAATCCGTCTTCTACATGGTAGAAGAAGCCATCTAAGCCGACAAAGTCAGCATTTGGCTGATATAGTATTTGTCCTTCGACAACGGTAACTGTTCCATAGTTTGGTTCAGATGCAATGACGATGGTTAGTTCATCACCTTCAGGGTCTAGGTCGTTTGCTAACACATTGCATAGTAGTGCTTGGTTCTCTAAACCATTGCAGCTATCTGGGGAGATAATGGTGACCTCATTTTTCCACCTTTCTGGGTCAAGTGGATAATCATCGTCTATATCGGCAACACCATCTCCATCATCATCAATGTCCTTGTTATTTCCAATGCCATCGCTGTCCGTATCGACAGATTCGTTAGGGTCATAGGGAAAGGCATCTTCGGCATCAACGACACCGTCGTTATCAGAGTCTTTAGAAAGGGGCGATAAGTCAAACTGCAAGCGATCAATACGGATTGAACCTTCTACTGCTGCGAGCGTAAACGTATGTTCCCCTTTAGTTAACCAAATGGTTTGAGGTGAGGTTTGCTCAAACTCGCGAGTAATCTGGGTGGAGGAAAGGAATGGAATCCGGAACAACACCTCTGTGCCCTTACGCAGTTCTACATGTTTGGTTTTGTCGGCAGAAGAACCTAACCAAGCAGAAAATTCGTAGTAGGCATCCTCTTCGATTTGTACGGTGTAGTTGATCCATTCGTCGCGTGCAAACCAGCCAACGTGTACCTGTCCATCACTGTGAGTAGAGAAGTCCACACCATCGTTACGGTATTGCTTTCCCCCTCGGTTCTCTGGTTCTTTGTCGAAGTAGGCGATGCCTTGTCCACCAAGGTCGTAATCTTCCGCTTCCACAATGGAAGGTAATCGGTGAATAGGTAAGGCAGACTTGGTGTCGTCCCAGGGATAAATATCTTCAAGGTCGGGAACTCCGTCGCCATCAGAATCGACATTGGCGAAGGTCAGTGAGGTACTCAGCAGCATCCCCAACATCAATGCGGGGAGAATCATTGTAGGGTAACTTAATCTTGTTCTCATAATATATTCCTTAGTTATTTACGCCTGTTACGAGTTCTGGTCGCAACATGTAATAGGCGGAGCAAATTGGAATTAAATGAGTGCACTCTTCAACACCTTAGAAAGTTTGGAATGCATATCAAACAAGTTTTATATTGATGCGGTGAATGTATGTTGGGAAAGAAAGGCTATTTCTACGCATTAGATAGAAAAATAGCGACTAAGGCTCAAAATTTACGAATAAGTTCTTTAGCCAATATATACGTGATACCAAGGGTTAATACGGCAGTAGTTTTGTTAGTGATGGACACATAAAAACAGTGAATATAATAAGATTTCTTTGCGTTCGGCGAGTAATGAGCGCATAAGTTTTAAATTGTTAGCTTTCACACTGCAGCATATTGAATAGCCGATTAAAAACTCAGCGGTACAGTGGTTTTTGGTTTTTTGTAAATTTACTTAGAATTGGAATGAAAGTCTTACAGAGATGGTGTAGAAGTGGTTAAACCACTTTGATATTCTGGGGGTGGTATCGAGGTTAGGAGGCGTGGAATGAAGTGGAAAGTCAGTATGGCAATATTGACCGCTCTTGCTCTAGTGGGTTGCAGTAAGCCGGAGATAGAAACCGTCGATAATGAACTAAATGCACACCACTTAGATCAAGTTGTTGTAGTGCACGGCTTAGCGAGAAGCGCTTGGTCGATGCAGAATATGTCAAAAGGTATTGCCAAACAAGGCTATCAAGTCTGTGTCGTGGATTATCCAACGCTTCGCCAGCCTATTGAAAATACGCTTGCCGAGAGTGCCAAGGAGCTCTCTCGATGTATTGACGAATTTAATCACTCAAAAAACCTTGTAACTAATCAGTCGAAAATTCACTTTGTTGGGCATTCATTAGGTGGATTGGTGATCCGCTCGTACTTGGCACAGCACCCTGATTTTGTCGACTCATCGGAGATGGGAAAAGTGGTGTTTGTTGGTACTCCCAACCATGGTAGTGATGTTGCTGATTTCTTTTCGGACACTTGGATGCTATCTCTAGTGGGTGGTACCGCTGAATCGCTAACAACCAGTCCTAATTCATTCCCAAACAGTTTGCCAATTCCAAACTACGATTTCGGTGTCATAGCAGGTACGCAAAGCTACCCGGTTTTCAGTGGCATGTTTAGCAAGAGCAACGATGGGCTAGTCTCGGTGGAATCGACAAAACTTGATGGTATGCGAGACTTTAT
Organism: Vibrio sp. McD22-P3; assembly: GCF_021568915.1. Classification (NCBI taxonomy): domain Bacteria; kingdom Pseudomonadati; phylum Pseudomonadota; class Gammaproteobacteria; order Vibrionales; family Vibrionaceae; genus Vibrio; species Vibrio sp. McD22-P3. The sequence goes on from NZ_JAKGTN010000002.1 coordinate 217,166, forward strand.
TGAAGTAGATATCAAACACGATAGGCTACGTCGTGATCCTTATGTAACCTCATTGGTACTGAACTTTATTGAGACCGATAAGTTCGAATCGAAATAACGTAGCATTACAGAACGATACGATAGTGTTAGTTCTTTAGTGCTGCGGCATTTTGTCTCGTGACTTCGTTAGCTAATAGCATTTTGAGTGACATTCTTCAAAAAATAGAAAATTCATTTCATTAGATATTTATAATTATATATCTGAATAAATATCCAAATTCAAAAGTAGTTATCATTTGAGATTGTTTTGTTTGCGAATATTCTTCAAAAATATCTAATTATTAATCCAGACAAATAATTCTATTTCAGCGGCCATTTAACTATTGCAAGAATAAGTGTGAACAAGGCACAAGAATAACAGTAAATAAAGGCGTATATTTTCTTTGAAATTATGATTAGTAATTCTTATGGCTTCAATGTGGTGATTGAATGTAAAACATACAGCTAAAGTAGCAGGATAGCCCTTCTACTAAGGAGAATACTATGACTACCCACGTCGTTCACGAGCCGAAAAAGTCGGGAGGCTTTTTTGCAAATTTCAAGTTTCCCTCAGCCTATACCATTTTATTTGTGTTGATTGCTATCGTTGCAGTCATGACCTGGATTATTCCTGCGGGTCAATATGAGAGAGTGATGAATGAAGATCTGGGCAGAGAAGTTCCAGTGGCTGGAACTTATTCTAGCGTAGAAAGTAATCCACAAACTCCAATCGACGTCTTAATGGCTCCTATTGATGGCTTCTATGATCACAATAGTTATGAAGCAGGTGCAATTGATGTCTCGTTATTTGTATTAGTCATTGGTGGCTTCTTGGGATTAGTGACTAAGACCGGAGCGATAGATGCTGGAATTGAGCGTGTAACTCACAAGTTAGAGGGTAGAGAAGAGTTGATGATTCCCATCCTTATGGCCTTGTTTGCCGCGGGTGGCACTGTCTATGGGATGGCAGAAGAATCTCTACCATTCTACACACTTCTCGTCCCAGTAATGATGGCAGCTCGATTTGACCCACTTGTAGCGGCCGCTACCATCTTATTGGGAGCTGGGATTGGAGTTCTGGGTTCCACAATTAATCCATTTGCTACGGTGATTGCTGCGAATGCATCAGGTATTCCTTTTACCGATGGTATTTTATTGCGTCTAGCCATGTTAGTGCTTGGGTGGATCATCTGTGTTGCTTATGTCATGAGATATGCTCGAATGGTCAAGGCTGACCCGTCTAAATCCATTGTTTATGATAAACACGAGGAGAACAAGGCTCATTTCCTCGGTAATAAAGGAGAGGAAAAACTCGATTTCACTATAACGAGAAAAGTGATTTTAGCGATCTTTGGTGGTTCATTTGCTGTAATGATATACGGTGTTTCGGTTGCTGGCTGGTGGATGGCAGAGATCTCTGCGATGTTCCTAGCCTCGTCGATCTTGGTTGGGCTTGTCGCTAGAATGAGTGAAGAATCTTTCATCAATAGCTTTATTGAAGGAGCGAGAGACTTACTCGGAGTAGCTTTGATTATTGGTATTGCTCGAGGCATCGTTGTTGTGATGGACCGAGGGATGATCACTGATACCATATTGAATTCTGCGGAACATATTGTCACTGGTCTTTCTTCGATCGTGTTTGTTAATGTTATGTTTTTCCTAGAAATATTATTGTCTTTCTTGGTGCCTTCGACTTCTGGTCTGGCTGTGTTGACGATGCCGATAATGGCCCCTCTAGGTGATTTTGCCGGTGTTGGTCGAGAGTTGGTTATTACAGCGTATCAATCCGCTTCAGGGCTGGTGAATTTGATAACTCCAACCTCTGCTGTTGTGATGGGAGGTCTTGCTATAGCTCGGGTTCCTTACGTGAGATGGCTGAAATGGGTGGCTCCACTAATGGCTATTCTGACCGTATTCTGCGTGGTAATGCTTAGTATTGGTACGCTTGTCGGTTAAATGTTCGTTTGCCTAGTCTTTATACTGGCCCATTGCTATTAGCAGTGGGCTTTTTTTGTTGCAGTTTCTGAGTTAGCTGCGAAAGATAGTCGTCACTTCTATACCCTTGTGACGAAATACCAATTTTTCTCCTTTTTGTTTGAATATGAGCAGCGTTCTATCGCTTATGTCCGACGGTCTCTTGAATGTGATATTTATCACGAAAATAGACTAAAAATTGTTAATGGATACAGAGGAGGTGAGCTAGGAATAGGTAACTAACAAAAGCCAATGCATATTTCTTCCAAGTAATCATATCCATTAGAATTAATAATGCGAATCAAGTTTCTTAAAAGAACGTAACTATGACTGCTTCACGAATAATCCATGCATACTATTTCATTTAATATGCCAGATTAATTCTCGGTAATTATATTTATCAAGGAATAAATATTGTTAACAGCCACTTTTATGACGCCTTTGTTTACATATATATTTGTGTGATCGGTGTCCAATATTATTTTGAATGATTGGTACATATTAATTACACCACAACGAAGCTATTAATATATTCCATAAAGAACGATTTTGGTTCTTATAATATTAGAGAGACATGATTATGAATAAACTATATGTTGGTTCTGAAGTTGGTCAGTTACGCCGTGTCTTAATACATCGTCCACGACGTGCTCTCACTCACTTAACGCCTTCTAACTGCCATCAACTGTTGTTTGACGATGTACTAGCGGTAGAGAAGGCTGGCGAAGAGCATGATGTTTTTGCCAAAACACTAGAATCACAAGGTGTTGAGGTTTTACTTCTAACAAATTTACTTGCTGAAACTCTCGCTATTTCAGAAGCAAAAGATTGGCTGCTAAATATTCAGGTTTCAGATTTTCGTTATGGCAATACCTTTGCCAACGATGTGAGATGTTATTTGAGTGATATGCCAAACATCGAATTAGCTAAAGTACTTACTGGGGGCTTGTCATTTGGTGAAATGCCGCTTGAGTCTTCGTCAATGTTGCAATCTTTATATAAAGCTAACGATTTCATTATCGACCCGTTGCCAAATCACTTATTTACTCGTGATACATCATGCTGGGTTTATGGTGGTGTCTCTATCAACCCGATGGCGAAGGTCGCTCGTCAAAGGGAAACAAATCATTTACGTGCAATATATCGCTGGCATCCGACCTTTGCTGGACAAGACTTCATTAAATACTTTGGTGATGAGCAGCAATCGTATGATCACTCGACTATCGAAGGTGGAGATGTACTGGTCATAGGTAAAGGCTCTGTGTTGATCGGCATGTCTGAGCGTACCACGCCACAGGGCGTAGAGCATTTAGCATCGAGCTTATTTAAGAATAACCAAGCTAAGCAGGTTATTGCTTTAGAACTACCGAAAGATCGCTCATGCATGCACCTAGATACGGTTATGACACACATGCGTGAGGATACGTTCTCCATCTACCCTAATGTTATTCCTGATGACGTGAAATGTTGGAGTCTTACTGGTGATGAATCCGGTCGAGTAACGGCTACGCAGCAGAATTCGTACATTACGACGATCGAAAAAGCGTTACAGGTCGACAAGTTAAATCTTATCACTACTGGAGGCGACAACTTCGAAGCTGAACGTGAACAATGGAATGATGCAAATAACGTCCTGACGGTCAAACCCGGTGTTGTTATTGGTTACGAACGCAACACCTATACCAACGAGAAGTACGATAAAGCCGGCATTACCGTACTACCAATCCCTGGTGATGAGCTTGGCCGCGGCCGCGGTGGTGCGCGTTGTATGAGCTGCCCAATTGAACGTGATGGTATTTAGTCACTTCGCTTTTGATTACCTGTATTGGATAAAAGATTATGAAGAAACAAACTATCGTTGTTGCTTTGGGTGGTAATGCCTTACTAAAGCGCGGAGAGCCACTCGAAGCAGAAGTACAACGCCACAATATTGAAATCGCGGTTAAAACCATATCGGAAATTGCCCTGCAATATAACGTCGTATTGGTGCACGGAAATGGCCCTCAAGTCGGGCTATTAGCATTGCAAGGACTGGAATATAAGAAAGTGAGTCCTTACCCACTTGATGTATTGGGTAGCGAGACACAGGGCATGATTGGCTACATGTTGATGCAAGAGTTCAAGAATCAAATGCCCAGCAAGAATATCACCTGCATGTTGACCCAAATGACTGTGGATCCAGCCGATCCGGCATTCAAAGATCCTACCAAGTTTATTGGCCCTGTCTATGACAAGCAGGAGGCATGTGAACTGGCTGAGAAATATAATTGGACTGTGAAACCTGATGGTGATTATTTCCGCCGTGTGGTCCCAAGTCCATTACCAACTGGCATTGTTGAGCACGAAGCTATCACCTCCCTTATTGATGAGGGGCACCTTGTTATTTGCACTGGTGGGGGTGGTATTCCGGTCACGCATAAAGATGGCAAGCTGGTTGGAGTTGAGGCGGTGATTGATAAAGACATGTCGGCAGCTTTCCTTGCCAAACAACTTCACGCAGACCGATTACTGATATTAACTGATGCCGACGCCGTTTACCTAGATTGGGGTAAACCAACTCAACATGCGTTGAGAGCCACGACACCATCAGAACTGTCACGTTACCAGTTCGATGAAGGTTCAATGGGGCCTAAAATTGATGCCTCGTGTGAGTTTATTAATCAAGGTGGGCAAATGGTGGGGATCGGCGCGCTACAAGATGGTCTTCGCATTCTTGAAGGGACCGCAGGTACCACGATTTCAAAACACTAATTTTGTCGTCGAATACGTATTTAAATTAAAGCACGAGCGTGTCAGTAGCAGAGTGATGTCGTGACTGACACGCATAGATAGAAAAGGAACACAATATGGCTTTCAATCTTCGCAATCGCAACTTCCTTAAACTTCTAGATTTTACTCCTCGTGAGATTCAGCACTTGCTTGAGCTGTCCATTGAACTTAAAAAAGCCAAGTACAACGGATACGAACAACCTCGTTTAAAAGGCAAAAATATCGCGCTCATCTTTGAAAAAACATCGACCCGCACTCGTTGCGCTTTTGAGGTGGCGGCATTCGATCAAGGAGCACAAGTTTCTTATCTTGGGCCTACGGGATCGCAGATCGGCCATAAAGAATCAATGAAAGATACCGCTCGGGTACTTGGGCGTATGTACGACGGGATTGAGTATCGCGGCTATGGTCAATCTATCGTTGAAGAGCTTGGTGCTTATGCAGGTGTACCGGTTTGGAACGGCTTGACAGACGAATTCCACCCAACTCAAATTCTTGCAGACTTTATGACCATGATGGAGCATGCTCCAGGTCGTCCATTGCAAGATATTCGCTTTGCCTACTTAGGGGATGCTCGTAATAACATGGGTAATTCGTTAATGGTAGGCGCGGCAAAAATGGGTATGGAAATCCATTTAGTTGCGCCAAAACAGTTCTGGCCTGAAGAAGCACTTGTTGCGGAATGTCAATCCATTGCTAAACACACCGGAGCGAAAATTATACTCACGGAAGACGTACGTGAAGGTGTTCAAGGGTGTGACTTCCTATATACAGACGTTTGGGTTTCTATGGGTGAAGCAAAAGAAGCCTGGGCTGAACGTATCAAGTTGATGCTGCCTTATCAGGTCAATATGGAAATGCTCAAAGCGACAGGCAATCCAAACGTGAAATTCATGCACTGCTTGCCTGCTTTTCATGGCGAAGATACGACGGTGGGTAAGTCTTTATCAGCAGAATATCCAATGTTAGCTGATGGCTGCGAAGTGACCGACGAAGTGATTGAATCCGAGCATTCTATTGTCTTTGATGAAGCGGAAAACCGTATGCACACGATTAAAGCGGTAATGGTCGCGACCTTAGGTAGCTAAAGGGCTAGCATATTGCATGAGAGGAACAGGAATGTCCTCTCATCTTAACTAAAGTAGCAATAAGTTGCTGTAACAATGCGATTGGATCGGGATTTTTCAGAACGATTAATTGTTACGTTATACCAGCGAAACAAATACAAGATCACGAACCCACTCATGGATGAGTTTCAATATTTTACAGGTGATAACATGTATGAAACTCCAACTTGTAACGACATGCTCGATGTCGATCAAAAACTGACAGATGTATGTAAGAAGCTTCTTCAGCAGCAGAGCTTTACTACACAGAATAAGCTCCGCGAAGCACTGGTAGACCTTGGTTATGATGGGATTAGTCAATCGACGGTCTCTCGTCTATTGACCAACCTGGGAGTAGTCAAAGTTCAAAATGCCTGCGGTAAAAAGGCGTATTGTCTAACGTCGGAGAACAGCCCTGTTCGTGTTGACTCTTCTATTTCGTCACAGATCGAGCTGATCACTAACAATCAGTCTCTCGTTGTCGTGAAAACTCACCCTGGAAGTGCCCAGCTTATTGCTCGCTTGATTGATATTGACCCGCACGCTGATATTTTGGCGACTATTGGTGGCAATGATACGATTCTAGTGATCCCGAAACAGGCTTCTGAAGTGAGTCGATGTGAGCGTGTCGTTAGAGCCAGGCTTGGTGCACTGTAGCCATATTGATACAACACGATAACTGTTGTACCCCAACAAAAAAGCAGCGATGTTGTTAATCGCTGCTTTTACTAAATTTGCCTTAGTTATTCAATATCAATGATCATGGCTTGATAAGGCTTCAATACTAGCTCGTGTAGTGAGCTTGGTGCATCATCATAGTTATTTAGTATGACTTGTTTCACACCGTATTGGTAGGTTCTCTCTAAGGTACTATCAGTAAAGTTAGCAATGATAAGCAAAGATTTTTCGCCGCTCGAGCGAATATATGCGTAGACTTCACTGTCTTGTGGGTCGAGTAACGTATGATTGCCATAAACCACAACATCCCCATATTCCTCACCTTGGCGCAGTTGGATAAGCTGGCGATAATGATGATAAATGGAATCCTCGTCGTTAACCGCTTGTTCTGCATTGATCTCCACATAGTTTTCATTCACTGGGAGCCAAGGCGTGCCTGTAGTGAAACCTGCATGAGCTTTTGTATCCCACTGCACTGGGACACGGGCATGGTCACGAGAGAAGTAGTTTAAAAACTCAATGGCATCATCATTGGAAACGCCACGTTCAATCATTTTCTGGTAATGGAACTTCGCCATGAGGTCATTAAACTCTTCGATGTTATTGAAGTGCTTATTGGTCATGCCGATTTCTTCACCTTGATAAATATACGGGGTGCCGCTCATCATATGTAAAACCGTGCCGAGCATTTTTGCACTGATGATGCGATATTCAGGAGAGTCAGAGCCATAACGCGATACCGTACGAGGTTGGTCGTGATTACTCCAATACACACTATTCCAACCTTTCTGGTATAAGTCTTCCTGCCAGCGCGACATGATTTCTTTGTACTGAACTAAGTCAAAATCTTTTTTCACTGCATTGTGTTCTTCGCGGTCGATGCTGACATGTTCGAATTGGAAGATCATACTAATTTCATTGCGATCAGGGTGAGAGTAGTAACGGCCATCCAGTGTTGTGGTGAAGGGAGTTTCACCTACGGTGAGTACATCGTAATGCTTCAGAACTTTATCGTGCATTTCACGCAGATATTGGTGCACAAGTAGGTTATTTGACCAATGCTCCCAACCTGCTACTCCTGCGTCAAAAATAGTTGCATCTGGATAGTCTGACGGTTTGCCGATCATATTAATGACGTCCATTCGGAAACCACCTAAGCCCTTTTTCAGCCAAAAGTGCATCATGTCGTAGACCGCTTCACGTACCTCTGGATTTGCCCAGTTTAGGTCAGGTTGTTTATTGCTAAACAGGTGCAGATAGTATTGGCCGGTCGCTTCATCAAGTGTCCACGCTTTAGGCTTGAAGAAAGATTCCCAATTATTGGGTTCACTGCCATCTTCTTTGGGATCTTTCCAAATATACCAATCGCGTTTTGGATTATCCTTACTGCTTTTGGATTCGATAAACCAAGGGTGTTCATCTGAGGTGTGGTTTACCACGAGATCCATGACAATTTTGATACCGCGTTTATCCGCTTCGAATAGCAGCTTTTCCATATCGGACATGGTGCCAAATTCTGGTGCAATTTCACGATAGCCAGAAATATCATAGCCGTTGTCATCCATCGGAGATTTATACACAGGACTGAGCCAAATGACGTTCGCGCCAAGGGCTTTGATGTAATCCAATTTTTCTATAATACCTGGGATATCACCAATGCCATCTCCGTTAGAGTCGTTGAAACTTCTTGGATAGATTTGATAAACGACAGCGTCATGCCACCAACGCTTTTCCAGTTGTTCCGTACTCATGGATCAATTCTCCTTAGCAAGTGAGGTAATGTCTAACTGCTGGTACGAATAATAAGCTCCGTATCCAGTTGGATAGATTCGTAGGGTAGTTGGCCGAGCGCCATCTTTGCAGCGATTCGGCCTTTATTCTCAATAGGCTGCTGAATAGTCGTTAAGCCGGCTTCAGCAGCTTTGGGTATTCCGTCAAAGCCAACAATTCGAATATCGATGTTGATTTCTCTTGCCACTTCCAGAGCGGCCAAAGCGATTTTATCGCTCATACAAAGCAGTACATCCACGCGCTTAGGGGCCGTTAGTGTGCCACGCAACATGGTTTTTAACGTTGTTTCGTCAAGATCGTGAATTTGCCAGACATTTTCGAATGACAACGGTATGCCGTTTTCCTCGAGAGCTTTTTTGTAACCTTCAAAACGACAACGAGAAACGGACTCTTCGCTGGTATAAAGATTGTCGAGGTTGGCAAGCGATAACGATGTTGATGGCTCAAGACGCAGCCCCAAGATAAGCACATTGTCGTCGGATGAATGAATAGCATGCATGGCTATGTCGTAGCTTGCTTTGCGGTTGTCGACATTGATGGATGGAATGTCAGGCAAGGCGAAATCGACTGCCACGACAGGCTTATGCTGGCGTAGTATCAGGTTGATTATGCTTGAGTCCACAGGTTTGCCATAAACTATGAAACTATCGGGGATAGTTTCAACCTGGGTATTCTGATAGTTATCACTGCTTGATGGCAGCAACAGCATGTTGACATGAGACTCGTCTAAAGTCTTTGATATTCCAGCTAAAAATTGAGTAGCTACTGGGTCGGTAAAGTTATAGGCGAGGTTGTCTGCGAGCAAAACTCCGATTACGCCGGTCTTTCCGGTGCGTAAGCTTCGTGCAGTGATACTTGGGCCGGTGTAACCGAGTTTTTCACATTCAAGCAGAATGTTCTCTCTCAGCGCCTTCGAAAGTTGGTTTGGACGGTTGAAAGCGTTTGATACGGTAGCCGTTGATACACCTAGGTGAGCGGCGACGGTTTTCAATGTAGGTTTCTTCCGTTCCATATCAGTCATTGTCCATATTTATATTATCTGCAATCTAGAATAGCGAAATTTATCAGTTGAGTCTAAATCGATTAAGAAGGAATGCGAAATTAAAATTTCATAGCCATTATAATTTGTTTGATGCTTGTCACTTAATTGTAATCAAGGTATTTCAAAACATGATCAAAGGCACAAGATTTGGCAAGAAAGTGGTCGAATTGTCAATAAGGTTTTATGGTATTCATTAACGGCTTAACCGATTAAGTAATTAAGTAAGAAGTTAAGTCGAGGACATAAGAACTGACTATAAAAACGAAACAAAGTATCTGAATACATGGAGTCTTACTGATGAAAACCTCTCTACTTGCTAGCGCAGTAGCTCTTGCTGTTTCTGCATCCTCCGCATTCGCCGCTGATTTAAAATTCGCACCTGGCGAAGACGCACGCTTTAACTGGCAAAGCTACGAAGAGCTGAAAAATATGGATCTGAAAGGTGAAACGGTCACCATTTTTGGTCCTTGGTTAACAGAAGATAAAGAGCTTGTTGAAAGTGTCATTGCGTATTTTGAAGAGGCAACTGGTGCCGATGTGAAATATTCAGGCTCTGACTCATTTGAACAGCAAATTGCGATTGATGTGCAAGCAGGTAGTGCACCTAACATTGCGATTTTCCCGCAGCCTGGTTTAGCGGCAGACTTAGCCTCTAAAGGTTTCCTAACTCCACTTGACCCTAAAATGGGTGATTGGATCAATGACAACTACGCCGCTGGTTCTTCATGGGTTGACCTAGGTACATTTGCTGGTAAAGACGGTAAAGATCATCTGTATGGTTTCTTCTATAAAGTCGATTTGAAGTCACTAGTATGGTATGTGCCTGAAAACTTCGAAGATGCCGGTTATGAAGTACCTCAATCAATGGAAGAGCTAAAAGCACTGACTGAACAGATTGTTGAAGATGGCGAAACACCGTGGTGTGTTGGGCTAGGTTCTGGTGGTGCAACGGGCTGGCCTGCAACGGACTGGGTGGAAGATATGATGCTTCGTACTCAATCGCCAGCTGATTACGATAAGTGGACTACAAACGAACTCAAGTTCAATGATGAGAAAGTTGTTGGTGCTATCGAAGAGTTTGGATGGTTTGTACGTAACGATAAGTTCGTCGACGGCGGTGCACGTGCAGTAGCTGCAACGGACTTCCGTGATTCACCAAAAGGTTTGTTTACATCGCCAGCTAAGTGTTACATGCACCGTCAGGCATCATTCATTCCAAGCTTCTTCCCAGAAGGTACAGAGCTAGGTGCTGACGTTGATTTCTTCTACTTCCCAGCGTATGAATCAAAAGACTTAGGTAAGCCAGTACTTGGCGCAGGTACTATGTGGAGCATTACCAAAGATTCTAAAGCCGCACGCGCATTTATGGAGTTCTTACAGTCACCAATCGCACATGAAATCTGGATGGCTCAATCGGGCTTCCTGACTCCGCATAAAGGTGCCAACGTTAATGCTTATGGCAACGACACTCTGAAGAAACAAGGTGAAATCTTGTTGGATGCGACGACGTTCCGTTTCGATGGTTCAGACTTGATGCCAGGTAAGATCGGTGCCGGCGCATTCTGGACAGGTATGGTCGACTACAGTGGCGGCAAACCTGCGAAAGAGGTCGCTGATGACATCCAAAAAACTTGGGATGCACTTAAGTAACCAAGGAAGTAAGTAACTTGGCGAAGTAACGCGATGCCGGTAGACGTAATTTCATTGGGTCGTCTATCGGCTTTCGCAATCTTGATATTCGTTAAGTCTCTCTATAAAGCGAGGTAATGATGGAACAGCTTTATTCCTCTTTATTTATCATGGCACTAGGCGTCGCTGGATGTGTGGTCTACTTCGTAGGCAGCAACTGGCTTCTCACTATCCTATTTCCTACCAGAAATGTCTCAAACCAAAAGATGGCACAAAACCTTAGACGAGCGGCAGCGATTCGTCCTTGGTTATTCCTTGGGCCTGCCTTGGCGTTTTTAGGCCTCTATCTTGTCTATCCAGTATTTGAGTCATTCTATCTGTCAATGCACGACAGAAATGCTGACAAATTTGTAGGATTAGGAAATTACATTTGGCTCTTCAACGATCCTGAGTTTAGAGAGTCACTATTTAACAATCTATTGTGGTTATTGGTTGTGCCTGCCGCCTCCACATTTTTTGGCTTGGTTATCGCAGCACTGACTGACAAAGTGAGCTGGGGGAATATTGCTAAGAGTTTAATCTTTATGCCAATGGCTATTTCATTCATTGGTGCATCGATCATTTGGAAGTTTGTCTACGACTACCGTGCGCCGGGGTCGGAGCAGATAGGTATTTTGAATGCCGTGGTTGAGTTCTTTGGAGGTACTGCACAGGCTTGGATAACCATCCCGTTTTGGAATAACTTCTTTTTGATGGTCATTCTTATTTGGATTCAAACCGGCTTTGCAATGGTTATTTTGTCTGCGGCTCTGCGCGGTATTCCAGAAGAAACGGTGGAAGCGGCGGTACTGGATGGAGCCAATGGAGTACAAATATTCTTTAAAATTCTCATTCCACAGATATGGGGAACGATTGCAGTAGTGTGGACCACAATCACCATTCTGGTTCTGAAGGTCTTCGATATCGTGTTAGCGATGACGAACGGCCAGTGGAGTACTCAGGTTCTGGCAAATATGATGTTTGACTGGATGTTCCGTGGTGGCGGTGACTTTGGCCGTGGCGCAGCGATTGCGGTCGTGATCATGGTGGCGGTAATTCCTGTCATGGTATGGAACATGCGCCAAGCTAGCGCTCAAATGGAGGGGCGATAATGACTGAAAAAGCCCAAACAGCGCCAAGTCTTGAAGAGAGTAACGCACGCTTTAGCTTAAGCAAATTACGACGTTCGCCACTGACTATTTTGGTTCACGCTTCGGTGTTGCTGATTGTGATTCTATGGACTCTACCAACAGCAGGTCTTTTTATCTCATCGTTTAGGGACAAAGATCAGCTTGCGTTATCAGGCTGGTGGACGTCATTAACCGCTTCCGAGCAGAACCTTGTAGACCGCACTGGAGCGCCTGACACCCAAGTTCAGGAAGGTGACGTTTATGTTCTCAAGGGGCAATTACTCGTCGATGGTAAGCCTGCTGAAGTCCATGCCTTTGGTTTCTCTTCTCGCGAACCGACAAAATTCGTCCCTGGTGATGTTGCTGAAATGAGAAAGGGTGGCACGCTAACGGTAACGGAAGATGGTCACTACAAAATGACAGCACTCGAACCGTTCAAAGGCAAACGAGGGAAACGAATTTTCTTTACCGCTGTGGTGCCACCGAAGTTTGGTTTAGACAACTATCGTGAAGTACTTACGGCAGAAGGTATTGGTCGTTCGTTTATTAATTCTTTGACCGTTACTATTCCCGCAACAATCATCCCAATTCTTATTGCGGCGTACGCGGCTTATGCGTTGTCTTGGATGAGAATGCCGGGTAGAAACCTACTTATTGCAGTTGTGGTTGGTTTGTTGGTTGTACCGCTGCAAATGTCTTTGATTCCTCTTTTAAGACTTTATAACGACATTGGGGCTTTCTTCGGTGTCGGGGCGAAAACCTATTTGGGAATATGGTTAGCGCATACTGGGTTTGGATTGCCATTGGCGATTTATTTGCTGCGAAACTACATCTCCAGTTTGCCTAGAGAGATTATCGAGTCGGCGAAAGTGGACGGTGCGACTGACTTCGAAATATTCATGAGAATCGTTCTGCCGCTGTCGTTCCCGGCACTAGCATCATTCGGGATATTCCAGTTCTTATGGGTATGGAATGACCTTCTTGTTGCAACGGTATTCTTGGGCACTGGCGAAGAGCACATGGTACTCACAGCACGATTACGTGAACTATTAGGCTCTCGTGGTGGTAACTGGGAGATTTTGACAGCATCTGCATTTGTTTCGATTGCTGTGCCTTTGGGCGTGTTCTTTACGCTGCAACGTTATCTAGTTCGTGGCCTACTTTCTGGTTCTGTTAAGTAAGCAGTTCCTGATTCAACGATGAGAAGAAAGAAATGACAGGATTATCTCTAACAAACGTTAAAAAATCATACGGTGAAACTCAGGTACTGCACGGCATCGATCTGGACATCGACCAAGGCGAATTCATCGTATTCGTTGGACCTTCAGGTTGCGGTAAGTCTACTCTGCTTCGAATGATTGCGGGCCTTGAGGACATCACTTCAGGTGAGCTTTGTATTGAAGGGGCTCGAGTGAATGAGTTGCCAGCCGCGATGCGGGGCATTGCCATGGTGTTCCAGACTTATGCTCTCTATCCGCATATGACCGTATACGACAATATGGCTTTTGCGATGCGCATAGCGAAGGAGCCGAAAGACGCTATACATGAGCGCGTTATGGAAGCCGCTCGTATGTTGCAACTTGAACCGTATCTTGATCGTCTGCCTAAGGCGCTCTCCGGTGGTCAGCGACAAAGGGTAGCGATTGGTCGAGCGATTGTTCGCCAACCTAAGGTGTTCTTATTCGATGAACCGCTTTCCAATTTAGATGCAGCGTTACGTGTTCAAACGCGAATCGAAATTGCCAACTTGAAGGAAGAGTTAACGGAAACCACGATGATTTACGTGACTCACGATCAAGTAGAAGCAATGACGCTCGCTGACAGAATCGTTGTCTTATCAGCAGGTAAGATTGAGCAAGTAGGCACGCCACTTGAGCTTTATACCAATCCGGCGAATGTGTTTGTGGCTCAGTTTATTGGCTCTCCGGCGATGAACATTAGTAAAGCGCGTATGGAGAAGGCAGGTGAGCACTCCTTGGTTACTGCAGAGAGTGGCCACAACGTAGAAATACCAATTGCAGCAGCACAAGAGCTCAATGGCTGTACGTTACAATTGGGAATCAGACCGGAAGACTTTTTAGTCGCTGAAGAGTCCGATGCACTTATGTCTGGGAAAGTGTTATTTGTCGAATCCTTGGGTGAAGTGACTCTCCTACATATTAATGTTGAAGGACATGATGAGACGGTCGTGGCAAAGTTACCAGGTATCCTTGATTTCCACAAAGGTGAAACCATTCACTTAAAAGCGCAACCAGAGAAAATTCACTTATTTAATGAAGAGGGTATTTCTTTGAAATATCTTTAAATAGAGGTTGTTAGCAATTATTCAAAGAGCTCCTTTCAGGGGCTCTTTAACTTTTAAGAGGTGAACCTAAACCGTTTCTTAAAGCAAATTGAATGAGCTCCGCCTTGCTATCCAAACCAAGACCAATCTGCATACGGTACTTGTGTGATTCAATGGTCCTTGGGCTTAGATGAAGCAATTCTCCACATTCTTTAGCGGATTTACCTTGAGCAAGTAACGATAAGATGGTCGTTTGCTTTAGCGTCAGTTTAATGAGTCGTTCATTGTCGGACTCTTGAGCAATACTGCCAGCATTGCCATGTAAACTTAAACGTAAATCAGCATGCTGCCAATAACACAACCACATTTCGGCGACCATTTTTATCTGTCGAGCTAGAGTCTCTGTGAACTCATCATAACCTCGTTCAAAGTTGGTTAACGATATTGCTCCCCACGGTTTGGCAAAGAAACTTAGGGGAATAATGGCGTGCCAACGTCCGCCTTGACGAAAAATACGTTTTAAAACGTATTGACTGGATGTCGCTAATTCTACTTCATCAAATACTCGATAAAGTGATTTCGTTTTGAGCAAGCGCAAGTAGTGTAAATGACTATCATCATCCGACAGATAATCGAACTTATGCAGAGGGGGAATAGTTTCACGAGCACTGGAGAGAGTTTTTTGGTCTCGGAGTAGTATTGGAGAGTTTGGATAAACCGTTAGTCTATCCAAACCATAAAACTCAAGTAGTTCTGAGGCGCAGGCATTCCATGTGCCAACAAATTGCTCGATTTCTCCAGCATGCAGTTTTTGGGACTGAGATAAAATCAAAGACTCAAAATTCATTTTCGACATAAAGACTTATTAGCTTTTCAACATACACTAAAAATAATTATAGGCACGTAGATGAAATTAGTGATCGTAACTTTGTTCTAAACAGAAAACTTCTTGAATCGTTTTTGTATTAGCTTGTACAGCGCGCTGAATAATCTCTTCATTTTCATAGCTTACTTGATTGAATGACCCATTCAGTAGACTGAATAGTGACTCAATATCAATCATCTGTTTATAGCTTCTGGTTTTCAGGTAATACAGACGGCGATATCGGGATAGTACACCAAGTATTGTCTTAAGCAGTTGGTGGGAAATAGTCTTTGATTTTTCTTCAGTGAGAGTCAGCAGAAATCGCTGATAAAGTTGCTCTATTCTATCGATATGGTTGAGTGTTAATGGTGATTCTAATAATGCGTGAGATAACTCAGTAACCAAGGTCTTCGCTTTTTTCAGCTGTGCAGGTGCTAGGGGGTATTCTCGTTGAGATAAAAGCTGTGACAAGATGAAGTTTGCAGTGGAAGTGGATTCGATGAACTCTTTCCATGTTAGGTTTGAAACAAAACCTCCCAAATGAGTTTTATATTCGACGAAACCTTCGCTACTTAATGCAATTATGGCTTCTCGCATTGGAGAAAGGCCTACATCATAAAGTTCTGCTAATTCGTTTACTCTGAGTTTTTGACCGGGTGGAAATTGATAATTAATGATATCGGATTTTAAGCGAAGTTTGGCTCGCTCTTTTGCTAGTGACATTCAGTACTCCTTAACCTGAACTACTTTGTAACTAATAATTGCCCGACTGAGTACCGTAAAACTACTGCATTATCGTTGAAAAACGATTAATTATATAAGTGAGATGTATGGTGGTCGATTAACCACTCCGTCAGTTGAATGTTTACTCGAAATTTAGACTACTAGTTAATCGCCATATTCGACGTGCTATTGAGGTTTTGAAATCTTCTTTACGCCGTAAGGGAGTTCAGAGAACAGCTTTGGAACTGTGACTGTGCTTGGTCCCTCTTTGGGCGGTTGCCAATCGAGCAGCATAATAGCAAGGACATTTCGATGTTCCCCATAAGCAAAATCAAAGTCGCCGGAAACTGATGGGATCATGCCTTTATCTTTGTCGATGGCTTTTTGTATCGCCACTCTTGTTTTCGCTACAACAGGATCTTCATCTAACCCAGCAAGCAAGAAACTTAACCCGACTTCTGCTACGACGTCTTCTTTAGTATGCAAAATGATGTCATCGATGTTTTTTCTAAAGTAGTCGAAGATCCACTGGTGCTCTTTTTCGTCGACCAATCGTTGGTAATAACCCGAGTCTGCGAGGATAATATGCGTCATGCCGTAAAGTTTATTACCGAATTGCTGATTGCTTAATCGGTAGTCCTCACCATCAGGGTAAGTTTTTCTAAATGCAGCGATAAATTCATCAACAAGATCTTGTTCACCGATTTGCTTCAGCCAATAGGCTTGATTTGCTAGTTGAGCAGCCCAAGCTGTAATCATTTCTGGGTCAGTTAATACAGTTTCAAAATCGTATTGCTGTAAAATCGACCTTAGTTTTTTATCGTCTTTATGAACGACACCGTATTCATTCAGTCGTGCCAAATAGCGCAACAAGTCCAGTCCCATATAGAAATATTCAGGTTGCTCTTTAGTTGCTTCATAGCGACGTTGGCTGCGTTCATCTTTGCCTTTTTTATAGTCGTTAAGTCTTTGCAGAGAATACGCTCGAATGGCTTCAGGCGTG
The DNA here is from genome assembly GCF_021568915.1 of Vibrio sp. McD22-P3. NCBI lineage: Bacteria > Pseudomonadati > Pseudomonadota > Gammaproteobacteria > Vibrionales > Vibrionaceae > Vibrio > Vibrio sp. McD22-P3. Next base: position 234,217 of record NZ_JAKGTN010000002.1, read on the forward strand.
GTTACATCAGCCGCAATTTCATTCACTCTAGAAGTTACGTTGGCAAGATCACCTAAAACGACAGCATTGTATCTAGGGTCTTGTGTTTGCCTATACATACGCAGTCCGAAGTGACCTTGTTTGTAGGCAGACAGAGTAAATAATTGTGACTCGTAGGTGTCTTTAACCACGTTTGCTGACGCCTGAAAATGTTGCTTGGTTGGTGGGGTATCAAGAGTGATGATACTAGCACCGGTTAGCAAAAATACGCTAACAATTATTGCAACGATCGCCTTGTTCATTTTCATAACGTGCAGCCTAAATGGTAAGTGAAAGGTGGATTGTAAAAAGTTATTAATAAACGTGTGTGATTTTGAGGTTAATTTTTATTCAGAATATTTATGAACACTTGATTTTAGATCCCTCACTTTTTCATTTAGCTTGGTTGTAGAAGCGCATAATTTGAAATCGAATTGTTTTTTCCTAGTCTATGTTATGCAGAGGCAGGGAGGCGGCGCTTCTGTCTAATTCTAGTACAGAAGGAGTGACAAAATGAGAACATTATTAGTGACACTTAGCTTGATATTCGCATCATTCTCAAGCTTTGCTGAAAATGGTGGTGCGCCAGGTACCATCTGTCAGATGGAGTCAGGACAAGTGATTACGACTCATCTGGAGCGTTGTCCTAAAAACACAACCAAACTCTGATCATATGTATGATTGAGAAGCTAACACGAACCAGCGATATATTGCTGGTTCGTTTGGTTTTAAAGTGGAGAAACGGTTTATACGGTAAAACGGGATACCAGTTGCTCTAATTGCGTTGCGCGTTGATTTAGATTGTCACTCCCGCTCTTATTTAGACCTGCAAGTTGTGCGGATTCACCACTTTGGTCTGAAATCACCACGATACGTTGAGCTATATCTTTACCGACAATCGCTTGTTCCTCCGTTGCCGTTGCAATTAGCGCGTTCATATCGTGAATATTAGCGATTGCTCGTTGTATTTCTTCGATGGCGGTAGCGGCATCATTGGTTTGACGTACCGTTTCATCGCCTCTAGTTCGGCTGGAGTCCATCGCTCTGACGGCTTCATCGGAAGCGCTTTTGAGTTGCTCGATCATCTGATGGATTTCGCCTGTGCTGTCTTGTGTGCGGCTAGCTAACTGTCGAACTTCATCCGCTACGACGGCGAAACCTCGTCCTTGTTCACCCGCTCGAGCTGCTTCAATAGCTGCATTTAATGCCAGTAAATTAGTTTGCTCGGCAATATCTTGAATAACGGTCAAAGAGGTGGAGATGTTTTTGACATCTTCTTCTAACTTACTGATAACTGAACTTGCTTGAAGGACTTCATCAGCTAGAGCTTGTACAGACGTTGCAGCTGTATTCACCGTTTGTTGGGCATCTCGGGCATTTTCGTCTGCTTGCTGTGCTGATGTTGCAGCGCTAGTGGCGTTAGATGAAATTTCAGAGGATGTTGTCGTCATTTCAGTCATAGCTGTGGCTACTTGTTCGGTCTCTTCTCGCTGATTGGTAGCAAGGCTATCCACCTGCATTGCTCTTCCTTTCATCGCGCGAGTTTCTTCCACAACAATATGGCTGGTCTCCGAGACGTTGGTAATGATCTCCTGGAGACTGCTCACAAACGCATTGAAGTTCTCTCCAAGACGTTTAAATTCAGGTGCATCGAAGCTCTCCATTCTTGCAGTCAAGTCGGCATCACCTGTCGCAAACGTTTTTAGCGAAGCATCGAATTTATCAAGTGGCTTCATAATGCTTCGGTTGATGAAGGTAGCCATACCAAATACCACAACCAGTGTCAGTCCAGATAATAAAATGATAGTGATAATTTTCGCATTAAGCGCTTCTGTTGCTTGCTGCTCCATAGCAGAAATAGTGGTGTCTATGTCGTCTATGTAAAAACCAGTACCGAGTATCAAATCCCACTCAGGTATATATATCGAGTAGCTTAATTTAGCTTCAGGATTGGTTTGTCCTGGTTTAGGGAAATAGTAGGTAGTAAATGCATTAGATTTGGCGTTATTAATAAGATCTTTAATAAACAAGTTGCCTTTGCTGTCTTTAGCATCGATAAAGTTTTGGCCTAGACCTGAACCATTTTTACCTACAAGCAGACGATTGCCTTTCGAGTCATAGCCAAATAGATAGCCATTTTCTCCATATTCAAGATTTTTAAGTAGCTGAAGCACCTCTTCTCTCTGGCTTTTTTTCTCAATTAGAGGCAGAAGTGAGGACTTAGCAAGTTGTAAGTAGTTGCGCAGTTCTTGTTTCTTATTAACCAGCAAGCTTTCTCGGGTATCATCAAATTGTTGTTGGTTGAGTTCAGAAACCTTTGAGTAAGTGACTCCTAAAATTCCTAATGTAACGAGTAGTAAAGGAAGTATCGTTAAGACATACAACCGCTTTCGAATAGACAAATTCATAACATTCGTATCCTAATTATTATAATAAATACGCAATTATTGAGTTGCGTATCAATAACAAAGCAAGTGGTGTGCCTAAAATTTATTCAGGGAATGGTGTTTGGAAAATAGTTCTTCTACCTGAATGGTTTATAAAGGTTGTGCCCTCAAGTCAGCTAATTTGAAGAAGTGCTTGTCAAATTTTCTATAACGGCTTTTGTTCCGTAACCGGAGAACGATTGCCGCTGAAATTACCGATTATATGATTCAGCGGATAAATCTTGCCATTTAACATATTAATGTGGTTTATCTGTCTGAAAAATAAAGATAAAAATCAGTTTGCGAGTTGATTTCTTCGACTAAGCTATAAATGACGAAGTAAAGGAAATCGTCATTTTTGAACGTAATGACATGGAGAATAATATGAAAGCAGTCTTTATTTTTATGCTAGGCGTTATGTGTTCGTTCGCTTCTATAGCTGAGGAAGGAGGCGCACCGGGTAATATTTGTCTAACGGAAGCGGGTTTAGTTGTCACTACTCACCTCGATACCTGTCCGAAAACGATGACGAAGCTTTAATAACTTGAGGCAAAGTGTTGAACCAGCATCTATGCTGGTTCGTGTTTTTTCATGCACAAGCGATATATCGTGGTGGTATTAGCTATCAGAAATGTACCTTCGACTAGTGAACCGCCGATAGAGCCAATCCACATATTATGGGTAAACCAACATGCGGAGTTGAATAAAATTAAACTCCGCATTTTGATACCAGATGCGGAGAATAATGCCCATGTACCCACTGCGGAACCAATAATTGGTAAGAGCTCTACAGGAGAGGAGACATTGGGGAGGGTCATGCCAAGTAGAATAATAATGAAGAACCACATGGCGCGCTTAGAGCGAGTTTTAATAGAGACGAAAGCACGAATACCATTGATAGCGACACCTATTGCACCAACCACGGCCCCCATCATGGCGAAATGTATCATCATGATGAAGCAAAACGCGACCATACAGTAACGAAACCGAAGGTCGTCTTTTTGTAAAAATGCCATGATTCCAAAGACAAAAGCAATACCACCAACAAGTTGGGCGAATAGCATTAACGTCATTCTAATTGCTTCTCCAGATAGTTCAGGCAACTTTGTGGGCTGGATAAAACGGTAATGTCAAACTGACACTCCGCTAATGCATATGCCATCGACGCTTGCGCTAACAGGATAGCATCATAACGGTCCGTAGAATGTGTACGATGCTCAGTGATAGTGTTTGCAATGCTTGAATTGAAAGCCTGCATTGAGCCCGCGACATAATGTTCCCACGCCGCTGGAATAAATAAAAACTCGAATTGAGAATGGTTGTTGGAGCTTTCTAGTAAAGATCGAGTGGGTTCTATCGTACTTTCAAGCGTAACAGCAACAAGTATCCGACTGTAGCCAATGGTTTGTTCTGCCATCGGTCGGTCGACTCGAAAAACACGGTTATCAGGGTAAGCATCCACAATTGGGCCCAGGGTTGAACAAGTGCAGACAATAAAGTCATAGCCTTGTGTAAGCTGATGGTTTAAATAACCTTGAATCTGCTTGACGATAGAGGGAGTTGGCCCTGTTTTGCGTATGTTGCTTAGAAATGATTCTTGGACATCGTGGAATATGTCATGTTTAGGGAGCGATGTTGCGGCTAGAGGTTTAAAGAGGGTGATGTTGCTCGCTAAAGTGTGCAGGAACAAAATCTTCATAAAAATCCTTTTCGTAATTGCTTGGGAGGCTCCTTCTGGAGCCTCAACAATACAGATTAATTATTCACTAATGCAACCGCTTCACGGGTAAGTCGAGCAAGTTCTTCCCATTCCCCAGCTTCGATTAGCTTTTTATCAACCATCCATGTCCCACCACAAGCGAGTACACGAGGGATCGCTAGGTAGTCTTTGATATTCTTAGGATTGATTCCGCCAGTTGGCATTAAGCAAACATCACCGTAGGGTGCCAACAGTGATTTCACCATACTAACGCCACCAGATGCTTCCGCTGGGAAGAATTTTAAAGTAGTGAGCCCCATTTCTAGCGCCGCCTCAACCGTACTTGGGTTGTTGACTCCGGGTACAATGTCGATCTCAAGCTCTTGACACGCTTTAACGGTATTTGGGTTGAAACCAGGTGAAACAATAAATGTCGCTCCTGCTTCTTTTGCTGCAATCACTTGCTCGCGATTTAAAACCGTACCAGCTCCAATCAACATGTCTGGTTGCGCTTCTCTTAGCAAACGAATCGCTTCGACTGCAGCCTCAGAACGGAAAGTGATCTCTGCAGCAGGTAGGCCGTTTTCAGCCAGCACTTTGCCTAAAGGGATGATATCTTCCGCTTTGTCGATAGCGATAACAGGGATGACTTTAAGCGCCTGTAGTTGTTCGTTGATAGTCGACATGTAAATTCCTTAATTTTTTTTGGTCACGACATCAGTCGCAGTCTTGGGGATTATTGCCCCTTTATGTTGAATTACGATTCCCGCGAGGCGATTGCCTCTCTGACAAGAGTGCTCCATTGAGCCGCCAGCGAGATAACAAGAGAGGAAGCCGCCGTTAAATGAGTCGCCCGCCGATGTTGTATCTACAACATTTTTCACGGGCTGCGTGGGAACGGTTAGGGATTGCTTGCCAAAGTTTTCTGAAACTAAGCAACCCTCTGAGCCCAGTTTTAGCACAACATTTTTGATGCCCTCACTATGAAGTCGTTCTATGGTTACTTGAGGATTGAGGTCTCCCCAAATTAGCTTTTCATCATCAAAGGTGACTAATGCTATATCAGTAAGTTGATACATCTGGCGGTAGTTTTCTTTGACGGTAATAAGTTCATCTGAAGGCCACAAAGCTGGACGATAGTTGCTATCAAAGCTTATTTCGACATCATTTCGTTTTAGCTCGTTAAGTAAGCCGAAAAGTTTGACTCGATCCTCAGTGGGTAAAATCGCTAAGCTGATGCCGCTGAGAAAGACCATATTTGTCGACTTTAGAGCGTGAGCAATGGTGTCAAAATTAGGGTGTTGTAACAGGTATTTTGCGGCTGACTGGTTACGCCAATAGAGAAACGTCCGTTCCCCTTGTTCGTCTAGCTGAATAAGATAGAGACCGGGCGTTCGATCCCCGTCACGCAACACGAACTGCGTATCGATATTTTCATCTTGCCAACGCGCAATCATTCCTTCGCTGATCGCGTCGGTTCCCAAAGCGCTGATAAAGGAGGTTCTTATTAAGGTGTCCTCAGAGTTAAGCTGACAGCCACGGTTCAAATAAACCGCGGCATTAAGCGTATCTCCACCAAACGTCTGATGCATCTCACCAAATGGTTTCCCATTTAGTTCAATCATACATTCACCAATGATGGCGATATGTTTCATCGTAAGTCTCCCAATTACTTGATGGAAAAATAACGCTTGGCGTTGTTAAAACAGATATCTTCAACCATAGGACCTAACAGTGATAGGTCGTTTGGTACTTCGCCATTTTCCGCCCAGCGACCAATCATGTCACACAAGATACGACGGAAATACTCGTGGCGAGTGTAAGAAAGGAAGCTGCGAGAGTCTGTCAACATACCAACAAACTGGCTTAGTAAACCCAGTTGAGACAACTGTTCCATTTGTCGCTGCATTCCATCTTTTTGGTCGTTAAACCACCAACCAGAGCCAAATTGAACTTTGCCCGCAATGCCGCCACCTTGGAAGTTTCCAATCATCGTCGCCATCATTTCGTTATCACGAGGATTTAGGCAGTAAAGAATGGTTTTAGGTAGTTCATTACTTTGATCCATTTCATCAAGAAGATGAGCTAATTCGAATGCGAAGGTACGGTCACTGATGGAGTCGAAGCCGGCATCTGCACCAAGCATTTGGAACATGCGCGTATTGTTGTTTCGCTGTGCGCCAATGTGCAGTTGCATTACCCAACCTAGCTTGGCATAGCGTTTACCTAACCAGACTTGTACCGCAGTAGAAAACTGTGCGCACTCTTCTTCTGTGAGTTTTTCTTCGCTTAAGCGGCGTTTTATCAGGTGGTCTAATGCTTGCTCTGATGGAACTTGTGCGTAACGAACGATTTCAATGCCATGATCGGCTGCACGACAGCCGTGAGCATCGAAGTGAGAAAGACGTCGATCAAGTGCGTCAAGCAGGGTTGCGAAACTGTTAATCTCAATATCTGCTGCGCGGCCTAGTAACGTCATATAGTCTGCAAAACCATCCAACTCAATTTTGAAGGCTTTATCAGGACGCCAACTAGGCAGTACTTCAATATCGAAACTTTCATCATCAGCAATCGCTTTATGATGTTCAAGCGTATCGACTGGGTCATCAGTTGTCCCGGCCATGACAACATTCATTTGCTTCATAATACCGCGTGCTGAAAACTCAGGCGTTTGTAGCAGCTCGTTACAATGGTTCCAAATGGTGTCAGCCGTCTCGGGACTAAGTCGCTTCCCTGTAATACCAAATGGTCGACGCAACTCTAAATGCGTCCAGTGATAGAGCGGGTTACCTAACGTCATAGGCACTGTCTTTGCCCACGCTTGAAATTTGTCGTAATCAGAGGCAGAACCTGTGATCAATTGCTCTTGAATACCAGCTGAGCGCATACCGCGCCATTTGTAGTGGTCGCCTTCAAGCCAAATTTGACCGAGGTTATCGAACTTACGATTGCTTGCAACTTCGGCTGGATTTAAGTGGCAGTGATAATCGTAAATTGGCTGGTCCGCCGCATGCTCATGATAAAGGCGGCGAGCAGTTTCATTACTCAGTAAAAAATCTTCACATAGAAAGTCTTTCATCATTAATTCCTTAACTCACCCTTAAAGTGCCGCGACGGTCGCTTTTGCACCATTGTCGATTAGTGATTGATAAGCGCTCGAAACGGCGTCTATAACCTGAAGGTCACGGCCAATATCAGCTGGGAAAATTGCTTCGATGCCAAGTAATGCTGGGACGACAGTGACATTCAGACCGTGCTGTTCGCAGACACTACGAAGCATCGTCGCCATTGGGTCGCGGACGTCGATTTCGTTACCTTGCTCATCAACACCAGACACATAGCGCATCCAGCCAGCGATGCCAGCGGCAAGCCACTTAAATTCAGAGCCTTGGTCTAGATGGTATTTTAGGCTTCCCCCCATACGTTGAGGGATCTTTTGGCTACCGTCCATCGCGATCTGCCAAGTCTTATGTTTTAAGCTAGGGTTAGTGAAGCGATCAATGAGCAGCTTGGCGTAAGCTTCTAAATCTGTCCCTTCGGGCATCTTAAGCGATGGGGCTTGCGCTAACATCATCATATCGAAAGCGGCTTTGCGATAACCGGCATCTGTCATCGTGTCTGAGATATGAGCGTAACCACCGAGGTAACCTAAGTAAGCTAAGAATGAGTGACTACCGTTGAGCATTCTTAGCTTCATCTCTTCATAAGGCACAACGTCTGCGACAAACTCTGCACCAGCAATGTTCCAATCTGGACGACCAGCTACGAAGTTGTCTTCAATTACCCATTGACGGAAAGGTTCACAAGCAATACCACATGGGTCTTCAACGCCGAGTAGTTCAGTAATTTCACGTAGCGTTTCTTCCGTTGCAGCAGGAACGATACGGTCTACCATGGTGCAAGGGAAAGTTACGTTTGCTTCAATCCAAGCACCTAGCTCAGCATCTAGTAACTTGGCGAATTCTAAAATAGCCGCTTTCGCCACGTGACCGTTTTCTTGTACATTGTCGCAAGACATGACGGTAAATGGTGATAGACCACGTTCGCGACGAACTTTCAAAGCTTGAACTATGTAGCCTAGTGCTGATTTTGGAGAAGATGGGTTTTCTAAGTCGGCAATGACTAAAGGATTGTTCTTATCTAGTCGACCAGTAGCAGGGTCTGCGCAGTAGCCTTTTTCAGTGATAGTCATTGAAACAATGGCGACCTGTGGTTCGGCCATTTTTTCAATAACAGCATCGATGCCGTCTAAACTTGGGTGTAGAGATTCTGTTACTGAACCAATGACCTTGACGTCTGTCGATAGAGCGCCTTTTTCAGCGACACTATATAAATGATCTTGCGCACGTAGCGAAGTAATTAATTCTTCTCCACCGAAAAGGTTGATTTCACAAATACCCCAGTCACTTTGTGATTTTCGCGCAACTTCATCAGTAAAGAGTCCTTGGTGTGCGCGGTGGAATGCACCGAAGCCTAGATGAACGACTCGTGATTTCAGCTCAGAACGCGGGTAGTTAGGTTGGCTTACAGATGCGTTCAGTGTGTGGTTACTGATATTTGTCATTGAATCGGTTCCTTATTTAGCCGCTGAAAGTGGAAACGCATCACCGTTTTGATATGTGTTTCCGTTAACGATGAGTTGACGTTTTTCGCTGTTTGGAAGGTTCAGCGTTAATGTGTCATATGCCGGTAGGAAGTCACCGGTACGAGTAATATTCAAAGTAATGGTGTTGTTGTCGCAAACCATTTCGATATTCAGAGTAATATGGTTGCCTGTTAGATAACCGTTAGACTCACCGTCATCATCAAAAATGCTACATTGACTCTGTCCTACCCCTTGAAGTGGGTAAATATTTAGGCCACGACTGTCATCTTTTTGGGCGTTGGCATTAGCGATTCTCGCACTTGTCGGGATCACTGCACCTGCACGAGCAAGCAGAGGGATGCGCTCTAGTGGTGCGGCGACGGAAATGGTGTTACCAGCGCTATACCATTGACCTGTGTAGAAGTCGTACCAACCATCCTCGTTATTTGGAAGATAGATGTCACGTTCACGTTGTCCTTCTTCTACTACGGAAGCGACGAGTAGATCTTTGCCTAGTAGGTAGTCGTCATTTTCGATAAACGTATTTTCATCATGCTCATGGTCCAGGAACGTAGGGCGAAGCATTGGTTCATCATGAGTATGAGCTTGATACAACGAATCATAGATGTACGGAAGAAGCTGGTAACGAATCTTCATAGCGTCACGAATAATAGGAGTGACAGTTGGATGCATCCAAGGTTCGTTAACGCTGCCATCGTCATTCCAAGAGTGGATGGTGAAACGTGGGTGCATAACACCGTTCTGTACCCAACGAGCGAAGAGTTCAGGATCAGGCTTGTCACCCGAGAAACCACCTACATCATGACCAAGGTTATACAAGCCAGACAAGCTCATACCTAAACCCATTTTGATATTGTATTTTAAGCTGGTCCAGTTGGTTCTGTTGTCACCACTCCAAGTTTGAACGTAGCGGTTCATCCCAGGGCACCCTGAGCGTGAAATCAAGTATGGGCGAAGTTCTGGAGCAAACTCGGTTTGCGCTTCGTAAGAAGCACGCATCATGAGTAATGGTTGCAGCGGGCGAATCAAGCCAACAGGAATCTCTTTGCCGAAACCGAAGCAACGTGCACTCTTGTCCCATATCTCGTATTCGTTGTTGTCATTCCAAGTAGAATCGATGCCTTTCTCTAATAACTGCTCTTTAACATTGTCCTGCCACCACTTGATAGTTTCTGGATTGGTAAAATCAAGGTGTGAGCCGTCCGCGTCCCAGAACACCGAGTTTTCTGGTACGTCATACTCGGAATCTTTAATGAACAAGCCTTTCTCTTTGACTTCATCGAAACGAGGGTGATCATGTAGCAAACAAGGCTTAATATTTGCGGCTAGCTTCAGCCCATGAGCATGGAAATGGTCTGACATTGCATTTGGATTAGGAACTTTTTCGTAGTTCCAGTTGAAGACATAGCGTTTGTCCCCGATAGACGTATAACCCGAAGAAAGTTGGAACGAGTCACAAGGAATGCCGTGCTCTGCACATTGGTCTACAAAACCTTCTAGTAGCTCCTGAGAATTAGGTGCATCTGTGTATTGCATGGTTGAGCCGCTGTAACCCAAGCTCCATTTTGGACCAAAGGCAGTGCCACCAGTTAAACGGACAAACTGTTGAGTCACATTTTTGATGCTTTCGCCGTACATGAAATACAGATCTAGGTCACCGTCTTCGGCACGATAGCTACGGTATTTGATGTGGTAGTTATCCAGCTCATTTCCTAAATCAAACCAGCAACTTGCTAAGTTGTCATAAAAGACACCAAACGATGCGCCACTTTCATCAGAGGTCGTTTTAGTTATATAGAAAGGAACATGTTTGTACAGAGGATCGGTCTTGCTTGCGTCATAACCCATTGCATCGAGGTTGCGCATCTCAAAACGACGACCTTCACGATTGAGGTTGCCAGTCTTCTCTCCAAGACCGTAGTATAGTTCGTTGTCACCACGATTCATAAAGTGGGCAATACCTGGTTCACTAACACCCAATTGGTATGCACCTGTTTTGCGATCTTTAGTTAATGGTTTCCACTCACCGTTTACTTTATGTTCCCACTCCATCCATAGAGGCTGGTGGACGGTTAAACGCAACTGCTCTGTCTCGATGTGTAGAGTATCTTGGTTTTCATAGAGTTCGAAAGTAGGTAAGGTGAACCCCTCTAGTGACATTCTGTCGCGACCTTCCCATGGTACATCGTTACCATCGGGTGCCACCATCCAAGTTCTGTCAAGGCGAAGAGTATTGTGACGTTGGAATAACACACGAATTAGATGGTTCTCTAGCACGAATAAATGAAGAGTGTGTTTGTCGTCGCAGCTTAGAATGATTTCGTTATTATTTTGCTGCTTAAATTGCCAGTTTCTAATGGTCTTCACTTTAGAATTCCTTTCAATAGAGAGAGCCCAAACGGGCTCTCAGAATGATATTTGGTGAGATTAGTAGCCTAGGAATAGTTGAGGTAGTATCAGGCTTACTTGAGGTACGAAAGTCACTAGCATTAGTGCTAGTACCAATACAGCGTAGAAAGGCAGTAATGGTTTGATAACTTTGTCGATCTTCACATCGCCTACAGAACAACCGATAAACAGTGCACTACCTACAGGTGGAGTACAGATACCGATACATAGGTTGAAGGTCATCATGATACCGAAGTGAACTGGATCCATACCTAGGTCCATCGCGATTGGAAGGAAAATAGGTGTAAAGATCAGTAGCGCTGGTGTCATATCCATGAAGATACCGACAATAAGCAGAATCAAGTTGATGATCAGTAGAATGATCAATGGGTTTTCCGATACGGCTAATAAGGCATCACTTATCATATAAGGGATATCAGCGTTCGCCATTGCCCACGACATGCCCATTGACGCACCGATAAGTAGTAAAACAATGGATGTCGTAACGACAGATTCAAGAATAATGCCCGGAAGCTGTTTGATCGATACTTCACGATAGAAAACTACAGCCAGCAATAGCGTATAAACAACAGCAATGGCAGATGCTTCAGTCGCTGTGAAAATACCGCCGATGATACCGCCCATGATGACGATGATTAAGCTCAGCGCTGGTAAAGCATCAAGTGTTTTCTTAATGACGACAGAGGTAGATGGCTTAGCGGCAACAGGATAGCCTCGTTTCTTCGCAATAATAGCGGCAACGATCATAAGGCCAAGGCCCATAATCATTCCTGGTATGTAACCCGCTAGGAAAAGTGCGCCGATTGATGTGCCACCGGAAATAAGAGAGTAAACAATGAATGTGTTACTTGGTGGAATCAATAGGCCTGTTGGACACGAAGTAATGTTAACAGCTGCAGAGTAGGCTGGGTCATAGCCTTCCTTCTTTTGTAGCGGTGCCATAGTGCCACCAACAGCTGCGCCAGAGGCCACGGCTGAACCTGAAATAGCACCAAACATCATGTTAGCAAGTACGTTTACGTGAGCTAATGACCCTGGGAGGCGGCCACCAAGTACTTTTGCGAATTCAATAAGGCGAAGTGCAATACCGCCTTGGTTCATGATATTACCTGCTAGGATAAAGAATGGTATTGCTAGTAGAGCAAAGCTATCAAGGCCGGATGCCATTTTCTGAGAAATAACGGCGATAGCGGCATCAAAAGGTAGTGTCATCATTACCGTTAATAATGACGCAATACCAATTGCGAACGAAATAGGAACCCCTAATCCTAGGAAAAGGAAAAAGCTACCAAATAAAACAATAATTATTTGCCATTCCACAGTAATATTCCTTATTAATTATTGGTTTGAAAGAGTGGAAGAGTTGGTATTTTTTGAGGTCATAAAAGCGATATTCTCAAGAATATCTTGGACCAAATAAATCACCATAAATAAGCCCGCAAGAGGAATTGCGGCATACACTAAACCCATCTCTATACCTAGAGCGGGAGATACTTGACCTGTCGCTAGAGTTTTTAACATTAATCTACCGCCACCATAGACCATAATGATGGAGGCGAAAGACATGCTGATCATATTAATCAGTAACTTCAACTTGTTATGTTTAGCTTCGTCGTGTTCGATTTTCATTGCTAATAAGTCAATAGCAAGGTGGCGTTTTTGTCCTAGCGTATAAGCTGCACCCATCAAACCGACCCAGATAAAGAGAAAACGGGCAACTTCATCAGTGAATGTACTTGGCGCGTTTAATACATAGCGAGAGAACACCTGCCAAGACACGCAAACAACTAAAACACTACTCAGCGAAATACAGAATAAGGATAAAACCTTATTCATTATCGTAATGAGCTTATTCATAACATCTCCTAGTTGACGAAATCCTTCGTCTTATAATTTGGAAAAAGAGCAAGAGGTAAGGTTGAGCAGATTTAAACACAGTAAATTGAAACCGCTTGTGACAAATCTCACAATAAAATTGGTCCAACCAATTTTAGCGATGAAAGTATGACATTGGTCAACCAATTCGATTTTTTACGTTGATTATTGGTTGGTGATGGTTCAGATTGATAGCGTAGTTAATAAGAAACGGAATTTAGCCATAATTGGTTAACCGAATTGTAATAATTAATCCTATAACTGAACATAAATTGAATGGAGACTCCCCTATGCGTTGGAACAAAACAGCACTAACAACTTTCGTTACTTGTGCTCTCGCTGCATCGACTTCTTTTACCGCTTCTGCAGTAACCACGCTAAAACTTAGCCACAACCAAGACCGTAATCACCCTGTGCATAAATCAATGCAGTACATGGCGGATGAAGTGAAAGAGCTGACAGATGGTGAAGTTCGTATCCGTATTTATCCGAATGGACAGCTTGGCACTCAACGTGAATCGATGGAATTGCTACAGAATGGTGCTTTAGACATTGCGAAATCAAATGCGAGTGAAATGGAAGCGTTTGAACCAGCTTATGGTGCGTTTAACATTCCTTATATCTTCCGTGACCGTGACCACTACTACCGTGTAATGCAAGGTGAAGTAGGTGAAAAAATCCTAGATTCCTCTCACGATAAAGGTTTTGTTGGTTTAACTTATTATGATGCTGGTGCTCGCAGCTTCTACGCCTCAAAAGCCATTAAAACACCTGCTGATCTTAGTGGTATGAAAATCCGCGTTCAGCCAAGTCCAACTGCTGTTGAAATGATTAAACTGATGGGTGGTTCGCCAACTCCACTATCTTACGGTGAGCTATACACAGCAATGCAACAAGGCGTTGTTGATGGTGCAGAAAACAACCCTACAGCGCTAACAACCGCTCGTCACGGTGAAGTTGCTAAAGTATTTAGCCAAGATGAGCATACGATGATTCCAGATGTTCTAGTAATCAGCTCTAAAGTTTGGGACAAGCTGCCGAAAGACCAGCAAGAAGCTCTTAAGAAAGCGGCTAAAGATTCCATGATGTATCACAAAGATCTATGGACCAAAATGACGAACGAAGCTATCGAGAAAGCAAAAGATAGCATGGGCGTAGAGTTTGTAACTGTAGAAAAACAACCATTTGTTGATGCAGTGAAACCAATGCACGATGCGGCGTTGAATAACCCTGCAATTGCAGACTACGTACGCGATATCGATGCGTTAGCAGTTCAATAATTAATGAGTTTTTGGGAGCACGATTTGTGCTCCCGCTTTCGGAGTTTAAGTAAGATGCTAGAACGTTCTGAACTTGCTGAGAATGCGATTAATTGTTTGCATGACGAACAATACGATGTGCCTTTCAATCTACAGAATTTAAACCATAGCAATATGTTGTTTATGGGGGGACGCAACACTGAGTCTCTTAATGGACATTGGAACTTTGCGGTTGATCTTTTAGATACAGGTCTTCGTCAACGTTGGTATGACATGAAGCCGATGCCAGCAGAGCAAAGAATTGAACCTTGGGACTATGACCCATACGTGGGCGAAACCATTCCAGTACCTTCGTGTTGGCAAATGCAAAAGGAGAAGTGGTATTTCTTCGAAGGCAGTGCTTGGTATACCAAATCTTGGGACTATGAAGAGTCTAATACGGATGAGCGTGTATTCTTACGTGTTGGTGCTGCACAATATGATTGTAAGGTATTCTTAAATGGCGAGTTTCTAGGTAATCACTATGGTGGTTCCACGCCATTTTTCGCTGAGTTTACGGGTAAATTAAACCAGGGCCGTAACTGGATAATGTGCTGCGTAAACAATACTCGCACCCTAGACCGAGTCCCAATGCGCAATACCGATTGGTTCAACTACGGTGGTATATACCGTGATATCGAGATTGTAAGAACCCCAAAAGAGATCATTCGAGATTTACATGTCTACTTAGTACCAAACGGTCAATATAACTTGGTGCATGTTGACGTAGAAGTTGAAGGTTCACAGTCTGAAATAACCTTTGCAATTGAAGAGCTGGGTATCAATGAGAGACTGTCAATTGTAGATGGAAAAGCAACAATAGAATTAAGCGTTGAGCCTGAGCTTTGGTCTCCAGAAAGTCCGAAGCTGTATGATGTTTCAGCAACCTACGGGAATGATGTCGTCACAGATCGTATCGGTTTTAGACAGGTCGAAGTTAAAGGTACTGAAATCTTTGTTAATGGTGTGAATACTTTCTTACGTGGTATCAGTGTCCATGAAGATGACAAAGAGATAGGCAAGGTTGTTACACCGGAAGACCTAAAGCGTCGATTCCAGCATGCGAAAGAGCTGAACTGCAATTACATGCGATTTGCGCACTATACGCACCACGAAATGGCGACCAAAATGGCTGATGAGCTTGGTTTCCTTATCTGGGCTGAAATACCAGTATATTGGGCGATAGATTTCGAAAATCCAGCAACTTACCGAGACGCTGAAAACCAACTACTAGAGATGATTAAGCGTGACCGTAACCGCGCAAGTATCATTATGTGGTCAGTGGGCAATGAGAACGCTGATACGGATGCGCGCTTAGAGTTTATGTCTGGTCTAGTTCGTACCGCGCGTGACAATGATCCTTGTCGTCTAGTTTCTGCTGCTTGTTTGGTTAACCATGCGAAGAACAAGATTGAGGACCGTTTAGCTGAGCATCTAGATATTATTGGTATCAACGAGTACTACGGTTGGTATGAAGAAGTGTTTGATGACCTTATCGAAATCGGTGAAAACTCTAATCCAGGTAAACCGGTTGTTATTTCGGAGACTGGTGCTGATGGCTTCATTGGTGAGGGTGCGCCGAAAACCGGCTTCTTCAGCGAGTCATACATGACAGATGTATACAAAAAGCAAATCGAATATCTGGAAAAACTGGATTACATTAAAGGCATTTCGCCATGGATTCTTTATGAGTTCCGTGTGGAACGTCGCCAGAACATGTTCCAGAAAGGTTGGAACCGTAAAGGTCTCATCTCGAATGACAAATTTACGAAAAAAGAGTCATTTACGCTACTTGCTGACTTCTATGGCAAGTTGAAACAAGAAAGCTTGAAATGACATATAATTGGTCAACCAATTGGTTGACCAATTTAAACCAAGTGATATTATTAACCTAAGACCAATTTATAAGACGATGCTATGAATATCGCTATTACTGCACCTAAAAGACTGTATCAAGAAATCGGACTTGCGCTTCAAGAGCGTATTCAATCAGATGAATTCAAAATAGGGGACAGACTGCCTCCTGAACGTGATATCGCTGAAGAGATGGAAGTGAGCCGATCTGTGGTGCGTGAAGCGATTATCATGCTAGAGCTGCAAGGATTAGTTGAAGTTCGCAAAGGCTCAGGCGTTTACGTCAACGCAAAGCCCTCTGCTGATGCTCAGCAATCTCAATTGGCAACGCTTAGGGCAAATTCTGATATTGGTCCTTTTGAATTACTTCAAGCTCGACAAGTACTCGAAAGCCAAATCGCCAGTTTTGCAGCGATGCATGTGACGAAAAACGATATCAGTCGCCTCAGAGAGGCACTAGATACTGAGCGTCAACAGTTGGAAACAGGTCATGGGGATTACGATGGTGATGAACTATTCCATTTAACCATTGCAGAAGCGTCTCAAAACAGTGTTCTTAGTGATATTGTTAAAGATCTTTGGATGCGCCGCGATGAGAGTTCAATGTGGAGACAGTTGCACTCACGTATCACTAACATGAATTATCGTACCGCTTGGTTAGACGATCACGAAAAAGTGTTGCTTGCCCTTCAACGTAGAGATCCTGAAGGTGCAAGAGAAGCAATGTGGCAACACTTGGAAAACGTAAAACAAACGTTATTTGAATTATCTGACGTAGATGATCCGCAATTTGACGGCTTCCTTTTCCGTTAGTTAAAAATAACAATTTAGCTCTTCAATAATAATAACGACTAGTGAGTATGAAATTATTCGCTACGCACTAGTCTTGTCCAAAGATAGGTAATTAATATGGAACAAACATGGCGTTGGTATGGCCCTAATGACCCTGTATCACTAGATGATATTAAACAGGCGGGAGCAACTGGTATTGTAAATGCTCTGCACCATATTCCAAATGGTGAAATTTGGACAAAAGAAGAAATACTAAAGCGCAAAGAAATAATTGAAGCAAAAGGCTTTGTTTGGTCGGTTGTAGAAAGTGTACCAGTACATGAAGAAATTAAGACTCGCTCTGGTAATTATCAACAGTGGATTGATAACTACAAGCAATCGCTAATCAATCTTGCTGAATGCGGTATTGATACGGTGTGTTATAATTTCATGCCGGTATTAGATTGGACGCGTACAGATTTGGAATATGAATTAGCTGATGGCTCAAAAGCACTGCGTTTCGACCAAATCGAGTTTGCAGCGTTTGAACTATTTATTCTAAAACGTCCAGGCGCGAAAGCTGAATATACCGAACAGGAGCAAGCGGATGCCAAGGCGTGTTTTGACGCTATGTCTCAAGCTCAGATCGATAAGCTAACGTCTAACATCATTGCTGGACTGCCTGGTGCCGAGGAAGGGTACACACTTGAAGAGTTTCAAGCGCGCCTAGATACTTATAAAGGCATCGATAAAGAGAAGCTGCGCGAACACATGGTGCTGTTCTTACAAGAGCTGATTCCAGTTTGTGAGCAGTATGGACTTAAGTTGGCGGTTCACCCTGATGATCCACCGCGTCCGATTCTTGGCCTACCACGCATTGTGTCGACGATTGAAGATATTGAAGCGTTAACGACGGCAGTGCCGAGTAAAATGAACGGTATCACGATGTGCACAGGTTCGTATGGTGTTCGTGGTGACAATGACTTGGTGAAAATGATCGAATCATACGGAGATCGCATTTACTTTACGCACTTACGCTCTACTCAGCGTGAAGATAATCCGATGAGTTTCCATGAGGCAGCTCATCTGGAAGGCGATGTCGATATGTACAATGTGATCAATGCGTTGTTGAAAGAAGAGAACCGTCGACTAAGCACCGGCGAGACTCGCATGATTCCAATGAGACCAGACCATGGTCATCAAATGATCGACGATCTGAAGAAACAAACCAACCCAGGTTATTCTTGTATCGGTCGTTTGAAAGGGCTGGCTGAGATCCGTGGTGTGGAACTCGCTTTGAAGCGCGCATTTTATATGTAATGGCTCCACCATTCGTATACTAAAAAAGAAGGAGGCGTTTGCCTCCTTTTTTGTTTTTGTTGTTAATGAATTAGACCTTGAACAATAGCGGTAACACCACTGAGTGAACATAATGCCAGTGCGCCAATACGGATTTTCTCTTTTGGTAGGGAATGAGTAGTCATTAAAGCCAACTTATAGCCTAACCATGCTGCTGGGATAAGCGGTACTGTGATATACAAATGATGTAGTGTTAGGAAGCCTATCGGCGCTTGCACGACTAATGACATGATCGAACTGAATACAAAGAAAGCGGACAAATTGCCTCTTAATTGGTTCGCCTCTTGGTGCTGGAGTAACAAAGCCATCGGTGGCCCTCCAATGGCACTGCTGGTACCAAAAAAGCCGGAGAAGAAGCCAGCGACCCCCATTCTGGTAGGTGTTGGTTCTATTCTGAATGGTAGCAGGCTAACTACAACTGCGAATACTACTAATACCCCTAACCACAGAGATAGAACCTGTGTGGAAACGTACAGAAGCAGCGCAGCTCCTGCAATCGAGCCCGGTACACGGCCAATCATGGCCATTTTTAATCCGCCGATTGCAATATTAGAGCGATGTTTCGCAGCATTAAGTAAAGAGATAAATAATGCAACCAAGCAGATAGGGGCCGGTACATAGTCAGGAGATACTTGGAACAGCAGTGGTGCAGCAACGATCGCTAACCCAAATCCAATGGCAGTTTGTACAAACGAACCCAAAAAGATCAGCAACATCGCGATAAGTGCCGTGTGACTAAACCAGTCAGCGAGCATGGGACTTCCTTTATAAAGAACAACAATACAACAGCGGTGTTGCTATTGTATACAATTGTCATCGCGCAGACACGCTAAAAGTAACAAAATATTTAAAATAGATGATGTTAAGAATTATTATATGAAGTGATATAGATAATAAAAAAGGGAGCAGTAATGCTCCCTGAAATATTAAGCAACTAAAAGAAGTTAAAAATGAATGCCGCTAATATTCCCTCATTCCTTGCGAAGTATTATTATGTCCTATTCAGAGCTTTCTAACCCAGTGCAGAGCAGTAATTCTGTCGCTAAAGCACCAGTACTGAAAGTAATACCAGCTACAAGTAGTACAATGGCATATTTGCTTGCTATGATGCAGAGGCCAATGGTATTAATTATCTTCTCCATATCGCTTCTCCTTTGAAACGTGAACAGTATTTATCTGCTATTTATTTTATGTCATTGGTAGAATATTAATTGCGACGTCAAGCTATATATTGAACTTTATCTTTGAACTAATTGTATAAAAAGCGAGTAGGTCATAAATTTACAACTGCTTACAATGACAAGTCTGGGAATGTAATTTGATATATTGAAATGTTTGTACGTGTTTTGAAACAAATATCTTATAATTAAATCATCAATCAACAAGGGATACGTTGTATGTTGAATATGGATTTCTCCCAAAGAGTTGTTATCGATACATTGACTATGGAATGGATCGCTTCTCCCGCAAATGGTGTTAATCGGAAGCCTTTAGAACGAGAAGCCGCTGAGTCAGGTCATGTTACTAGCATCGTTGAATACCTCCCAGGAACTCGGTTTAGTCAACACTCGCATCCACTGGGTGAAGAGATATTGGTATTAGAAGGTGTGTTTTCTGATGAAACGGGAGATTACCCAGCAGGCACATACCTTCGAAACCCTCCGGGTAGTTCACACGCGCCATTTAGTAAGCAAGGGTGTGTCATCTTGGTGAAACTGAATCAGTTTGATGAGAATGATCTCAAGTCTGTTAGAGTTGATACGACCCAAGCAGAATGGCTACCGGGGATAGGTCAAATGGAAATTTTGCCTTTGCACTCCTTCAATCAGGAGAATGTTGTGCTACTGCGTTGGAATGGTCCGGATAACTACCATCCACATGGTCATTTTGGTGGTGAAGAATTGTTCGTTATAGAAGGGACCTTGATAGACGAGCACGGAGAGTACCCCAAAGGAACATGGACGCGAAGCCCTCACGAAAGCCAACATACACCTTATGTAAAACAACCGACAATTATTTGGTTTAAGACCGGTCATTTACCAATCAAAAAATAAGGCGACAATAGATTGTCGCCTTACGCTTTTCAACAGCAAGTCTTATTAAGGCTGTTGACGTGTTGGTGCTAATACGATTTCACGAATACAGACGTTTTGAGGTTGTGAGTAAGCAAACTCAACCGCACGAGCCACATCATCTGCAGCTAACACGCCACCCATCACTTCTTTCCACTCATCGTAACCGTCTTTAATTTCTTGAGAAGTAGTATGTGAAAGAAGCTCAGTTTCTACAGCGCCGGGTGCAATAGTAACAACACGTACGTCTGATTCTGCTACTTCTTCACGTACGTTTTCTGATATTGCGTGAACGGCAAATTTAGTACCACAATAAGCAGCGTGATTGCCGAACGTCTTGCGACCTGCAATGGAACTGATGTTGATAATAGTGCCAGAGTTACGAGCTTTCATTGGTGCTAGCACCGCTTGCATGCCGTTTAGTAGACCTAGTACATTAACATCAAACATGGTTTTCCATTCTGCAGAGTCTTGCGTATCGATCTGGCCAAGTAGCATCATGCCGGCATTGTTGATAAGAGCATCGGCAGGACCAAACTGCGCTTCAGCTTTAGCGATTGCAGCTTCAAACGTAGCTTTGTCAGTGATGTCGACTTTTTTACACAGTGTGTTAGGAAGTTGCAGTGCTTCAAGTTTTTCTACACGACGAGCCAAAAGCAATAGTGGGTGACCAGCGTCACTTAAACGACGAGCAATCGCTTCACCAATACCAGAACTCGCACCTGTAATTACAATCAGCTTTTTCATTTGTTCACCCTCTAAGTGTTATTTGTGATTAGACTTCTTTTTCGAAGATGTGTGTATTGTAGTAGATGAATTATTGTTGATATATGGGGATTTAATTGAAACTGTGTTGTCATATAGCAACAATGAAAACTAACCTTCTGTTCCTATACTAAAAAAGATATGCACCTAAACACCTCGTTGGATCGTGTGTCAGAAAGGGTTAAAATTCCTGTCAGTTGTTAGGGGACGAACTGATGTATAAGTGGTTATTAGTTGTATTGGTTATAGTGGGGCTGCCATTTCGATCTTTTGGTCTGGAGATCTCTCCAGATGTCAAAATTGATAGAGTAGAGGTAAAGAAATCAGCAAGGCGAATGTACTTGATGGATGGCGATACTGTTATCCGTGAATATAGGATCGCGCTTGGTAAGAATCCGAGAGGACATAAAATCCAAGAGGGTGATAATCGAACGCCGGAAGGAAAGTACTATCTCGATTTTGTTATGGACGATTCCGCTTTTTATCGCTCTATGCACATTAGTTATCCTAACCTGAGAGACAAAAATCGTGCAAAGAGTTTGGGTGTCGCGCCTGGCGGCAACATTAAAATTCATGGGTTGAAGAACAACAATACTAAGCCACCTCAATTCGTACAAAGCTTTGATTGGACTAATGGTTGTATTGCCATTACTAACGATGAGATGGATGAGCTTGTTTCTTTAGTGAAAATAGGCACGCCTATTTATATTCGATGGTAATGAAGTTAGTCGGAATAGCGACAGCAAGCTTATGATTGCGGGGGTGGAGCATAAACATAATGGATCTTACCGTCGCTAAATTTTTAGTTACATGTAGTTGCAGGTTTGGGCCAGTCGAATCAACGTTTCTGATTTGAATTTGGATTTACTGCCGGCAAGTTGAGCCAAGTAGTAGTCTCGCAATGGACGTTTTGCATCTTGTTTTGCTTTAGGCTTAGTGTGTTTCATCATGTTCCTCCAGCCTGAGTTTGCTTCAGAATCTGAACTCATTGTCGGTTAAAATGCGGCAGTTAAAAACAGAGTTATTTTTGTCTCAAATGTTCCTTATAAGTAAAGCTTTGGCGATTAATCTATGAATGCGGGTTTAAATTGCTAAAATAAGGAACATTACTAAGACGAATTGGTACCTGTTTTTGGAAAGTATTAACCTTTATCGTTACTTTAAGCGCCTAGAGGCTTTTGAAGTCGGTCATCAGCATGCAGTGACACTTTCTGACGTCGCAGAGCGTTTCTTTTCTAGCCCAAGGCACACGCGTTCGATCCTAAAACACCTAAGCCAAGCGGAATGGATTACTTGGGTGCCCAGAGCGGGCCGAAACCAGCGCTCTACACTCATTCGATTATTGTCTGAAGGGGAGGTTAAACGTCGTATTGCTTCTCAATGGGTTAAAGAGGGTAAGTATGATCGGGCTCTGGAATTTTTAGATAATGATCAAGTGGCGTTTGGTCAACTGCTACAACAAACCTCAGGTGCAAAAATCACTGAAGGACGTGTCAATGTCCAACTGACCTATAACCGACCATTAACTCGATTAGTTCCTCATATTCCACATCGAAATAGCGAACGATTCTTGAATCGCCAGCTCTATAGTTGTCTGGTTTCAATGGATAAAGCTGGCGAGCTCAAACCAGATGTGGCGCATCATTGGGAAGTGGACCCGTCGTTTCAAGTTTGGACGTTCTACATTCGACCTTCCGTGTTTTTTGACAACGGTGACCAGATTGATGCAAAGACGATTAAAAGCTTATTGTTGCAACTTCAGCAACATCGCTACTATGCGAATGAGCTCGACCACTTGGAATCCATAGACGTTAAGCCCCCCTATGTGATGACCATCAATCTTAGCCGTCCTGACAGAGGGTTTGCGGCGCTGCTCACCGATCTTAAGTATTCGATACAGCCACCAGAGCAATTGGCACAAAATGATCGAAACATAGTCGGTAGTGGTGTCTTTTCACTTAATAACCATTCAGAACAAGTACTCTCCCTCGTTGCTAATGAACAGTATTTTGGGCTAAGAGCCTTAACCGATAATGTTACGATTTGGTCTTTGGATGGCAGTATAGAGAAAGTGACTGAGCGTGATGCAGCATGTGCGCACCGTGTTTCACCCACAATTAAGCGTATCGAGCCCTCATCTAGGTCAACTATATCCCATCCCGCCATCGACTTTGATCAGAATGAATTGCTCAGTGCCACATCACGAGCAAGAATTGAAGATGGTTGCCTGTTTCTCCTCTTTAATCAGTATGGTAGAGCACTTACTTACCCTCAACGACGTTGGTTTAGTGAAACCTTATGCGGTGAAAATGTCTGGCACCAGTTAACGCTGGATCAGCGTACCTTCGGTGCGGAAATAGCGAGTAATTTCTTTCCTTTCTGGCACAACGTTAAGCGAATTCATACCGCTCAGCCCGTTGACCTACCTGAAACTATTCAGATAGCTTTCTATGCTCATCCCGGTGTTTTACGAAGCGCTGATGCCGCGAAGAAGATTCTTGAGCGACAAGGGGTGAAAGTAGAACTCAACTTGTACAAGTTTCATGAGTTTATTGAAAAAGCTATGGCAGAAGGGTTTGAAGAAGAGCTTATTATGAGCAGCTTAAACTTAGATGATAATAGGCAGGTATCGGCTTTATTGTTTTTCCTTAGTGACCCCGTACTTCATTCTGCAATTGGTAAACAAGCCAGTGATTGCCTTATTTCGGAGATTGACAAGATTAGGGCGAGTTCAAAGCCAAGTGATTATTTAAAACAGTTAGAACAGCTAGGTTCGCTTTTGATACATGAAGGGTTAGCCAGCCCAATGTTTCATCATCGTCAAACATTGAGCTTTCATGGCATCTTGAAAGGTGTGGAAATCACGACTTGGGGCTGGCCTCAATTACGTGATGTTTGGTCTGTAGATTGAACCTCGTGCGCTGCTAAGCGTTCGGTTAGCACCTTTTGATTGGCTGTGGTCGTTTCTAACGATTCTGCCGTTTGATGGATCGCACTGGCCATTTTGGACACGTTTCGTGTGGCGTGAATAATGGTGCCTTGCATTGGACGAAGAATTAACCAGTACGCTGCAATTAAAGCCAGAACAATGGCGAAGACAAGTAGAGCAAGCAATAACAACACATTAAATCGAACGTCGTAGGCAAATTTTTTGGTGCTGTTGGCGATGGAGTTTTGTGATTGTTCTAAAGCGCCCGGTAAGGCAATAAGTGATTGTTTGGACATCTCAGTGAGTTCGTTGATGTTATCCATGGTATCAACGAGCACTTGTCGTTGTTCCTCATTCAAGCTTTCATTTTTTGACAGTAAAGTTAACGATGTCGCCAAATTATCGATGGCAACTGCAGAGCGTTCAATGGACTGTTCGATTCCCTTAAGATCTAGCATCATTTTAATATTGACTAATGGCTCCTCTAGCTCGCTCGGCTCTGTAGTTTCTGCGGTCGCGGCAAAGACGCTTTGCAATGGTAATAGAAGGGTCAGGGCGATAGTTAATAACGTTTTCATGGGTATCCCAAGCAGAATAAGTGACTATTTTAATGCTACTAACTTAGTTCAACTTTAAGGTAGATACCAATTAACGTTTTGTATCCTATCTGTATTTTCTATTTACGTTGCAACTTAAACCAAGACACTAAACCTATTCCGCCCAATATAAGAAAGGTTGATAGGAGCGACATGGCAGACACGGTTTCACCGATAAATAGCCAACCAAGAGCCATAGCAATAACAGGGACTGTTAGCTGCAGTAATGACGCATCAAGCACATCGATCTTCGGAAGCAGTGAATACCATAAAAAGTAACCCACAGCAGAGGCGAGCGAACCCGATAACACGGCGTAAAGAGCACCGGATGCATTGAATAGAATCGACTCTGAACTAACAAATAGGCTCAAAATAAAATAGAGAACCATGAATACTGGCCACGAGAAAACCTTGTTTAGTGGCTAAGATAGGAGATGGGACGCTTTTCCCTAATATTGTGAAGATACTCCAGCAAACCCCAGATAAGACCATCAGCACAGTGCCGACAATAGAAGGTTGAGATGCAGACGGTAATAGTAATGAAGCAAAACCGGTTAACGCGATGGCAATACCCACCATCTCTAACTTGGATATTTGATGGCCACTGATTCGGTGATAAGCGATCAGCGTCAATTGTACGGTGCCAAACAAGATTAAGGCGCCAGTCCCAGTATCAAGCGTGATGTAAGCAAAAGAAAATAGCAATGCATAGCCAAAAAGTGACAAGCCTAGGGAGAATGATTGACATTGACTGAGCTTAAGTGAGCTTTGGTTTTGTCGTTGGTCGTCCAATAGATAGCTAAGGGCAACCAAGGTGACGGCTCCACTGACTAAGCGAATTAAAGTAAACCCTACTGGATCGATGACCTCGGTTCCCAAAGCGAATCGACAGAATAGAGAGTTAAGCGCAAATGCCGTCATGGCGGTGAGCGCCAAAGAGAAGTTTTTGTTCATCGGGCTTCAATCAGTTACAACCGAGTCATTATCCTAACGGTCAGACTCCTTTCACGGAATAACCAATAACTTATATATTATGTTTTTCACTTCCATCTAATAAGAGTTACTCTGCATAATTGTATAACTATCACTTTTTATCATGATTAACTAAACTAAATATCACTTTTATAGAGCTTTAAAGCGGCATACAGTGAAAAGGTATTTAATAGAAGTAGAGAACATTATGAAAGTCGAAATAGTAAATGCGATGCCAAAGTACGATGAGGCGTTGTGTGCTGTGATTCAGTCCGTGGGAGCCGAGTTTGGCGCAGTGGGCGAAGGGTTTGGTCCTTCGGATCCAGAAGTGTTAGCAATGAGCGAAAACTACAGTGAAGCAAATCGCAGTTTGTATCTTGTTGCGTTAGTGGATGGCAAGGTAGTTGGAGGTTGCGGATTAGCACCATTTGGTGAGCATCAAGACGTATGCGAGCTAAAGAAACTTTTCTTACTACCTGAAACTCGCGGGCTTGGATTAGGTAAGGAGTTATTGCAGCAATGTTTAGCGTTCGCGACTGAACAAGGCTACGCATCTTGCTACTTGGACACACTCACTTCCATGTCGGCAGCAGTGAGATTGTACGAGAACTTTGGTTTCACACATTTAAACGCACCCTATGAAGGTACGCTGCATAACGGTTGCGATGTTTGGATGCTTAAGTCTCTACCATAAAAAAGGAAATCGCGTTACGGATGATAGGACACAACTACAAGTTATTGCGACCACTGCAAGCTCTACTTGAAACACGTAGCCTCACTGAAGCTGCAGAACGGTTGCGAGTAACTCAGTCGGCGATGAGTAGAAACCTCACTCAACTAAGAGCGGAGTTTTCTGACCCTCTGTTAATTCGAGAGGGAAAAACATTCGTGCTCACGGCGCGTGGGGAGTCGCTTAAACGAGCGCTACCTCATGTTCTTAGCGCCATTGAAGGCTTATATTCAGACAGTTCGATTGAGCCCAGTGAAATAAAGCGCACCTATCGAATAGCGTATTCAAGTTTTAGTTCATTATCGCTGGTAAAAGACTTGAGTTTGGCGTTGATGAGTCAAGCGCCGAATGCCTCCTTCAGTATGGAATTGTGGCAACATCGGGATATTAATGAGTTGTCCACGGAGGATGTCGATATACTGATCACCCCAGCACACCGGATCCCGGACAACATCTATGGGAAGCGCATTGCTGACAACGACTATGTTGTTGTTAGGTCTAAAGAGCATCACAAGTCTCAACAGACGCTTTGTCTTGAGCGATACCTTGAGTCTCGGCATGTCTTACTGCATTTGGTGGCGAATATTGATCTTGAGGTGAACGAGTTTTTTGCCAACTTATCGGTAAAAAGAAATGTAGCGTTAACGTTGTCGAGCGCTCGCGAAGCTCTGGACGTTGTACGAGAAAGTGATTTATTGGTAACGCTGCCTAAGTATCTTGTAGAAAGATTGCCAGACAAATCCGACTTTGACATTCACCCGCTGCCATTTTCATTGCCGTCACACAGTTACTATTTACTGTGGCATGCTAAATGGCAAAATGATGTGGCTCACCGTTGGTTACGCGACACAGTGTTTTCGCTGTTGTAGAGGCTGCCTGTCTTCTGTGATTTGGTTATCCTTTTGCTTGCTCACATAGTAGATGCAACCATTGTTGGTGATGAGCCGCCACTTGTTTGGTCACGAATCTACCGGTTAGCCAACGGAGTCCACCTCGCTGAGTTGATTCAGTGACAATGCGGCAACCGTTGTCGCAAGGACTTAATAGCCAAGCGTGATACATATCAACGCCTCCACATTTCCCTTTCCAGGCAATACGCTCGTGAGGGATATATTCCACTACCGTACATTCAAAGCTCATGGTCTTGGTGATCCAGTTGAACATCGTTCCTTTGTGAAGCTCACGCGTGTCACCTTTTGTTATCTGAACCGCAGTTTTTCTATGGTGCCAATTAGGC
The DNA here is from genome assembly GCF_021568915.1 of Vibrio sp. McD22-P3. Lineage (NCBI taxonomy): Bacteria > Pseudomonadati > Pseudomonadota > Gammaproteobacteria > Vibrionales > Vibrionaceae > Vibrio > Vibrio sp. McD22-P3. Next base: position 261,833 of record NZ_JAKGTN010000002.1, read on the forward strand.
CAACAAGGCGCTTGAACGATACAAGCCCATATCCGTTCACATTCTGAAGGTACGACAATCTCTTCCTTAACGTGTACGGATGAGTTTTTAGGATGGTAATAGTCAGGCCAATGAATCTCTGTTAACTCGCTCATGCCTATCTGTTTTCCCGTGTTAATGAGCCTTTGTTAACTATAGTCACGATATACAGGCCGTCATAGAAATTGGCTAACGTTGAACGGAGTCTTCATAAAGATTCTGTTATCAGAACGTAATGAAAAACTGCTTTTGTATGATTATATGCTCAATTTTCGAGTGGTAGATCTCATTATCTAGCATTGATCACAAAATCTCACCGGAGATTGATTGCTTAACCCAAACAGAGCATATATGATTAACTCAAATAGTCATACAATAGTATTTTAGGAGTCACACATGACAAAACCAGTCATTGGTTTCATCGGCCTAGGCCTTATGGGCGGTAACATGGTTGAGAACCTTCAAAACCGTGGTTACGAGCTAAACGTAATGGACCTAAACAAAGACGCTGTTGCTGCTTGTGTAGCTCGTGGCGCTAAAGAAGCAACAACGGCAAAAGAGCTGGCTGAAAACAGCGACATTGTAATGCTGTGTCTAACCACTTCTGCAGTAGTAGAGAAAGTCGTTTATGGTGACGAAGGCATCCTAGCTGGTATTAAAGAAGGTTCAACACTTATCGACTTTGGTACCTCTATCCCTGCTTCCACTCGCAAGATTGGCGAAGAGCTTGCAGCTCGCGGCGCTGGTATGATCGATGCGCCACTGGGTCGTACTCCTGCTCACGCGAAAGATGGTTTACTAAACATCATGGCTGCCGGTGATATTGACACGTTTAATAAGGTAAAGCCTGTTCTTGATGAGCAAGGCGAAAACGTATTCCACCTTGGTGCGTTAGGCTCCGGTCACGTGACTAAGCTAGTGAATAACTTTATGGGTATGACCACTGTAGCAACGATGTCGCAGGCGTTCGCTGTTGCAAAACTAGCCGGTGTTGATGGCCAACAGCTATTCGACATTATGTCAGCAGGCCCATCTAATTCTCCATTTATGCAGTTCTGTAAGTTCTACGCCGTAGACGGCGAAGAGAAATTAGGTTTTTCCATTGCTAATGCAAACAAAGATCTAGGCTACTTCCTAGAAATGGTATCTGACCTAGGTACTGAGTCTTTGATTGCTGAAGGGACTTCTAAGAGCCTACAAGCAGCGGTTGACGCAGGTCTAGCTCAAAACGACGTGCCAGTAATCTTCGACTACTTTACTCAACTTAAGAAGTAACGGTTTGCGACTAAGTTAATTGAGCCCCGCTATCAAGCGGGGCTTTGTCATTTTTACTTGGGAAATAATACAGACTCCACCTCTAGCAATTGTTTCAGTTTGGTCAATTTAACGACATATAATGTTCGTGTATTTTGCATCTCGATGTCATTTTGGCAGGCAACACTGAATGAACATAATCAGCTACAAGGAAAGTCATGTATGCCAGTGTTGTTATCTCGCAGTGTAAAAGCGCTGCCATTTACCCGCAAAGCTAAGCTTCAACCATTCACCAATACCGAACTCATCTATAATCCCTCTTTCAAAGATACGCTAGCGACACTGCGTTCATATTTAAATGTGGATAAGCTAATCTACTCTCAGGTTCCTAGCATTCCGGTTGAAACGATTAGACGTGAAAGCATTGAGTCAGATACAGGCGATTGTGTATTTCGCTTAGGACACTCTGCGGTGTTAATGAAAATAGACGGTAAAGTGTTGCTCACTGATCCTGTATTCAGCGACAGAGCATCGCCTTTGTCTTGGGTTGGTCCTAAGCGTTTTCATCCCTTACCTATCTCTTTAGAAGATCTTCCTCGCATTGATATCTGTTTAATCAGTCATGATCATTATGATCACCTTGATAAACAAACCATTAAACAACTTCATGAACGAGTTGATCAATTTCTTGTACCGAAGCGTGTCGGACACTATTTACTTGGCTGGGGGGTGGCGCGAAATAAAATCCAAGAATTGGAATGGTGGCAGTCGGCGAGAATTAGGACATTGACGTTTGTTTTCACTCCAACTCAACATTTCTCTGGTCGTTCCTACAAAGAGCGTGATTTGTCGTTGTGGGGAAGCTGGGTGATACAGGGTAGTGAATCAAAAATTTACTTTAGTGGTGACTCTGGTTATTTCAGTGGTTTTCGCGATATTGGTGAACGTTATGGTCCCTTTGATTTAACGTTGATGGAAACGGGGGCTTATGATGATAGGTGGGCCGATATTCACATGTTTCCAGAACAAAGTGTTCAAGCGCATATCGATGTAAAAGGGAGTGTCATGTTGCCCATTCATAACAGCACGTTCGACCTCTCTTTCCATGCTTGGAATGAGCCGTTAAAACGCCTAGTTCGAGAAGCTAGTGAACGCAATGTAAATGTCGTATGTCCGAAAATTGGAGAAAAGGTACTCATACGAGAGTTGAGTGCAACTGAGAATCAACAGGTTTGGTGGGATTAACCAATGGTATCTAGGTTGACACCATTGGTTTGCGTAATCACCGACGTTGTTTAAGAACTCGTTTGGCTACGAATGAGGTCGGTGACCTGTTCCAATGACTCGAATAAATAGTCAGCTATTTCAGCGATGTCTTTTTTGGGGGGGGTGATGTCTGGAATCATCGCTGCCTGGCATCCAGCATCTTTTCCTGCGCGCATGCCATTATTCGAATCTTCCAGTACCAAGCATTCACTTGGAATCAGGTTAAGGCGTTGGCATGCCATGATGTAGCAATCTGGCCTAGGTTTACCATTTTGTACATCTTCTGCGGTAATTATGGTATCGAATTTCTCAAGGTAGTCTGAGTTTTGAAAGTTATGTTTTACTTCAGGCAAATGAGAGGAGGTGACGAGTGCAGTGATAAGATTGAGTTCCTTAGCAGTTTTGAAAAGCTGGTGGAACCCATGTTTGTAGCCTATTCCTTGTTCTCTTGTTTCATGAAAATGTTGGTCGCGAATGACCTTGTATGCGGCTAAGTCAAATCCTTCACCAAAGTGCTCACACAACATTCGTTCACAGTCAGGGTCTTGCACGCCAATAAAACCTTGATAGTAGTCGTCGGTTAATTCATACCCCATCTGGGTAGCCGCGTATTGCCAACTCTTTTTGTAGACCGTTTCCGTATCGAATATCAATCCGTCCATATCAAATAAAAGTGCGGAGATCATTTAGGTAATCCTCTTAGGTTTCACGTTTTGTTTTTATAGCGCTACTTTGTCAGAGATTAAATGAAAGTCAAAAAACATATCTGTAATAAAATTACATTATAGCGATTTTTGACTATTTGTTGAGCTATATTGGTCGGCTTTAAGTAGGGTTAGATGAGCATTCTGAGTGGTAATTTAATCAAAGTGTGACTTGAGTCTCTAATTATTTTATGTGTTATAGGCTAATAAATGTGATGTCGATCAACAATAAATGAGATTCATTATCAATAAAGTTGCTGTGTAATTTATCAACGCTGCAATTACGTGATCTGCATCACTTGTTATTGTTGGTTGTGGTTTTTGTGTAGTGATTTGGATCACAAAAATGCCGTCATGCTGACTTTTGGAAATCTTGTGTTACTTTTTAATGGACTTTTGAATAACAACTTTTGGTCCAAAGGGACTACTTTTTCTGATAACGAGGATGACCTTATGCTATCTCCTGAAGCGAAAATCAAAGTACAGAACTTTGGTCGTTTCCTCTCCAACATGGTGATGCCAAACATTGGCGCATTCATCGCTTGGGGTTTGATTACGGCACTATTTATTCCAACCGGATGGATTCCAAACGAAACTTTGGGTTCGATGGTCGGTCCGATGATTACTTACCTTTTACCGCTATTGATTGGTTATACCGGCGGTAAAATGGTTGCTGGCGACCGAGGTGCGGTTGTTGGTGCTATCACAACAATGGGTGTGATTGTTGGTACAGATATCCCAATGTTTATGGGTGCAATGATTGTAGGTCCACTTGGCGGTCTAACGATTAAGAAATTTGACCAAGCAGTTGAAGGTAAAGTTAAGAGTGGCTTTGAGATGTTGGTTAACAACTTCTCGGCTGGTATCGTTGGTATGCTTTGTGCCATCCTTGCTTTCCTAGTTATTGGCCCAGCAGTTAAGGTACTCTCTACTGCACTTGCTGCGGGTGTAGGCGTAATGGTTAACGCAGGTCTTCTGCCTCTAACCTCTATCTTTGTTGAACCTGCGAAGATCCTGTTCTTAAACAACGCGATCAACCACGGTATCTTCTCGCCACTTGGTATCCAACAAGCCGAAGAAATGGGTCAATCAATCTTCTTCCTGATTGAAGCGAACCCAGGTCCAGGTCTAGGTCTACTACTTGCTTACATGTTCTTTGGACGCGGTAATGCTAAAGAGTCAGCACCAGGTGCGGCGATCATCCACTTCTTTGGTGGTATCCACGAAATCTATTTCCCATACGTGCTAATGAACCCACGTCTGATCATCGCAGTGATTGCTGGTGGTATGACGGGTGTGTTCACACTAACGATGTTCGACGCAGGCCTAGTATCTCCAGCGTCTCCAGGTTCAATCTTTGCTGTACTTCTGATGACTCCTAAGTCTTCATTTGTTGGCGTGATTCTATCTGTAATTGCCTCAGCAACAGTGACATTCTTCATCGCATCGCTACTAATGAAAACATCTAAACAAGATGACGAAGAAGAATCTCTAGAAAAAGCTGCAAGCCAAATGGCAAGCATGAAAGCGTCTTCAAAAGGTCAAAATGGTGCAGCTCTAGACTTAGCAAAAGTTCGCAAAATCATCGTAGCGTGTGACGCGGGTATGGGTTCAAGTGCGATGGGCGCAAGCATGCTTCGTAAGAAGGTAGATGCTGCTAACTTAGACATTTCGGTAACTAACTTAGCGATCAACAGCTTACCGGATGATGCTGACATCGTCATTACTCATAAAGATCTGACTGACCGTGCACGTACACATGCTGCAAACTCACATCACATTTCTCTAAGCAACTTCCTAGATGGTGCTTTATATGATGGTCTGGTTTCTGACCTTGTGAATGCACAACAAGCGGGTGCTGAGCCAAAAAAGCCTGAAGCACCAGCAGACACTAGCTCAAGCGAAGAAGGAACGCTTAAGCTTTCGAATGAAAATATCTTCTTAGGTATGGAAGCAAAAACCAAAGAAGAAGTTATCAAGTTTGCTGGTGAGCAACTCGTAAAACTTGGTTATGTAGAACCGCAGTATGTTGAAGGCATGTTGGCTCGCGAAGAGTTGGTTTCTACGTACCTTGGTGAGTCGATTGCAGTACCTCACGGCACTATTGAAGCAAAACAGTTCGTCAACAAAACCGGTATCGTGTTCTGCCAATTCCCTGAAGGTGTTCAATGGGGTGAGGACGAAGATGATGTTGCGAAGATGGTCATTGGTATCGCAGCGCAAGGTGATGAACATATTCAAGTTATCACAGCGATTACGAATTCACTTGATGACGACGAAGCTGTTGAATGTTTGAAGTCTACCACTGACGTTGAGGATGTACTTCGCATCCTAAGTGGTAAGTAGCATAAATGGTGATGATCACCATGGCTTTAAGTCATAGCTCCTAAGTGAAACGAGACCAACGCTCCCCCTGTTGGTCTCATTTTTGATTTTGTTTTTTTCTTTTTTTAATGAGTTATTTAGGAAGACGTCTTATGAAAGCACTACATTTTGGCGCAGGTAATATCGGTCGTGGCTTTATTGGTAAACTATTGGCAGATGCGGGTATTCACGTAACATTTGCCGATGTAAACGAAACAGTGGTTAATGCCCTAATCGAACGTCAATCCTACCCAGTAAAAATCGTTGGCGAAGATTGTGTTGTAGAGCAAGTTAACAATGTGACTGCCGTAAACTCAACGAGCGCAGACATCATTGAGCTCATTGCGACTGTTGATATGGTAACTACTGCAGTTGGCCCTACGGTTTTAAAAATCATTTCTAAATCTGTTGCTCAAGGTATCGAAAAGCGCCTAGAAAGTGGCAATACTGCACCTCTTAATATCATTGCATGTGAGAACATGGTTCGCGGCACTAGCCAGCTCAAAGAGATGGTGTTTGAGCATTTATCAGATGATGCTAAAGCGTTTGCTCAAGAGCACATTGGCTTTGTAGATTCTGCGGTAGACCGTATCGTTCCTCCTGCTGAGGAAGGCGAAACCGATCCTCTGGCAGTAACGGTAGAAACGTTCAGCGAGTGGATTGTTGATGAAACTCAGTTTGTTGGCGACATTCCTGCTATTAAAGGCATGGAATGCACGGACAACCTAATGGCGTTCGTAGAGCGTAAGCTGTTTACATTGAATACTGGCCACCTAATAACGGCTTACTTGGGTGTGCTTGCAGGCCACGAGACAATTAAAGATTCTATTGAAGACCCTGCGATCTTTGCAGATGTTCAAGCAGCTATGCAGGAAAGTGGTGAAGTATTAATTCGTCGTTACGGCTTTGATGCAGAAGCGCACGCGGCGTACATTCAAAAAATACTTAACCGTTTTGCCAACCCATACCTACGTGATGAAGTAGATCGTGTTGGTCGTCAACCAATTCGTAAGCTAAGCCCACAAGATCGTTTGATCAAACCACTAAACGGTACGATTGAATACGGTTTACCTAACTCTCACTTAATCAAAGGTATTGCGGCAGCATTTCTTTATAAGAATGACGATGATCCACAAGCAGTAGAGCTTCAAGCTATGTTTGCTGAACAAGGCTTTGCTAAAACACTCGCCCATTATTCAGAGCTGAATGTTGATTCAGAAGTTGTTACACTAGCGCACGAAGCGTATCTAGCGCTCAAATGATTCAAGCTGTTGGTGCCACGCAAGTGGCACCCTTTGTATTAAGAGATGTTATGCCACTGCACCCACCTAATGAAACTGAACTTTTAGAGGCGCTGTCTGAAGCGAAAGACGCGAGTGAGTGCCTTATGGCGGCTTATGATGCGATTGATGATACGTTAGATACGCTGATCAATAGTATTTTTCATAAAGACGACTATGCAGTGAAGTACGTGGTGGATCCTCTTCTGACCAACGATGGTCCGCTGGGGGATATTCTCGTTCGGGCTAAGCTACTTTTAGGTCTAGGTGTTATCTCCAAGGAAGTATTCGATGATATCGATATCTTCGTAACACTGCGTGAATGGACCAAGCATCAAGAAAATGATGTGAGCTTTACCGAAAGAGACGTGTTGTTTGAGTTGAACAAAATCAGCGCTATCCAAAAAATGATGCCGATCGAATACGATGAAAGCATGACAGATGGCCTAGATGCGGTGATGCTGGAAATGTTTTTAGAACGCCACTATCAACGCGTTAAATCCACCATTATTCTGGCGATTACCGAGTTGGTTGAAACACTGTGTCGAGATAACCCGCTGGTTTAAATAGTGACGAACTTCGGCACTATCCTGTGCCGAAGTTATATTTCTATCTCTCCTTCTTTTCTTCTTAGTTTATTCTCAATTTTCCCTCGGCGGTTTTTCAAAATACTACCCATTCTTCGTGATGTTATCTTTCGAAACGAAAGTTTTATGTGTGTTTTTTCATCAGGTGAACCCTGTCTTAGATTTAATACAGCGGATTTCTTGCGTGATAACTTACGTTGTGAAATAATTTTGCTATCAGTTAAGTTTTGAATCGAAATTAAAATGCGAAAGCGAAATACTCAAGTCAGACGTCATTCCATTGCTCAACTTGTTAAAGAGCGTGGAGAGGTGAGCGTAGAAGAGCTATCCGCTCTATTCGACACCTCTGAAGTGACTATTCGTAAAGATCTTACTTCTTTAGAAAAGAACGGCCAGTTACTAAGACGCTATGGTGGTGCTGTAGCACTACCTCAAGAAGCCGTAGATGAGGTGCTGAATGAGTCGAGTTTGACGTCTGCCTCGAAAGAGAGCATCGCAGAGGCCGCAGTTGGTCTAATCAATGATCATTATCGAATTGTTATCGATTGTGGCAGCACAACAGGCGCTTTGGTCTCAAGGCTTGGCAGTAAGAAAGGACTAGTGGTAATGACAAACTCGTTGTCACTCGCGAATGCCATCAATGACTTGGAAAATGAACCAACGCTATTAATGACAGGCGGTACTTGGGATAGTCATTCAGAATCATTTCAAGGGCAGGTTGCTGAGTCGGTACTTCGTTCTTACGACTTTGACCAGTTATTTATCGGTGCCGATGGTGTCGATTTAGCGCGCGGCACCACCACATTTAATGAACTAATCGGTCTTAGTAATGTTATGGCAGAAGTCGCACGCGAAGTCGTGGTAATGATTGAATCCGAGAAAATAGGCCGAAAAATTCCTAATCTAGAATTAGCGTGGGATGCCATTGATGTCGTCGTTACAGACAAAGGTTTAACTAACGAGCAGAAAGCTCAAATTGAATCGAACGGCGTAAAGGTGATTTGCGCTTAACAAAATTACTCCCTCCATCATTGATTTGCTTGCACTCAGAGAGGGAGACAGAAATAAGAAACGGAGAATTGATATGTGTGGAATCGTAGGTGCGGTAGCACAACGAGACGTAGCGGAAATTTTGGTAGAGGGTTTACGCCGTCTGGAGTACCGTGGATATGATTCAGCGGGCGTAGCCGTTGTTGATGCAGATTCAGAACTGAAACGCGTTCGTCGTTTAGGTAAAGTTCAAGAGCTCGCGGATGCGGTTGACTCTCAAGATGTGACTGGTGGTACAGGTATTGCTCATACTCGCTGGGCAACACACGGCGAGCCTTCAGAGGCGAACGCTCATCCACACGTATCCGGTGATATCGCTGTGGTTCACAATGGCATCATAGAGAACCATGAAGAGCTACGTGCAACGCTTCAAGAGCGTGGTTATGTATTCCAATCTCAAACCGATACGGAAGTTATCGCACACTTAGTTGAATGGGAACTGCGTACTTCTGCAACCCTAGTGGAAGCACTGCAAAAAACGGCAGCTCAACTTGATGGTGCTTATGGAACGGTTGTGGTTGACCGTAAAGACCCAAGCCGTATTGTGGCAGCTCGTTCTGGTAGTCCAATCGTTATTGGTTTTGGTGTTGGTGAGAATTTCTTGGCTTCAGACCAATTGGCTCTATTGAGTGTGACACGCCGTTTTATGTATCTTGAAGAAGGCGATGTGGCAGAAATTACTCGTCGCGAGGTTACTGTTATCGATGTAGACGGCAACCCAGTTGAGCGTGAAATCACTGAGTCTAATGCGGAACATGATGCTGGCGACAAAGGTCAATACCGTCACTTTATGCAAAAAGAGATCTTCGAGCAGCCTCGTGCGTTGATCAACACTATGGAAGGTCGTATTACCGACAAAGCGGTAGTCACTGAAGCAATTGGTGTTAACGCGGTAGATATTCTTAAGAAGGTCGACCACGTTCAAATCATCGCTTGTGGTACGTCTTATAACTCAGGTATGGCAGCTCGCTATTGGTTTGAGTCGATCGCAGGCGTAAGCTGTGATGTGGAAATTGCTTCTGAGTTCCGCTACCGTGATTTTGTGGTTCGCCCTAATAGCTTGCTAGTGACGTTATCTCAGTCTGGTGAGACGGCTGATACTTTGGCTGCTCTTCGTTTAGCGAAAGAAAAAGGCTACATGTCGGCAATGACTATCTGTAACGTTGCTGGTTCATCGTTGGTTCGTGAGTCTGACTTTGCCTTTATGACTCGCGCAGGGACTGAGATTGGTGTGGCATCGACGAAAGCCTTTACGACTCAACTAGCAGCAATGTTAATGATGGTAGTGTCTATCGCTCGTCTGCAAGGTCGTATGACCGAAGAACGTGAAGCTGAAATCGTAAAATCTCTACATGAACTTCCTACAAATATTGAAAAAGCGCTAGCATTCGACAAAGAAATCGAGGCATTAGCAACTGACTTTGCAGATAAGCATCACACACTATTCCTTGGCCGCGGTGAGTACTACCCAATTGCTATGGAAGCGTCGCTAAAACTCAAAGAGATCTCATACATTCACGCAGAAGCTTATGCAGCTGGTGAACTGAAACACGGTCCTCTAGCACTTATTGATGCAGACATGCCAGTTGTCGTTGTTGCGCCAACTAACGACCTCTTAGAGAAGCTGAAATCGAACATTGAAGAAGTACGTGCGCGTGGCGGTCTACTGTATGTATTTGCTGATGAGAAAGCAGGCTTTGAAGGTGATGAAAACATGAAGATCATCCAAATGCCAAACGTTGATGACATCATCGCTCCAATCTACTACACCGTACCAATGCAGCTACTGTCTTACCATGTTGCATTAATCAAAGGTACCGATGTGGACCAGCCACGTAACTTAGCGAAAGCGGTAACTGTTGAGTAGGGGCAATTAAAAGATCGACAAGAGCTGTCGGAAGACAATGAAGATTGATCGTTTTTAACCTCCGGCTAATTTTAGCTTAGTCGGAGGTTTTTTTATGTCAGATGCAGATAAGCTTCTCAAAAAGAAAGGCCAGAAACGTTTAGATGAAAAAAAGGGAGAAGGGAGGGAAAGATTACGTTCCTTTTAATAAGGTCGGAGAGTTCAGCAGTTCAGGTGAAAGCATTCGTGTTAAGAGTTCTACTGTTGGTCGCGTTCACCACTTTCATTCAAAAATGATCTTGTGGCATTTTGGGTGTTCGACTGGTGTAAAGAGGTCATCGACATTCGTGAGCAAGTACTAGTACCTCTTCCTTGTTTTTCCAGTTTTAAGAAAGCTTAGGTTAGAGGCAATGAAGTGCTACCTCCAACCTAAGTTAAATTGCAGATTATAGAATGACTAATTGAACACTACCTATTGAGAATTGCATACCTTGTAATGTATCGGTAGCTCCAACCCACTCAGGAAGAATTGATACTGCTGTTTCAATGTTTTTCAATGTGTTGATATCAATGCTTCCATCCGCCTTTGAGAAAAGATCGCGAAGTGGAACTTGAATCTGTTGCCAGCCCATACCTACGTCAAGTATATAAGGCTGTGAATTACCGAACTGGCTCGATTCCATTTGAATTTGAAAGCGTTGTGTTGGATGAGAACCATAGTTGTCGACATTAAACATAAACTGGAGAACTCCACGGTCTATATAATTAGACAAGTCACGAGTACTATCATCGACAGTTTTTAAAACCAACCCCCCATTTTCACCTATCGGTGCGTTGTCATAATCGATACGAATATGGTCTCCACCCCAGTGGAGCGTTGAACTTCCCCCTGTCATCCAGTTAGTGATGCCTGTTGCCCAGCCTTGTACACCTCCGGACACGAAGAAAACTTTGGACGCAGCGTAGGAATCGTTTTGATCATCTCCAGCAAGCGGCGTACTGGTGGTATCACACTCAAGTACATTGCTTTGCTCGTTCGAGCTGCCAATTATTCGAGCGTTACCAAATTCAAAATTAGAGTTTGTTGAAGACTCCAGTGCTAACGGGGAAATTGTATTTGTATAGTCCATACCTTCGTTAGAGAAACATGAAAGTGGAACCTTGATGGTTTGTGTTCCCTGATTGTAGTTGGCAAGTAATGCGCTCGTTATTGACACTTTCCCCTTGTCGACACCGACTTCATTTTGAGTCGTGATGTAGATCTCTTGGTCTAATGCTGGTTTACTAATTGCTGAGACATCAAATTGTATAGTTGCACTGGATGGGTCAACATCAATATTTACATGACTTGAATCGCTACTACGTAACAATATGCGACCTGCATTGTCATCTGAAATAGTGACGTTAAGTGTACCTCTTGGTGTGCCTAATGGGTTTTGGGTTTGGATGTTACCTTGTGCACTATTGCCATTTTCATCGACTATCGCTTCTACACTATCACTATCTATGACGATAACATCAAAGCGTTGGTCATCAGTTGGGCCGTATAGCATTATCTCTTTTGTAGGATCACTCATAGTGATTCGAATGTCGCGAACTGAAAAGTCAATTCCTTGCAGCGTATCTGTAGATTCTACCCATTCCGGTAAAATAGAGAGTCCTTTATCAATGTTTTTAACTACATTAATGTTCACACTACCATCATCACGAGTGAAAAGTTCACTCAATGGAATCTTAACCTCTGTCCAGCGATTCTGAGCCGCGTTTTCTCCGAGTAGATATGATTTTGAGTTTCCGAACTCGCTTGACTCCATTTGGACTTGGAGGCGCTTAGTTGGATGGGCGGCATAACTTGATACTTTGAGCATGAACTGAAGCATGCCTGTCTCGATGTAACTGGAAATATCTCGATCGCTTCCATCTGTTGTCGCAAAAACTAAACCTCCATTTTCGCCAAGTGGTGCATCAGTATATTCCAATCGGACATGATCTGACCCCCAATGAAGAGTCGTTTCTCCAGATGTCATCCAGTTGGTTATACCTGTAGCCCATCCGCCAGTACCGCTATCATCTATGTTAAACAAAGTTGAAACTTGGTAACTATCGTTAGAATCGTCAGCTTCAACTTTTTCGCTCGATGATTGACATTGCAATACATCTTCAGCATCAGCAGAGTTGGCAACGATTTGAATGCTACCAAGCGTAAAGTCGAGGTTGTTCGAAGATTCTATTGCAAAAGGAGTTACGGCTTGAGTAAAGTCCATGCCTGAAGTTGTAAAACAAGATAGCGGAACCTTCACTGTTTGTGTTGCGCCGTTATAGCTGGCTAGGAAAGAGCTAGTTAGTGACACTTGGCCGACATCATTATCTATTGACTTTTGAGTGGTCAGATATATTTCCTGACCCGCAATAGGTCTACTCTTCATTTTGCTATTAAATTGTAACGTAGCCTTAGAGGTGTCGATGTCTAAGAGAACAGGAGACCCGTCCTTGCTTTGAAGCAAGACGCGCCCTTTTTCGTCGTTGGTGATAGTGATATCGAGGTCACCATTGAGATTTCCTGTCATACTTTGTGTATTTCCCGTCACACTTCGTGTATGAACATTACCCTGGCTCACTGACCCGTTAGCGTCTACAAACGCTTTTGTGTCCGAACTATCGACAACAGCCATTGAAAATGCACCTGTATCGCCCGAGCCATAAAGAACAATTCTATCGACAGGCTCATTTGGTTCTTCGTATGGGTCATCCAAGCAACCCACTAATGTTAAGGTGCAGAGAGATGCAATAAGTGTTTTCTTACTAAGGGGAAACTGTTCCATGGCTTTATTTCTCGATCCTATGGCTACTTAACAACTGATTTCAGTACTTAGTTAAACGTTTAATCCGTGATGAGCATGATGTTTAAATTTCAGTAACGCAAGTAAAATGATAAAGCCAATGTGATTTTTGTGAGTTTCGACAGGTACAGGGAACACATTTACCTTATCAATGCTTACTGACTTTTTTGTGATTTAGTGAGCAATTTATATTAACCTGTTGTATTTAAAGTACTGTTTTTTGATTTTTCGATGCTAATTTCTCTATTTTATAGTTAATACAAAAATTATCATATCTGGATCACATTTGCGTATTGCCCACTATTGACGACCCAGTAAATCTGCCGCACTGTTATATAAACGTTTAAGCAGACCCTTAATCAATTGGACATGATGATGAGTAATAAAAAGTATGCCTTTGCAGCAGCATTGATAAGCTTCAGTGTTGGCACTTTTGCCAGCGACATTGTTTTAGATGAATTGACGATCAGAGATCATTTGTATCCAGAAAGTTTTAGAGCTGAGCTCAACAACAATTTGAATTTCTTCCGCGACGGCGTTGGTGTTGACCCAGTTTCTAAAGTTCCTTTTGACACCGTATCGATAGTCGATGGTGAAGTTGTCCCTTTCTACTACGTAAACACTACCGAAATTGGTCTGTATCTGAATATTTTGGTAGAAGTGGAAAAAGCAGGCAATGCAGATGCTTTAGTGAGAATTGGGGAAGTTCTTGATGTGCTTGAAGAAACACCGACATGGAAGGGGCTATATTTCTGGCCATATGACATTGTTGATGGAAAACTTCAGCCAACTGAGGAAGGCATTGTTCCTGCAGTTGATAATGCCAACTTAGCGTTTTCTCTTGTTGGGGTAGCGGGAGCGTATCTTGATTCAACGTCGTCAGAGAAACAAGCTATCGTTTCCAGAATCGAGGCTATTCTTGAGGGACAACTAGATGGCTGGGCTGCTATTTATGATAAACAGCGCGGATTGATGAGTGCAGGATGGAGTACAAGAGAAAATGCTCCACTGCCTTACTTTATTGACCGAAAAGCTAACGAAAGTCGGTTAGCTCCACTTTGGGCTGCTCTAATTACTCGTGACCAAGGTGAAAATGCAGTTCCTCTTAGTGCATTTAATGATATGGAGTTATATACCTATCCATTCACATTTAATGGTAAGCAATACAACCCAATGTTAACTTGGAATGGAACCTACTTTCAGGGAATGTTGCCATCTATTTGGATGAACGAAAGTGAGCTCATGCCTGATTATAGCCTTGTAAAGGATATGACCTTTGCTCAAATGGTTTACGCAGCCAAACACAACATCCCATTGTTATCATCCTCTGCAACCGTCGACGACGGGTACGCTGAATTTGGTGTTCCTCACCTTTCAGAGAGCAAAATGATGTTTAACAACGAAATGCATGGTGGATTGACCGGAACACCGCATGCAACGGCCTTGTCTTACATTGTTAGCCCAGAAACCTCTGTGGCTGCGTTAAAAGCGCTGAAAGATTACTACCCGAAAATAGAGTCTGAGTTTGGTTGGTATGACGCTGTCGATACTGAAGGTCGCATGTCAACAAAAATACTCTCTTTGGACCAAGGTATGTTTGTTGGAGCGTTTATTGCTGACGAGATCAATGCCGACGTACAAACTTATTTGGAAGCTCGCGACTACATGGATGATGTAAAAGAAATGTATCGTAGCTTTGTTCCCAATAATCGCTAGTTGGGGAGAACGTGAACATGAGAAAACTCTCTGCAACGTTGTGGTTAAGCTTTGCGTTTATTTCGCCAAATTTGTTGAGTGCCGAACATAAAGCAGGTATGTGGGAAGGTATTTCATTACCTGGCTATGGTGACGTGAACGCTAAACCTGGAATGTGGGACGGGATCGAACTACCCGGATATGGGGGGGTGACAGGAGCTCAGGTAGAGTTTCAGTCAACGGATGAATCATTACGAGATATTGGCGGCTTTGGTACCGTACTTATGACAACGAGCTCTGATAGCTCAAAAGAAAAACGAACTCGTATGCTCACAGGGTATGAGTATGAAGAGTACGTCTATAAGAATGCACCTAGCCAGTTATTCAAATCGTTTATTTTTGCTGACGGTTCAACTAAAGTCAGTGAAAATTTCCGACTCGCATACGTGATAAAAGAAACACATGCATATCGTGGTAAAGACAGAGTATCAGAAGGTAATGCGTTGCTTACTATAGATCTGATGCCTCGCTATGAAAAATGGGTGAACGAGAATTTTAATTATGCAGTCGAGATTGGATATGAAAAGGTATCGGGCTTCGAAGAAAGTACTCAGTATCAAATAACACCCGAGCTTAACTTTTCATTTGGAAAACACTTCCTCCACTTAAATCTAGAGTCTGGTTATTGGAAAGAAGAAAAGGCGATGTTTTACGAATCGGAACCTTTGTATGTATATCGATTTAATGACTGGATCAACTTAGGTGGAAAATTCTTGTTTCATGAGGACAAAAACGATTTTGCTTGGAAGGAAACTGCATTCAAACCCTTGGTTCAGTTTCGGTTTGACAACAATGTGTATCTGGAACTTCGATATGAAAAAGGAGAAACTGAAATCTTTGATGGAACGGGGTACGATTACAGTAATTATGCCTTATACACAGAGATCCCTGTTAATTCAAGCATGAGCCTATTGGCTGATCTAGCATACCGCGATCACAAGCAAAGAAACGCCAACGAGTACACCTGGGGCGATAAAGAAGGTGTGTTTGCCAAAGTGGGCATTATTTGGAATTTCTAAATAGTTACCTGCGATGTTTATAAGCCCCTCGGGGCTTTTTTTATGAGGCGCCTATGAAATTTAGATACTTACCTCTTCTCGCTTTATCGATTTTTGCTTTTACTGGGTGTAAAAGCGGTGGGAGCAACCAAAATGATGATCCAACAGAGCCAATTGTTCCTGACCAAGACGTGATTTCTCAAATTCGCATAGAATCAAAATACTATCCAGCTGGATTTGAGCAAGCTCTCCAAGACAATATGGACTACTTTCTTGATGGTGTTGGGGTTTCAAATATAGCTCATATTCCCTTTGACCATGTTTTGGTTAATGACGGAGATGTAATTCCTTCCAGCTACACAAATATATCTGCTATAGCCTTGTACATTAATGTTCTCATTCAGATGATAGAGTATGGTGATGAGGCAGCGATTACTCGCTTGGGTACTGTACTTGGTAAACTAGAGCAAGCCCCTAAATGGAATGGGCTTTTTTACTGGCTATACGAAGTAGAAGGTTCGAGTTTAGCCATTAATGACACAGCCATCGCATCGGCGGTAGATAACGGCATAATGTCTTTTACTTTGGCTGGTCTTTATGGTGCGCTTAACAATCACACAGATGAACGCTTAAATCAACTTTCTTTAAGAGCGGAAGCACTAATAAATCAGCAAGTTCCTGGCTGGAACGTTCTATATGACTCTAATCGGGGCTTTTTGAGGGCAGGTTGGAGCCGAGAAGAGCACGCGTATCTTAGTTATCACGTGGACCGGAAAGCCAATGAAAGTCGACTTGCGACGCTTTGGGCAGTCATGATAACAGATGGGCAGGTACCTTACACCGCGTTTACAGACATGACCTTAGTGAGAGGAGGGGCCTCGATTGCCGGCTCTAATATAACGCCTATGCTCACTTGGGATGGTTCATATTTTCAAGCTACTCTTCCTGCGCTATGGCTTGATGAACAGTCATTGATGCCCAGTTACGAGATGGTTGAGGAATTCACTCAAGTTCACCTTCAATATGCTGATGATCATAGTATTCCTTTCGTTTCAGCATCATCAACAGTGGATGATGGCTACGCAGCATTTGGACTAGAAGCGACGTCTGAAAGTTACCGTAAATACGGCGACTCCATTGAGACTGGTACCACAGGAACTCCTCATGCTTTGGCTTTGTATTATATGCTTTCACCGACTGATGCAATTCAGCGTTTAAATCAATTGAAACTAAACTCCCCTCAAATTGAAACATTGGCTGGTTGGGCAGACGCCATCGATAGTAGTGGCCGGGTATCAAGTCAAGTTATCGGCCTTGATCAAGGGATGTTTGTTGGTGCTTTTATCGCGGAATCTGTACGTGAGAATGTAGCGTTATACCTTGATTTAAAAGGACATACGTCAACGTTGCAGTCGTTATACAACTCTTTTGTGGCGGACGAGATATTGTAAACTCTTTCAAGAGCGATAGAGATCACGAAAACGTAAAACTAACGATATGAATTCATTGCGTTGAACTGGTTGTTTCGATATTCTTTGTTGAAACGTTTAACTTGATTTGGATAGGATGTTATAGCCCATGGCAAAGGTCACTCTTGAAGGGATTAACAAGGTTTACGATAATGGCTTTCATGCCATTCATGATGTCAATTTAGATATCAAAGATGGTGAGTTTATGGTTCTCGTTGGCCCATCAGGTTGCGCTAAATCAACGATGCTAAGAATGATTGCAGGTCTAGAGAGTATTACTAGCGGTCAATTATTTATCGGTGACCAGGTTTGTAATGATTTGCCACCAAAAGACCGTGGAATTGCTATGGTCTTTCAAAACTATGCACTTTACCCACATATGACCACCTATGAGAATATGGCCTTTGGTCTAGAAACTGCAAAGAAACCTAAGCAAGAAATTGAGCGACGAGTATCAGAAGCTGCTGAGCTATTAGAAATTACGGATTTGCTTGATCGTAAGCCCAGTCAAATGTCGGGGGGACAATGTCAGCGCGTAGCTTTAGGTCGAGCTATGGTAAGGAAACCAGACGTTTTCCTTTTTGATGAACCGCTTTCAAATCTTGATGCGAAGTTGCGCGTTTCAATGCGTATGCGAATCACTCGTCTGCACCAACAGCTTCAAGACACTGGTAGCCCAGCAACGATGGTTTATGTTACGCATGACCAAGTAGAAGCGATGACAATGGGTGACCGGGTATGCATTCTTAATAAGGGGCACATCATGCAAGTGGACACACCGATGAATGTGTATCACAACCCTAAGAACCGTTTCGTCGCGGAGTTTATTGGCTCGCCAGCAATGAACATGCTTACCGGAAAAGTGAGTAAGTCTGGAAATAACATTGGTATAGATTTCGGCGGTAAACTACTTGAGCTGCCAAAAGAGCGCCAGGCTCGAGCTGAGCTTTGGACTGATAAAAAAGTTCACGTAGGTATACGTCCAGAATACATAACCGTTCGGTTAGAGAAAGGTCCCAATACGCTGTCTGCGGAAGTAGAAGCTATTGAGGAGCTTGGCTCAGAAGTGTATGTGCACCTGAACGTACTAGGATGTCCGGTCATTTGTAAGCAGTCAGACCGCGAGCAGGTTCCTTCTGTAGGTTCTCGCTGCCATATCGAATTACTCATGGGTAAATGCCATCTGTTCGATGACTCAACTGAAAACAACATTTTCTACTCTTAACAATTCATCGTCTGGAGATTAGTTACGATGCACCAATTTATTAATCAACCGACCTTGCTCGTCGGTGCGAATGAACTCAACATGACCTTCAGCCCAACTGGTGTGCTGTCTGCGATTCGCAGTAAAGAGCTAATGGTCTCTCTTTTTGATACACCGATGAATGAGCTCTCTATTAGCAACGTTTATCTACGTGCATTCGAGAATGATGCTATTACAGCAACACCGTTACTTTTTTTTAATGAAGAAATTGAAACGTTTAAACAGTCGAATGGTTCTTTAGCTTGGAAAACTACGACTGACAAATTTGAAGCGCTAGTATCGATTAGAGTTGTAGACAGTGCTTTTTTCTATGATATTGAAGTGAGCAATGTCGGTAATCAAGAACTGAGCTTTGACTTAGTTTATGGACAAGATCTCGGATTGGCTGATGAAGGTGCAGTTAAGACTAATGAAGCATATTGCTCGCAGTACTTAGATCACCAAGTCTATCAGTTAGATGATTACGGATTCACCGTATGTAGTCGCCAAAACCTTCCGCAAAGCGTTGGCAACCCGAGAATTCAGATTGGTTCGTTTTCGCCTGTTGTTGGCTTTAGTACGGATGGTTACCAGTTCTTCGGTCGAGAATACAAAATCACTGGTGAAGCTATCGCTTTGAAAAATCGCGAACTAGCCAATGAAAAATATCAGTATGAAATGGGTTATGTCGCTCTTCAAACGGAACTCGTTACTCTAGAGCCAAACAACAAAAGTGTTCAGACCTTCTACGGGGTTATTGAAGATCATTGTGAGGAGTCAAATCTAAAGCAGCATATTGATGTCTCGTCCATTAAGGTTTTGCATGAGCGTGGCAAACATGTCGTAAGTTGCGACAACTTGCTGCCTTATAGTGCACAAGCTAAAGCACCTTACATCGTAGGTGAGCCTTTAACTGAGACAGAACTAAGTGAGCTCTTCGGCACTGAAAGACGTTTTTCAGAATCTAAAGACGGTGAGCTACTTTCATTCTTCTATGGGGATAGTCAATACGTAACCTTGCCTGCTAAAGAGCAGAATATGGAGCGTACGACTGGGCACGTAATCGCAACTGGTAATAATACCGATTACCAAAACTCAATCATGAGTGCTACCCATCATATATTTGGTGTATTTAACTCACAGTTGACGTTAGGTAACACCTCGTTCAACAAATTGCTTGGTGTTTGCCGAAATCCGCTCAACCACTTCTCCAATGGCGGTCAACGTATCTGGATCAAGCAGGGTGAGACATACCGAGCTTTAGGTATGCCTTCGGCTTATGAGGTGGGAACAAATTACTCACGTTGGGTTTATAAATATCTTGATGGTTTTATCGAAGTCCGCTCATTTGCCGCTGCAGATACACCGATTATTCAGTTGGAAATTGAAACGCGTGGCTTGGATGTAGCGTTGGATATTGCGGTATCTCATCAGCTTGTCTTTGGTAACAATGAGTCAGACAGCGTGATTCGTGTAACTCAAGGTGAAGAGGGGCTAACTATTCAGGGCCACAACGAACTGATTGAAAAGTTCTCATCTGAATTGAGTTTTAGTCTACTACCAAGTTTGGAATTGTCTGAGTGGGACATCATTTCTAACCCTGATACGGGGTCGATAGATTACTTAGTTCTGAAAGGGCTTGTACACGATAAGGCAAGGGTCACAATTGGCGGTGAATTGGCTGGCGAGAATTCTAAAGGCCAACGCATTGAATTTGATGAAGAGACAGCAAAGTGTGAGTCACAACGACTGAAGCTAACCAAAGGATTTAAACTGCATTTTTCAGATGATGAACTAAACAGCCAACGTTTAAATGAAACTGTACATTGGTTTACGCACAACGCGCTGGTTCACTATAGTACGCCACATGGTCTAGAGCAGTATTCAGGCGCGGCGTGGGGAACTCGGGATGTATCTCAGGGTCCATTTGAGCTATTCATGTCAATGCAAGAGTATGGAAAAGCGAGAGATCTACTTAAAGAGATTTACAGCCATCAATATCAAGAAACTGGGACTTGGCCTCAATGGTTTATGTTCGATCAATATTTCCAGATCCAACAAGAAGATGCCCATGGCGATATTATTGTTTGGCCACTCAAAGCGCTAAGTGAGTACTTAACGGTTACCGCTGATTTTAGCGTGCTTGATGAGATGCTTCCTTATACTCTGGCCGAAGAGGGCTTTGCCAAGAGTTCTGAAAATTACTCGCTGTTCACGCATGTTGAACGTCAAATTCAACACATCATCGATAATCTTGTTCCAGGCACTTCTCTCTCTTGCTACGGGGATGGGGATTGGGATGATACTTTGCAGCCTGCAAATCAATCATTGCGTGAGAACATGGTTAGTGGCTGGACGATTCCATTGACGCTGCAAGCGCTTAAATCTATGGCGGCCATTTTGAAAGGAACAGAAAAGTTTGAGGTTTTCTGCGATAGGCTGACCAAACTTGCGGCTGATATGGAGCATGATTACCACCACTATCTGATTAAAGATGACACTATCGCTGGCTTTATACACTTTGATCGTGACGAGCAAGGTGAAGTTGAGCAAGTAGAGTACCTTCTTCACCCATCGGATAACAAAACTGGCATCAAATATCGTCTGTTGCCGGCAAGCCGTTCAATCATTTCCGAGACGTTTACGCCTGAAATGGCGGATGAACATATGTCGATGATTAAAAAGCACTTAGTCCATCCAGATGGGGTGAGACTGATGGATTGCATGGCAGAGTATAAGGCAGGCAAGCAGACTTATTTCAAACGTGCAGAGCTAGCAGCAAACTTAGGTCGAGAGGTTGGTTTGCAATATTGTCACGCACACATTCGATTCATAGAAGCATTGTGTAAATTAGGTGATGCAGAAGCGGTATTTGACAACTTATACAAAATTATTCCTGTGGGAATTCAGGACAGCGTTCCTAATGCAGAAATAAGGCAGTCAAACGCTTACTTCTCAAGCTCTGATGCAAAATTCAATGATCGTTATTCTGCATACGACAACTTTGACAAAGTGAAAGCAGGAGAGGTGTCGGTCAAAGGCGGGTGGCGTATTTACTCTAGCGGCCCTGGTATTTATTTGAATCAATTGATCAGCAATGTGTTTGGCTTGCGATTTGATGGCGGGGATCTAGTACTTGATCCAATTGTATCTTCTCGACTAGGCACGATTTCATTGGATTATGAAATTGAAGGTAAACCTGTACAGGTGGTCATTAATTCGATAGAAGGTCAGCACACACCCAAAACGGTTCTTCTAAACGGAGAAGAAGTTCCGTTTAATTTACAACCAAACCGTTATCGTTCAGGCGGTGCGATAGTTTCATCTAATTATCTAAAAAGTAACCTGAAGAACTCTGACAATATTCTAGAGATAACGGTGTAAAGCGAACTTGTTAACCCGGTTCGCCGGGTTAACTTTATGAGTAGCAGTTCTGGTTTTGTAATAATTGTTGTGTCTTCAATAACTTTGTATAATCGTTTCAACTGTCACTGTGGTGACCTAATTAATTGAAGTAAGGAATCTGTAGAAAATGACCGTGACGATAAAAGATGTAGCAAAGAAGGCAAATGTGTCAATTGCAACGGTTTCATACTCTATCAATGGAAGTCCACGTATTAGTGAAGCGACTCGAGAGCATGTATTAAAAGTTGCATCTGAACTTAATTACGTTGCAAACAATAACGCCAAGCAACTTAAACAAAAGAAAAGCAATGCAATAGGCCTGTTTTTTAACTCATGGTTTGGACCTATATACAGCGAATTAGTGAAAGGAATAGAACAGGCATGTCATCAAAGTGGGTATGACCTAGTAGCTTGCAGTGTTTACGGCAATGAAGGTTCAACTGCGCATAAATACATTCGAGATAGAATGGTAGACGGTGCGATTGTTTTGACTAATTCATTTGATGATTCGTTTATAAAGTCGGTCGCAAACAAAGACTTTCCCGTTGTTGTACTCGATAGAGAAGTTTCCGGGCCACATATCTATAACATTCTTATTGATAACTTTGGCGGGGCGTTTTCAGCTACAAAGGCTTTGATTAACGCTGGGTTTGAAGAAATATATTATTTCGGGGGGCCTTCTGACTCCTATGATGCTCAAAAGCGTTTTGACGGATATATCTCAGCTTTGGGTTATTACAAAATCAATGTTGATCAATCATTATTAATTGAAGGGGACTTCACTGAGCGGTCAGCGTACCAGAAAATGAAGGAGTTAATCGAAGAAGGTAAGCAGCCAAAGGCGGTATTTGCATCTAATGACGAAATGGCAATTGGCATAATCCGAGCCGCAAAGGAAAAAGGCATCGTAATCCCAGACCAAATGAAGCTAATCGGATTCGACGATATACAGATGGCAGAACTCATGATTCCAAGACTCTCTACTATTTCTCACCAAAAAGTGGGTATGGGCGAGTTAGCTGCGAAAACACTGATTGACGCAATGAACAGTAAAGATGACATGGAAGATCTGAGAATTCTACCGACTAAATTAATTTTAAGGGAAACATTGTAGGTGGGGTAATGAAAAAATGGTTGATTGGGTGTTTGCTAGCAATGAGTTGCCAGACGGCTACGTTTGCTGGAACCAAGCTAGAAGTGATGACACCGGTAGGCAACTATATGGAGTTTGTTCGAAATGTGGTTGTACCTGAGTTTCAAAAACTATATCCAGATGTTGATGTAGTTGTCTCAAATGATGAGAACTTAGAAACACGAATGGCTGCAGGCGACTTGCCAAACTTGTATGCAGGTGTATTTGGATATCAACCTGCAAAATACGCAAAAATGGGAAAGCTTGCATATTTTGAACAATTTGATGGTTACCAAGAGCTCATAGAAAGAATTGAGCCGGTATTTCTTAGAAAGAATTTTGGTCGCACATACTATATTCCATGGAATGCTACCACTCAATTAATGATTTACAACAAAGAGCTGTTCAAAGAGGCGGGATTAAACCCAGACAGACCCCCTAGAACCTGGGACGAGTTTTTAAGTGCGGCTGAAAAAATCAATCAGCTTCCCCCTCGTGAAGATGGTAGTCCTGTTTACGGAACAGTTTTTTGGAATGATGTATTGTCCTCAGGTAGTTGGTATTGGGGGATGCTTGCCCAGTTATATTACAACTTTAATAAAGGTGAATTTACCTTACTTAACCGTTTTGGAACGCATCCTGTTTTTGACAAAGAAGAAGCTAACATGGCGACATTCCTATCTACAATGCAGGAAGCTCAAAAGTTTGCTCCTTTGACGATGGAAAAAAGTTTCTTTTCTCGCAACATTGGTATGTGGACACAATTTGGATTTGGTTGGAAGGCAAATTTAAGTGAGGCTGCTCATAAACCTATGGTGATTGGAGAGGATGTTGGGCTAGCACCGATTCCAACAGTTAGTAGAAATGATGTTTCATATTCTACCCTAGATGGTCGTGCTTTGATGATTTTTAAGAATTCTATTGAAATCGAGCAACTGAGCTGGGCATTTGTGCAACTATTGATGGACAATGAGCTCAATCACAAAGCCAATGTTGCGCTGGGTCAGTTACCAGTGTTGACCGAACTTTTCGATCGTCCTTACTACCAAAGTAATGAAGCGAAACCATTTGTAGACCAGCTTCCCTATACTATTATGAGCGAACCTTTTTCTCAGTCTTCTGATGTCGCAAATATATTGCTTCAACAATACTCTAGGGTAGTGCTTAAGAAAGAAATTACTGCGGAAATGGCTGTTAACTCAGCTAGCGAACAAGCAAAGAAAATATTTGCCCACTAATAGCTAAACTTGAGTGATAAATAAATGAAAAAGAATAATCTCATTATGGGGTATGTTTTCCTTGCGCCTTGGATAATATATTTCATTGTTTTTCTAATGTATCCTTTCTTCCTGTCTTTTGAGAGTAGTTTCTTAAGCGTTAATATTCTCATGCCGGAAAATACTCAATTTGTCGGGTTGGCGAATTGGCTATCAGTAGTGACGGATTTTCTTTTTTGGAAGTCTTTGTTTAACGTTATTTTTAATCAGGTGATTTTCGTTTCACTTAGTTTTTTGATTGGTCTAGGTCTAGCTTTATTACTAAATGAAATTAAATTTATGGCCAGCTTGTTTAGAACGATAATGTTTATTCCTGTTATTACCTCTATAACAGTAGCAATGGTTATCTTCGATTTTGTTTCAGGTCCGACAGGGCCAATACAGAGTTCTATGATGAGCGCTAACATGTTAACAGAGCCTGTTTTTTGGAAGTTTGAGCAGTGGCTACCAATGCCGGTTATTGCAGTATTCAGTGCATGGAAGTGGTTTGGTGTTCAGATGATCATATTCCTAGGAGGAATCGCCAGCATTAATCGTTCTCTATTTGAGGCAGCAGATATCGATGGCGCATCCTGGTGGCGAAAGACTCGAAAAATCACTCTCCCTATGATTATGCCACAGATTATCTTTGTCATGACGATGAACATTATTAATGGTTTACAGATGTTTATTGAAGTATTTATGAATTTTGACTTGAGTGGTGGGCCTTATCAATCTGCTTTGACACCTGTTCTATACCTATATCAAGTAGGTTTCGAAAAAATGCAGATGGGTGAAGCTTCGACTATTGGCTTGATGCTTGCTGCCGTTATTTATCTATTAACAATGATGCAATTAAAAATTACAAGCAAGGAGGACTAGGTATGAATAAGAGTAAGAATACAATGCTCCTGATTTATGTAACATTGATTGTTGCCTCTATAGTAGTGCTGTACCCTTTCTTTTTTATGTTGATTAATTCATTTAAGGCTGGGCCGGAAATAATGCACTCGCCTAATAGTCTACCGGCGGAGTGGTCATTTAAAGGTTACATAGAAGTATTTGAATCGATAAATTTGGCGCGAGTTTTCTTTAATACTATATTTATTTCTGTGTCAGTAACTTTTCTTAACGTATTGTTCTCGTCAATGGTTGCTTACGCAATTGTTAAGACTAATCTTCCCGGCAGAGAATTTTGGCTGAAAGTTATTTTGGGTTCGATGATGATTCCTGCGGTACTATTCACAATACCAACATATATGATGATGTATGAGTGGAATTGGATTAATACATACCGGGTGTTGATCATTCCGGGCTCCATCAGCGCTTACAATATATTTCTTCTCGTTCAGTTTATGAAACAAATTGATAATGCGTACTTGGAGGCGGCTCGAATTGATGGAGCCAATGAGATTCGCATCTTTAGAAAAATTGTTTTACCTATGTTAAGACCTGCTTTGGCGACAGTCGGTATTCTGACATTTATGGGAGCTTGGAACGACTTTATGGGCCCGCTTCTTTATGTGAGAGACGAATCTTTAATGACTTTGCAACTGGCTCTTTACAATTTCCAAACCGAAGTCCCGGGAACCAACTTAGAGCAGCTTTGGGCAATGACAACCATGATTGCTGTACCTGTAGTTATCGTGTTTTTTTGCTTACAGAAAAACTTTATTAAAGCGTTTACGGGTGTTGGAGTTAAGTAATGAGTAAAGGTATGAAATTTGCGCTCTTTGCGTTGTTAGTGGTAATTGCTTACGGCACAGCTTGGTTCAAAGCGTATCAACTTTCTAAGCAATATAGTGTTTACGCTCATCAACAACTAAACGAACATAACTTGCTGATCGCCCTCAAAGGCATGAATAAACTCGAACTGCGTCAAGGTGATCATTATCTCGGTGGGTTTCAACAGGTACTCGAAACTTGGGAAAGTTCCAAGCTTGGGCCTAAGCCGTCATTCTACGAGGAGGCATTGATAATGCCTCAAAAAATTATCACTCAGCTTAATCAGCAACAACTCGAAGCATTCATAGAAACCTATGTTGAGTTAGATGTTCGATATGTACCAGAGGCTGTAGAGCAGTTACGTCTGGTCGCATTACAGAATGGAAATACTGTGTTAGCAGATGAAATGAACGAGTTCTTGTTGGAAGCTTTTCCCAACTATCAACCTAGGCTAGAGATGGAGTGATAACCATGGAAAAGTATAAAGACTCATCCTTATCTGTTGATATCCGAACGGAAGATCTGTTGTCGCGGATGACGTTAACAGAGAAAGTTGGACAGTTATGCCAGACTCCAATGTTAGAGTATGAGGCTCATAAAGCCGCTTACTTAGAAACAATACGCAAAGGGTTGAGAGGTTCACGGATTTTAGCCGACACTGCATGGGCCGGGAATATGCCTGGCGAGACAGTTGACCCCAATCAGTTGAATGAAATTCAAAAAGTAGCAGTAGAAGAAAGCCGGCTTGGTGTACCCATTATTTTCGCTCGTGATGTTATTTACGGTCAGAAAACAGTGTTGCCGATTCCACTTGCACAAGCTTGTTCTTGGAATCCATCGTTGATAGAGGAGGCCTATCGTTGCATTGCCGCTGAAGCAGCCTCGTTAGGGATTAATTGGACGTTTGCACCGATGCTAGATATTGTCCGTGATCCTCGTTGGGGACGAGTAATAGAGAGTAATGGTGAGGACCCGTATTTAACGAGTCAAATCGCCAAAGCTGTTGTTCGTGGCTTTCAAGGAGATGACTTAACTCATCCAGAGAGCCTTCTGGCATGTGCAAAACATTTTGTTGGCTATGGCGCTTCGGAAGGAGGAAGAGATTATGATACTACTGAGATTTCCGAAAACAGTTTACATAACGTCTATTTACCTCCCTTTGAAGCTGCAATTGATGCGGGTGTAGGTTCGTTGATGACTGGATTCAATGATCTTGGTGGCACCCCCGTGACTGGGGCTAAATCCTTAGTTCGTGGTTGGCTTAAAGATAGACATGAGTTTGACGGATTGGTGGTGAGTGATTGGGGATCAATTGCTGACCTAGAGTACTTCGGTGTTGCGCGTAATACTGTTGATGCTGCTAAGTTGGCACTTGAGGCGGGCGTAGACATGGCTATGCCAGATGAAGCCTATGAAAAGAATTTGTCTAAAGCAATAGAAATGACCCCGTCGCTCCTAGAGTACTTGGATGACGCGACTCGAAGAGTTCTCCGAGCCAAGTTTCGTCTTGGTTTATTTGAGAACCCTTATGTTGATCCGAAGCGTCACCTCAGTGTGCTTGGTCGACCAGAACATTCGAGCAAAGCCTTGGCACTCGCTGAACAAAGCCTAGTAATGTTAAAAAATAAGGACAACATCCTTCCAATCAGTGACTCTGGTCTAAAAGTGGCGGTTATAGGCCCACATGCTGACTCAAAAAGACAACATTTGGGATCATGGTGCTTAGATGGAAGCAGTGATGATGTCGTTTCAATTGTTGACGGATTAAAGGCTTATTCAAAGCAAAATACCATCCTTACTGATAGTAGCGCATTTAGTGACGAGATGGTCGAATGTGCACATCGCTCTGATATTGTGGTGTTGTGTGTTGGAGAGAGCCACAGAAGAACGGGCGAGGCACGTAATATAGCAGAACTAGTGTTGCCTGCAGGTCAAGAACAGCTTATTTCAGCAATAGGTAAAACTGGTAAGCCACTTATTGTTGTTCAATGTACGGGACGCCCAATCCCTTCTCCGGCAATAGAGCAATACGCGGATGCTTTAATTTATGCATGGCAAAGCGGCACTCAAACTGGAAATGCCGTGGCACGAGTTATTAACGGGTTGGTCAATCCATCAGGTAAGCTTACTATGACAATTCCGCGTACGACTGGTCAGGTACCAATCTATTACGCGCGTAAAGAGCTTGGAAAAATGCGGGCATATCAAGAGTATCAACCATATAAAGACTGCCAAGACACACCGCTGTATCCATTTGGCTATGGGTTAAGCTATAGTCGCTTCACTTACAGCGATATGCACGTAACACAAAATCTTATCACTGTGGGTAAAAATGTTCATGTTTCAGTGACAGTTTCCAATGAATCTGAACTAGATGGGAGCGAAGTGGTACAATGCTATATCTCCCAACGTGGTACTTCAACTACTCGTCCACGTAGAGAGTTGAAAGCATTTGAAAAAGTAGATCTAAAGGCTCGAGAGATAAAAACTGTTGAATTTGTTTTGACCCCTGATGAGTTTGCGTTCTATGGTAGCAAAGGTGCGTTCATGCAAGAAACAGCTACAGTAACAATATACATTGGGGGGGACTCAGAGGCTCAGTTGCAAGCTCTGATTGATGTTATCGACAGCCAGTAATTTCTTCTCCGTTATTAACGCCAAAATGAAATTCATCCCTTTATGTAGACAGAGACGAATATTGAGATTGTTTCCTCTACAGTAAGATACAATCGTTCAAACCAGTTATATATGTCTAAAAAACAAAAGCCTCTTTTAAAGCAGAGGCTTTTGTTTAATTGCGAAAATAGTAGGGGAACTAAACTTGGATGAGTTGGCTCATCTGTTCTCTAACTTGTGGTACGGTCAAGCCAACAATAATTTGGAAACTCTCTCCATTGCGAACCACGTTAACAGCACCTTGTTGTTGGAAATAGGATGTCGGTTGAACCAACTCAGCGTTTTTGACTTTCACACGTAAACGTGTAGCACAGTTAGTTAATAACTCGATATTGTCGCACCCACCTAAGCCTTGGATGAATGCATTGGCTTGGTCGTCTTCGCTGCCATTTACGGTATTTCCTTTTTGAGATGCGCGATACTCTGCCTTTGACACAAATTTCACTTCCGCATCATCGCGCCCAGGAGTCATTAAGTTGTACTTCAGAATAATTGCACGGAAGCTGAAGAAATATATAGCCGTGAAGGTGAGACCTAGTGCTATCTGAATCACATACGTACCCATGTGGTTTGCACCTAATGGCAGCCAGTTCTGGAAAACAAAGTCGATTAATCCAGTTTGGAAGTTACCCGATACACCAAGCATAAAGGCAAGCGTCGCCATTGTTGCTGAAAGTAGTGCATGTAAAACAAATAAAGCAGGCGCAATAAATAGGAATGTGAACTCAATAGGTTCGGTAATCCCTGTCAGAATTGCGGTAATGGCTGCACCTAGAACAAGTCCTAGTACCATCTTCTTCTTTTCTGGTTTCGCGGTTGAGTAAAGGGCTAGTGCGATACCTGTACATCCAAACACTTTGCCCATACCAGTTAACATGAGGCCGCCCTGAGGGAATTGTTCAGTTAAGGGTGCGCTGCTTTCTGCAAATTGTTGAATGTGTTGAATCCAGTAAGCAACAGTACCGCCGTCAACCGCGACTGGACCATAGAATACAGGACCATAAACAAAGTGATGCAAACCAGTAGGGATCAATAGACGCTCAAGAAGAGTAAATGCCCAAACACCGAACGAACCTGAGTTGACTAAGAACGTTTGTAGACCATTGATACCACCTTGGATAGTTGGCCATACAAAGCATGTGATAACAGCAAGTGCAACCATCATAGGGAAGCTAATAATAACCACTAATGGGGTGCCATTGAACACAGAAGCCCAGTCCGGTAGTTTACGGTCAAAGTATTTGTTATGAACCCAAACCGATACACTCGCGATAACGATAGCACCTAAAAGGTTGGTATCCAGTGTTAAGATACCGCCAATTTCAGTTAGACCACGCTCACCAGCAACATAATTGACGCCAAGATCAGCCCCCCAAAATTGTAGTATTCCACCAATAACGTAGTTAAAAGTGATGTAAGAGACGAGGGTGGCCAGTACCGCACGACCTGACGCTGATTTTGCTAGCGCGATGGGTAAGCCAACTGCAAAAATAAGAGACATATTTTTGAAAACAGCTAATGACGCTTGTAGCAAAATGGTGGAAACACTGTGCCATGTTGAACCAGGAACTGCCCAAGGGAACAGATCTTGGTTTAGGAGCATAACGGTAAATCCAAGCAGCATACCTGCCGCAGGGAATAGCAAAACAGGGACAAACATGGCTGCCCCAAATCTTTGTATCATGTCTTTCATAGTGACCTCAAAAGTACCTCTAAACAGGAGTTCCTTCCTGCTTAGAGGTGGTTCAAGTTATTGGGAAAATTGTGGCAAATAGTTTTTATTTTCTTCTAGAAGATCGTTAACGATAGCTTTAGCTTTAGGGACATTAATAACGGTACGGTTGAGGGTTAATGCATTGATTAACTTCTGTCTATTACCTTCATACCATGCATCTACGACTAATTTTTCGTATCCTAACTGACTTTCAATCATGGCCTTCTGGAATGTTGGAATGGTTCCAACTGCAAACGCTTTAGGGCCGTCATTAGTTAGGGCACAAGGCACCTCAACCATGGCATCATCCTGAAGATTTGAAATCGCACCATTGTTTGGCACGATGACCAAATAAGTGTCGCCCATGTTGTATGCTAGGGATGCTGCTACTCGAACCATATAGCGCCCATGAATGTCAGCGTGTAAGGTCTCATTAGCGGTTGTCCCAGCATCAATAATGCGTTGGTTTAACTCAAACACTCTCTTTTCACGACCGTTGATCACTTGGCGTGCTCGAGTGTTGTTGATCTGCTCTTTTGCGACCATTTTTTCTGGATACAAGTAGTACTGGAGATAGGTATTTGGCAGATACTCTGGGTTATCCTCAAGCATCGTTTTCATATTTTGGAATGTGGCTTGCCATGACGGATCATCAGCAATTTCAGGATCAACGGCACTAATTCCTTGGTGTAGGATAATGTTCTTGATTTCATCCGTCAGATCTTGGCCTTGTTTATTTTTGATCTTGGTAAACCAACCATAGTGGTTTAGGCCAAAGTACTCAGGTACTAGATCCCAGAACTCACAACCCAATAGGTTTGCGTAGCTCACCATGATAGCGGCTGGCATATCGCAAATATTCAGGATGCGCTTATCATCTGGGAATTCACGGTTAAGTGCTTCTGCAACAATCGCTGCTGGATTGGTGTAATTAAGGATCCATGCTTCTTTTGAGTACGAGCGGATATCGTTAACCAACTCAATCATGTCACCAATAGAACGAAGGCCGTAAGCCATACCGCCAGCACCACATGTCTCTTGACCGACACAGCCGTGAGTGAGCGGAATTTGCTCATCTCGTTCGCGCCCTTCTAAGCCGCCAGTACGAATCTGAATAAAGAAGAAGTCTGAGTTTGAGAATGCGACACTTTTATCTGTTGTGTAAATGAATTCTTCAACTTCCGGATAATGCTCTTTAAATAGAATCTCTGTCGCTTTGGCATTTGATTCTTGGCGCTCAGCATCAATGTCATAAAAAACAACACGCTTTAAAGGAAAGGTATCTTTTTCTGCAATTAGGCTGTTCATCATACCCAGCGTGTAGGTACTGCCTGCGCCAACAACGGTTAGGTTTTGCTTGTTCATTGAAATGTCCTGATGTTTAACTTGATGACATAAAAGTATCTTAAAAGTATTATTTTGGGCAATACATATAAGATACTTTGAGTGTGAATTATAATATCCTTCACAATAATCGAGCCTAAAAGTATTTTAAATGTATCGTCGATCACAGTTTACTTTTATCATGCATGGAGATTAAGGAGATGAGATGAGTAAACCTAGATACTTGCAGATAGCTGATACTTTGATTGAAAAGATCAGTAATGGTGAACTGTCAGCAGGCTCTATCTTGCCAACTGAAGGCGAGCTGCAAAAAGAGTTTGATGTAAGCCGAGTGACTATTCGTAAAGCAATGCAACTACTGGTGGATAAAGATTTATTGTTTCGCCAAAGGGGCAGCGGTACTTATGTTAAAGCACCTAAGGCGCAACATAATGCTCTGCAGTTGAGCGGCTTCGTAGAAGAGGTTTCGGCACAAGGCAAGACGCCAAGCTCGAAGATAATTACGTTTGAACTTATTGAATGCAATGAGCTAGTGGCAGATAAGCTTAAAGTTTCAATTGGAGAAGAGGTGTATTCAATCCGCCGTTTACGAATGATAGATGATGAGCCTGAAGTGCTAGAACACACGTATTTACCCGTTTCTCTATTTCCCGATCTTAGTATTAAAGCCATGCGCAGCTCCAAATACGACTACATAGAAAAGACGAAAGGACTAAAAATCAAACTTTCTCGTCAATCGATCAAGCCCGAAATATTGAATAAAAAAACCGCTGACGAACTCAATATGGATATGGCCGATCCGGTTATTCGCGTCGATTCTGTTGGTGAGCTAGAAAGTGGTATCGTGTTTGAGTATACGGTGCACTATTTTAGAGTAAATCAGTACAGCTTTGACTATATAGCCTATCGGTAATTTAAGAAGTAAATTGTGTGGCAGTATTATCAAGGGTGAAACCCTTTAGGGATATTTAGTCTGCCTAAATAATCAGCAATTATGTCGCCAAATGGCAATTCACTATCCTTTGCTTTGTCTATGATGCCTCCATCAACTTAATAGTGTTCTAGAGGAAGCCATCATGAAAAAAGTGATTATCAATACAAATGTATTTAACGGTGTCGATGACAAGCTGATAGAGAATGTATCGATTCTCATTGAAGACAATTTGATAGTAGAGATTGGTGATATTGACCTTTCAGTTGCTGATGAAGTTATTGATGCGAAGGGTGGCACAGTTATGCCTGGTCTGATTGATGCCCATGTACATATTACTCTCTCTGCACCGTTTAATGTTATTGATACCATGACACGTGAGGAAGTGGCGATTCGTTCGGCCAAGATTTCCGAAGAGATGCTAATGCGTGGGTTCACCACCATTCGTGACGTGGCTGGTAATACGCTTGGACTCAAAACCAGTATCGATAATGGTTACGCATTAGGACCTCGCATTTTGCCGTCTATGGCGGCTATTTCTCAAACGAGTGGTCATTCTGACTACCGCCAAAACCGAGCTCAAGAGCGCAAAGGTGACCACGAAGATTCACCGATGATGAAACTGGGAGCGATGAAAGTCGCGGATGGTCGTGCTGAAGTATTAAAAGCAGTACGCGAGCAGTTGTTTATGGGCGCCTCTCAAATCAAGATTATGGCCGGTGGTGGTGCTTCCTCAACATTCGATCCACTAGATACATTGCAGTACACGTTGGATGAAATGAAAGCGGCTGTTGAGGCGGCCTCTGATTATGGAACCTACGTAGCGGCGCATATTCATACCGCAGATGCGATGCGCCGAGCTGCTGAAGCGGGAGTCATGTCTTTTGAACATGCTACAATCATGGATGACGATATCGCACAAACTATCAAAGAAAAGGGGATTTGGGTTATCCCGTCATACTTCACGTCGTCCTTAATTGCAGAGCGAAAAATACCGCTGCCAAATGAAGAAACTTATCGCAAAACTGAGCGAGTTGGTAAAGCTATGTTTTACTCCGCTGAGCTTATTAAGAAATATGACATCCAAAACTTGGCATTCGGTACTGATTGTGTGGGTGAGAAAGATGTGCACGCGACTCAACTTAATGAGTTGGCGGCTATCGAGCAAACCTTCGATACGATAACTGCGCTGCGTATGGCAACTTCAAACTGTGGGCGCTTGTTTGAGATGTCAACGTACCAGCACCCATACCCGCAAGGGAAACTGGGTCAGATCGTTGAAGGAGCTTACGCGGATCTATTGATTATCGATGGTAACCCGCTGAATGGTGTGGATTGTGTCATGAATTGCGATAGACAAAAAATCATCATGAAGGATGGTGTCGTTTACAAAAACACTCTTTAGCCTTATGAAAGCGGGACTTTCTTCAATGTAAAAGAACGAGCAAATATACAAAAAAGGGCAGTGAAGTCATCATTCATTGCCCTTTTTTATTACCGATAACTTGCAGTCAGGCTTTCTTCTTCACTTTTCCTTGAACCGCTTTAAATCTTGGGTTGGATTTGCATATTACATAAATACGACCGCGGCGCTTAACGACTTGGCAATCATGGTGGCGCTGTTTAGCACTTTTGAGTGAGCTAAGTACCTTCATTTGTGTTCCTTACTTGTTGGTGGCGACATGGCCGAAGCGGCGATTGAAATTAGCTACTCGTCCTTCTTTATGAATAACTCTTTGTTTTCCTGTGTAATAAGGATGTGATTCCGATGACACTTCAATAGTCATATACGGATAGGTTTTACCATCCTTCCACTCGATAGTTCGGTCTGTTTCCAGCGTTGAGCCAACGATAAAGTACTTGTCTACGCTCGTATCGTGAAAAATAACCTGACGATAATTTGGATGAATATTCGGTTTCATAATACCCCTAATTGTTATGTTATAACATATCAAATGATAATCGTTATCGAATGAAGAATGCAACAGAAATTTCAATAGTGGTCTGTGTGATGACTAATCCATAACAAAGTTACGGTTGATATTTAAATGATAATCAATATCATCTAATTTCTTGGTAAGGAGAGTTGAAGGTTAGACCGATGGATATGAAAAAATGGGAAAGACATACACTGTTAGCCGACGAAGCGGAGAAACAAGGGGAGTTGATGGCAGCGGTCGCCCACTACCAAATCGCGTTGTCTGAATCACAGCAGATGAAATTTGATACATCAGACCTTGAAGAGTTGGAAGATCTGCTGGCGGTTAAAGTAATGTCCTGCCATAACCTTGCTGACTTTTGGCGTGCACAAGGAGACAGTGAGTATGAATTGAAGTACTTACAACTAGCTTCAGAAGAAGTGATGACCTTGTTACCCCAATGCCCGCGCACTAGTTGTGATCGTTTTATCTCTTCGTTGGGGTGTTGTAAGTCTGCATTGGTCGAATTTCTTAAACGTCATCCGAATCCAAAGGTTGCAAATCATATAGCTAACATGCAAACGACAAATGATTGTGAGTTGATCGTGAAGTTTAAAATTCACTGAACGGTTTAAGTTGTCTCTCCTATATGCAATTCTCTTTTAATCTTTGACTACATATGAGATGTGATGATAGTTCGTTGTTCTCAATGCAAAGAAACAACGGCTTATGAAAATGTATCAGTTTGCCTGATGGTACGTGTTTTTTATTGGTCAAAAAAACACCTTATAGTATTCGACATGAGCAGAGTAAAGGAGTATTCGGCTATTCGCTAACGATTAACGTCAAGGGGAATTACCATGAGCAAACTTACTCAAATCATATTGGCTTCGGTCCTTCTTTCACTTTCATCATTCTCATTTGCTAACGAGCAAACGCCGCGACATGGTGAGTATGTTGGTGAAGCGGAAGTATTGGTTAGGAATGTGGTCAGCACAAAAGTAAAAACCTGCCTTTATAAAGGCAGTACCGAAGAGCCCGTAGAGCTTAAATGGGGCAAAACGTTGACCTGTCCAGACTCGATAACCATCAATGGCAATGTGATTCATGAAGGTGATGGGCTTAATACATCAGGCCACAAGCGAATGTAAGGCGAAATCTATGTTCGTTAAATGAAAGAAACCGAGATTTGATATCTCGGTTTCGAAATCTTGGGGGAAAACTAGCAGACGTTATGCTTCAGAAACAACGCTAACACAAGCAAGGCTGACGTCTTGATCGATATAGGCCATGCCGAGCTTATTTAAGTAATCCATTC
Source organism: Vibrio sp. McD22-P3 (assembly GCF_021568915.1). NCBI lineage: Bacteria > Pseudomonadati > Pseudomonadota > Gammaproteobacteria > Vibrionales > Vibrionaceae > Vibrio > Vibrio sp. McD22-P3. The sequence continues at coordinate 297,927 of NZ_JAKGTN010000002.1, forward strand.
TATCAGCGGTTCGCAGGTCAATATCGGGACCTTCAATATTGTTGCTTTGATAAATCTGCGCTAAGTGCGCCATAAACCGCTCACCTACGCTCATCATTAGTAGGCTCATCGCCCCCACATCGGGCTTTACTTTGGCACGTTGTTTTTCTGATAAATTCACCGCAAGGACGATAGGTTCTTCTTCACCTTCAAAACGAACGCTGCGGTCTCGAACGGTTTGCTGCGCCCAATAATAAGCCAATTCTTTGCTTTGAGTCAGAAAAACAGGCTCGACAGATTCGGTGTAATTGTTTCCTATCGTTGCCATTGTCTTTTTCGCGGCTTGGTTAAGAGCTTTGTCGCCGGAGCGTTTAAGCCCTTGTCCTTGGATTGAGCTCAGTAGCGCCGATGAGGTGCCGTGGTACCAAACATCACTGGTTGCAAAGCCATCTTGTGATAGTAACTCTTTAGCATCTTGGAGATAGGAAGGAACTGTAGTCATAGGCATTCTCAATAAACATGAATGAATTTAGTCTAACAGAAGTGGAGAGTGAGACTGCGTCTTGGGGCGCAATTCTCACTCTCTAGGTGTGTTATCAATTTACTCTCATAAGTGTGTAGAGAGCAAATCGCCACCTTAATTAGTCGAACTGGTGAGAAGTATTAAGTTCACCGGCTGCTTTCAACGCATTTTCACCTGCAAAGTATTCTTTGTGGTCATCACCCATGTCTGAGCCAGACATGTTTTGGTGTTTCACACAGGCAATACCTTGACGGATTTCTTTACGTTGAACATTTGCTACGTAGCCCAACATGCCTTGCTCACCGAAGTACTCTTTCGCTAGGTTGTCAGTTGACAATGCAGCAGTGTGGTATGTTGGTAGCGTGATTAGGTGGTGGAAGATCCCCGCTTCACGAGAGGCATCCGCTTGGAAAGTGCGAATCTTTTCATCAGCACGCTTAGACAGTTCAGTTTCGTCGTACTCAGCGCTCATTAGGTTAGCGCGCTCGTATGCTGATACATCTTCACCTGCTTCAACCATTGCATCATAAGCTTGCTGACGGAAGTTAAGTGTCCAGTTGAATGATGGTGAGTTGTTATAAACTAGCTTAGCGTTCGGGTGAACTTCACGTACGCCGTCCATCATCTCTTTGATTTGACCAATATGTGGTTTCTCAGTTTCAATCCACAGTAGGTCGGCACCAGCATTAATCGCCTCGATACAGTCAAATACGCAACGGTCTTCACCAGTGCCTTGACGGAATTGATATAGACCTGAAGGTAGACGCTTAGGACGTACCAGCTTACCTTCACGGTTGAAACAAACGTCGCCTTGCTTCATATCTGCTACATCGATCTCTTCCACGTCTAGGTAAGAGTTGTAGATGTCGCCTTGGTCGCCTGGCTCTTTAACTACTGCGATTTCTTTTGTTAGGCCAGCACCTTGTGAGTCAGTACGTGCAACGATAACACCGTTATCGATACCTAGCTCAAGGAAAGCGTAACGTAGTGCACGAAGTTTGGCATGGAAATCAGCGTGAGGTACCGTTACTTTACCGTCTTGGTGACCACATTGTTTCTCATCCGCTACTTGGTTTTCGATTTGAAGACAACAAGCACCAGCTTCGATCATCTGTTTTGCCATTAGGTAAGTTGCTTCTGCGTTACCAAAGCCTGCATCAATATCCGCGATGATAGGCACAACGTGCGTTACGTGATTATCGATTTGGTCTTGAATAGAATCTTGTAGATCCAAATCACCTGCTTCACGAGCAGCATCAAGAGCACGGAATAAACCACCCAGTTCACGAGCATCGGCTTGGCGTAGGAAGGTGTAAAGCTCTTCTACTAAACCAGCAACCGATGTTTTCTCATGCATTGATTGGTCAGGCAGTGGACCAAACTCTGAACGAAGTGCTGCAACCATCCAACCAGAAAGGTATAGGTAGCGACGGTCGGTTTTGCCACCGAAGTGCTTTTTAATAGAAATCAGTTTTTGTTGACCGATGAAACCATGCCAGCAACCCAATGATTGAGTGTACTTAGAACTGTCTTCATCGTAGGCCGCCATATCAGCACGCATAATATCTGCAGTGTATTGCGCGATATCTAGACCCGTTTTGAATTTGTTTTGAGCACGCATGCGAGCAGCAGATTCTGGGTTAATAGCATCCCATGGAGCACCAGCAGCGCGTTTTGCAACTTCTATCATTTCGATATCTTGAGTGATTTGCGACATAACTATTCCTTAGTTTCACGTTGGATATTATTGGCCAAATGGCTTAGTCGTCTTTCTCCAAGGGCTTCATGTTTTAGATTGGACGACCCGTTTAATTTGTTGTTATGGACAAATCGTAGCCGCATGTGTGATAATTTTGTTAATTTATAGTTATTATATTCGGTATTTTTTATATGAATATTGCTCGTATAGACCTTAATTTACTTGTGTATTTAGACATGTTGCTACGGGAAAGAAATGTCACCAGAGCAGCAAATCAGTTGGGTATTACCCAACCCGCAATGAGTAATGGTTTACGCCGATTACGTGATCTGTTTGAAGATCCGTTGTTGGTTAGAACGAGCGAGGGAATGATACCGACAGAGCGTGCGCAAAAGCTGCAACCAGTGATTCGTAATATCTTGGCAAACGTTGAAAAGACACTACAGCCGACCACTGAATTCCATGCCGATGACAGTGAGCGGGTGTTTCGCATAATGGCTAGTGACTATGCGGAATCCACCATTATTCAACCTTTGCTTAAGCGGCTAAGTGAAATAGCGCCGAAAATCCGTCTAGATATCATGACGCCTAGTGATGTTAGCTACCAAGATGTAGAGCAAGGAACGGTGGATATCATCATCAACCGCTTTGATGATATTCCTCAGTCATTCCACCAAATGAGCTTATGGCATGACGGGTTCTCATGCTTATTCAGTTGCGATAACCCGATTGCAGATAATTTTGACTTATTGTCGTATTTGAAAGCGCAACACATTTGGGTAAGTAAAACCGGGATGGGGACTGGGGTTGGGATTAATCCAAGTGAAGCACAAAAGCTTGGTTGGATTGATGAAGCGCTGATGCGTATTGGTAAGACCCGCAACATTACGGTGTTCACTCGACACTATTTGTCGGCCATCCTATTTGCCCAGCAGAAAAACTTGATCCTTACCATTCCAACCAAAGCGGCGCAGCTTCAGCGTCATAATCCTAAGCTTCTGATAAAGCCAGCACCATTTGCGATTGAGCCTTTTGAAGTGAAGATGGCATGGAGCCCACTTTTGCAAAGTAATCCGGATCACCAATGGATGAGACGCTTGATTAAGAGTGTGGCAAACGAGTTAGAAAGTGGTGTAACAGAGTAGTGAAATTGGGTATTTATTATGTGAATGTTCACTATAAATGGCATAAATTAGCTAAATTTTCGTCTGTTACGTAAATTTATTGAATAGTCATCGATTAATTCGAGAGAGATTTTATGAGCAATCGTATTCAACAGGGAAGCTTGAACATTGATAGCACCCTCTACCAATTCGTTAATGAACAGGTGATGCCTGGCACTGGCATTAATGCTAACGACTTTTGGCAATCTTTTGAGTCCATTCTTAAAGACTTAGCGCCTAAAAACCGCGCGCTGTTAATTAAGCGTGATGATCTACAGCATCAGATTGACGCTTGGCACCAAGAGCGGGCTGGGCATGCAATAGATGCAACAGAATACAAACAGTTCCTACAAGAGATTGGTTATCTAGTACCAGAAGGCGATGACTTCCAAGTCACCACTGCCAGTGTTGAACCTGAGATTGCAACGCAAGCAGGTCCTCAGTTGGTTGTTCCTATTATGAATGCTCGCTTTGCCTTGAATGCTGCTAATGCTCGTTGGGGAAGTCTTTACGACGCGCTTTATGGAACAGACGTCATCAGTGAAAATGATGGTGCAGAGAAAGGTGGAAGCTTTAATCCGGTTCGTGGAGCAAAAGTGGTGGCTTATGCCCGAGAGTTTCTTGATGAAGCAGCACCGCTAAATGGTGTCTCTCATAAAGACGTGACTAAATACAGTATCAGCAACGTCAGTATCGGCAATACGTTAACCGCAACGTTGGAAAACGGTGAGGAAGTTACGTTGATCGACAGTGATCAGTTCATTGGATACCAAGGGGATGCAAGCGCACCATCTTGCATCTTGTTGAAGCATAATAATCTGCATATTGAGATTCAAATCGATCCGACAGCTCCTATTGGAAGTGTTGATGCCGCGGGTATCAAGGACGTGCTGGTGGAAGCGGCACTGACTACGATTATGGATTGCGAAGATTCAGTAGCTGCAGTGGATGGTGAAGACAAAGCGCTTGCCTATCGAAACTGGTTAGGGCTGATGAAAGGCGATCTACAAGAATCGCTTGAGAAAAATGGTAAAACCATTGTTCGTAGTCTCAATCCCGACCGTCACTATACTAGCGTGTCAGGCGGAGAAATTTCGCTCAAAGGCCGCAGTATGTTGTTTATACGAAATGTGGGCCACTTAATGACGAACCCGGCTATTATTGATGCGCAAGGTAATGAAGTGCCTGAAGGTATCATGGATGGCATGATTACATCGTTAATTGCAATGCATGACTTGAAAGGCAACAGCCAGTATCAAAACTCAACCGCTAACAGCATTAATATCGTTAAGCCTAAGATGCACGGCCCTGAAGAAGTAGCATTTACCAATGAACTGTTTGGTCGTATTGAAGATGCCCTCGGTTTAGAGAGATACACCATCAAAGTTGGCATTATGGATGAAGAGCGCCGTACGTCGGTTAACTTGAAAGAGTGTATCCGCGCTGCGAAAGATCGTGTGGTGTTTATTAACACTGGGTTCTTAGACCGAACTGGTGATGAAATTCATACCAGTATGGAAGCTGGCCCCTTCGCTCCTAAAGCACAGCTGAAGAGTATGACTTGGATTGGTGCATACGAAGATCAAAACGTTGACCTTGGTCTTGCCTGTGGATTGCAAGGTAAAGCACAGATCGGTAAAGGGATGTGGCCTGAGCCTGATAATATGGCCAAGATGATGGAAGCTAAAATTAGTCACCCTCAAGCTGGTGCTAATACCGCTTGGGTTCCATCACCAACAGCGGCAACACTCCATGCGCTGCACTACCATAAAGTGAGTGTGCCTAGCCGCCAAAAAGAATTACGCGAGCGAGTTCGAGCGAATGTGGACGACATCTTGACGATTCCGTTGCTAGGCAATCAAAAGTTGACGGCGAAAGATATCCAAAGCGAGCTAGATAACAATACGCAAGGTATCTTAGGTTATGTTGTACGCTGGGTTGACCAAGGTGTTGGCTGTTCTAAGGTACCGGATATCAACGATATTGGCCTGATGGAAGACAGAGCGACACTACGTATCTCTAGCCAACATATCGCCAACTGGCTACGTCACGGCATTTGTAATGAGGCGCAGGTTATGAAAACCATGAAGCGCATGGCTGCGGTTGTTGATGAGCAAAATGCAGGTGACCCTAACTACAAAAATATGGCGCCTGATTTTGAAAGTAGCATTGCGTTTTCAGCCGCATGCCAGCTTGTATTTGAAGGCTGTGCACAACCTAATGGTTACACGGAGCCTGTTCTTCATGCGATGCGCTTGAAGCTAAAAGCAACCCAACACTAAACAATCAACTATAAAAAATACACCCACAATTAAACCGAGCCCAAGGTGCCGCGCTTTAGAGCGCGGTTTTTTTTATCTTGCGATAAAGGGTTTTGAACGTCGGGTGGAAAAATGACAGATAAAAAAACACCGAGAACATAGTCTCGGTGTGAAAGATAGTAATAGTAAACTCGGGAGGGCTGAGTCTCCCAATACAAAAATCTTAAGGATCGTTGGCTACATAGTGATGTAGAAACAGTTTGATCATATATTCACCACTCCTATTGGAACATTAGACTAAAGTGGTAAAGCGAATAGCAAACTTGAAAACTGATTTTTCATTTTTATTTCACAGAATTTTTTGCGTTTGATGAGATTTTTGCTACTACACACTTCAAAACCGCATAGTCGTAGTTCTGATCGAAGTGCTCATAGAGCGGCTTGAGTTTGAAATCTTGTAATGTATTTAAGCTAATTGCCGCTGTTGTGATGGTATCAAACTCTGCCTCACTAATATCGACGACCTGTTCGAGTTGGCAGGCATTGATTTCTATCGCTTTGGCTAAATGAGCCAATACCGTTGCTAGTTTTATATTCCGCTCAGTCGCAATCTGGTCAGGCGTTAATCCTTGTTGAAGTCGTGTCAGTGACTCAAGCTCAGTCTCATTTAAGATGATTTCTTGCTCTGTTTTGGGTTCGATAGCATCAATAAAGCGCTGACCATATTTACTGATTTTAGTCTCGCCAAAACCTGAGATTTGATGCAGCTCGTCAAGTTGTTGAGGTCTCTCAATCGATAGCGCTTCTAGTGTCGCGTCGCTACAAATGATATAGGCCGGAACTTGTTGCTCTGTCGCTAAGGATGAGCGCACCTGTTTTAATACATCAAACTGTTTGATGTCTCCTGTTGAAAGTCCAGTACGGCGACCTTTAGTACTAGAGCGAGCTTTTGAACTAGAACTACGAAGCTTTCGTAATTGGATGGGGGCTTCACCTTTCAAGTATGGTCGACAATGTTCGGTCAAGCGGAGACTGCCATGATCGCCGTGTACTTCCAGCAGGTTCATGGCAAGCAACTGACGAAACACGCCTTGCCACTGCTTCGCATTTAGTTCGGTGCCGATACCGAACGTAGAGACGTTATGGTGCTGGTTCTGTTCAATTCTTTGGTCTGACTTGCCAAGTAGAATATTAATTAAATAGCTAGCACCAAAGCGTTGATCGGTACGAAACACGGTAGAAAGTGCTTTTTGAGTCGCTTTGAGTCCATCCCAAGTCTCGGGTGGTGTAAGGCAGTTATCACAGTTACCGCACGGCTGTTCCAGTGATTCTCCAAAATAAGCCAAGAGTGCTTGGCGGCGACAAGTGGCAAGGTCGCAGTAGCCTAGCAGTGCATTGAGTTTTTGAATGGAAGTAAATTTGAATTGCTCCGAAGCGTCGGAGTTTTGCACCATTTGGCGTTGTAATACCATATCTTGCATGCCAAATGCCATCCAGGCATTGGCTGGCTGTCCATCACGTCCGGCACGTCCTGTTTCTTGATAATAGGCTTCGATACTCTTCGGCAGACTTAAGTGTCCAACAAAACGTACATTAGGCTTATCAATCCCCATACCAAACGCAATCGTGGCAACTATGATGATGCCATCTTCTCGTAAGAACCTTTGTTGATTCAACGCTCGCTGATCCGCAGACATACCCGCATGATAAGGGAGGGCAACTTTACCTAACTCATTGAGCCATTGAGCTGTTTCTTCCACCTTTTTTCGGGACAGGCAATAGATAATACCTGCATCTTCTGGATGATGAGCTTGGATAAATGACCAGAGTTCTTGCTTGGCATTACTAAGGTCTGAGACGTGGTATTGAATGTTTGGTCTATCGAAACTGTGAACAAAGACCTCGGCGTTCTCCAAGGCCAGCTGTTCGATAATTTCTTGCTGTGTCCGACTATCCGCAGTCGCGGTAAGTGCTATTCGTGGAACAGAAGGAAAGCGCTGCTTTAGGACATCTAGCTTTTGGTATTCAGGACGAAAGTCGTGTCCCCATTGGCTAACGCAGTGTGCTTCATCAATGGCAAATAATGATAAATGGCACTGCTCTAGCAGACTAAGCGTTCGCTCCAGCATCAGTCGTTCTGGAGCTACATACAAAATATCGATATCGCCAGATCTTAGCTGTTGTTCGACAATCTGCTGATCATAGGGCGTTAAAGTTGAGTTTAAATATGCGGCTTTTACACCTATCTGATGAAGGGCATCGACTTGGTCTTGCATCAAAGCAATGAGTGGTGACACAACAATCCCAACCCCTTGCCGCAAAATGGCAGGGATCTGATAACAGATCGATTTACCGCCTCCAGTAGGCATTAAGGTCAGTACATCGTTTCCTGATATAAGAGTGTTGATGATGGACTCTTGCTGATGACGGAACTCATCATAACCAAAAAGGGATTTGAGTAATTGTTGTGGAGTCATTGGTTTGGCTATATTCGGATAGGTCGACACAGTTTCTCAATCGTGACGATCGTTTTCAAGCGCAGTCTGTTGTCACTTGAGGTTACTCGGGTTAACTCAATGAAAGGATGCAATAAAAGTTGTAGTCGATGGTTTAGAAATCAAAAAAACGGATTAAGTAGGAAAGAAGGGGAAGAAGAGATAGTCGGGCTTAGCTTGGCATATAAGCCCGACTTATACGGAGCTTTGGAATACGTTAGCACTCCATTGCTAGTCACTTTTTGTTGCAAGTGACGTCTTTTTAGAACAAAGGGTAACAAAAAAGTTCCATTACCCTTGTTCAAAAAGTTGGTTTATAGACCTTTGATGTTCTCAACTTCAAGTTCGTTGAAGTAGCGAACAGTCTTCACTTTAAGCTCTTGCTGAGCTGCATCGTCAGCAACGATGATCGCTTTGCGGTGCATTTGAAGTGCTGTCACTGTCCACATGTGATTTACAGAACCTTCAACTGCCATTTGTAGAGCAAGTGCTTTGTTGTGACCTAGAGTTAGGATCATTACTTCTTCAGCATCTAGAAGAGTCGCCACACCGATAGTTAGTGCGTACTTAGGTACTTGATTGATATCGTTATCGAAGAAACGAGAGTTAGCGATACGAGTATCTTCTGTCAGAGTTTTGATACGAGTACGAGATGCTAGAGAAGAACCTGGCTCATTGAATGCGATATGACCATCAATACCCACACCACCCATGAATAGGTTGATCTTGCCGTATGAACGAATCTTTTCTTCGTACGCAGCACAGTGAGCATCGATGTCATCAGCAAGACCGTCAAGAAGGTTGATGTTCTCTTCTTGGATGTCTACATGATTGAAGAAGTTGTTGTACATGAACGAACGGTAAGATTCTGGGTGCTCAGGGTCGATACCAACGTACTCATCCATGTTGAAAGTAACAACGTTTTTGAAGCTTACTTCACCAGCGTTGTATAGTGCGATCAGCTCTTTGTATGTAGAAAGAGGTGTTCCACCAGTTGGCAAACCTAGAACAAATGGTTTTTCAGCAGTTGGTTGGAATGCATTGATACGCTCTGCGATATGGCGTGCTGCCCACTTACCTACTTGTTCTGCGTTTTGTAATGGAATAAGTCTCATGTTGATCCCCTAATAATAGAATTTAGTTTGTTCTGAAACATTAATTCGCATTATAAAATAAGTTTTTCGAGTCGGCTATTACTTTTCTGTGAATTTTGCGATTTTTCTTGATCGGGATCGCTTTTCATTAGCTTTATGTCGACAAAATCGACAAAGTGAAAGGGATGAAAGTTAAAAATTTCGATAGGTAAATAAAGTGGTTACAACACGTAAGCTAGGTCATTTTTGAGGGGAAAAGCGAAGAGGGCGCGATGCACCCTCTAGAATTCTTTAGATAGCTTGACCGTTTGCAGTAACTGCAACATCGACATTGCCTCGTAGAGCGTTTGAATATGGGCATACTTGGTGTGCAACACGAACCAGTTCAATAGCAGCGGCATCTTCCATATCTAATGTCACATCAAGCGCAACATCCAAAACAAACCCGCCTTGTTCGTTTGCTTTTAATGCAACCGTTGCCTTTGTCGGCGCTGCTTTTAGGCTAAGCTTCTGCTGCTGAGCAACATGAAGGATTGCGTTCGAAAAACACGCTGAATAACCAGCAGCAAAAAGCTGTTCTGGGTTAGTCGCCGTTCCCGTGCCGCCAAGTGCTTTAGGATATGACAATGCAAGATCTAATAGACCGTCATCTGTAGTCACTTGTCCGTTACGTCCAGCAAGAGCGGTAGCAGAAGTTGTATAAAGTGCAGACATGATTCATTCCTTATGTATTAATAATGATTGTGTGTAATTAGATTGTGCGCAAATCATATTGCCAAATAAGAGTGATTGCAAGTATATTGTGCGCAATATAAATAAATGGTTTGGAAAGATATGAAGTTCGACCAGCTAGAGTCATTAGATATCGATAAGCAAGTTTGCTTTGCACTGTATAGCGCAAGCAATGCGTTGACGCGTGCTTATCGACCAATTTTGGAACAGATTGACCTGACATATCTGCAATACATGACCATGCTTGTATTGTGGAAGAAAGCCCCGATGAACGTTAAAGACATTGGTGCAGACTTGAAGTTGGATTCTGGAACGCTAACTCCTTTACTTAAAAGACTTGAACAGAAAGGGCTTGTGGAGAGAAAACGCAGTGAAACAGACGAGCGTGCGAGAATGATTACTGTCACAGAACAGGGCTTTGCTCTGCGTGACAAAGCCATGTCAGTCCCAAACTCCATTGCATGTAAGGCTCAATTGGACCTGGAAGACGCGCTGACATTGAAACGAATCTGTGAGCAATTAACCAATAACCTAATGGATTAGTACTTGATGGATATCGAAGGATTATCAAAAGTAGGCTTTAAGCACCTTCTGGCGCTTCATGTCATGCTTGACACAAGCAGTGTCACCAAATCAGCAGAAGTACTGTCGGTTACGCCATCCAGTGTGAGCAAAACCATCACTCAGTTACGTGAAATATTAGACGATGAATTGTTCTACCGTGATGGTTCTCAACTCACGCCAACCCCTTATGCCGTAAAAATCGCGCCATTGATTCACTCTATGCTGGCAAGTATGAACGGTTTATTGAACCAAACACGATTTGAACCAAACTCATTTGAAGGCCGATTCAGCCTATCGATGAGAGAAAGCACTTTTGAGTTGTTCGCGCATTCCTTGGCGCGGCTGACCATAGAGTGCACGCCAAAGGCCAAACTCCAAATCATGACAAAGGCTCGATTTGGCTTCGACGCTTTGCACAGTGGCCAAGTAGATTTCATTATTCTCCCTCACGATGTGAGCCAAGCCCCAACCAATACCAAAGAGTTGATTTGGGAAGTGATTCTGGAAGATGAATTGGTTTGCCTAATGTCTTCTGACAACCCGTTAGCAGGACGTGAACTGACAATTGATGATTACCTAAATAGTCAGCATATCGGTATTTCAGATGCCGAACTTAATCGCCCTTATTTTGAGCAGACTCTACGCCAGAAATATCGCGCTAGAGATGTAAAAGTGAATGTTTCAGACTTTGGTGCGGCAGCTGTACTGTGTCATCAATCCAATTTGCTGTTTACTTGCTCTAAAAAATGGGCCGATATTGCGCTTCAAGCAAAAGGATTGGTAGCAAACCCCTTGCCTTTTGAATACGGTAAGGTGGCATACAGTTTGGTGTGGAACCGAGCTAGCATTAACGATCATGCCATCGCATGGCTATGTAATTATCTTCGAAATCTCGCTTAACCCTTAGCTGCTTGTTTATGAAAACCGTATTGGCAGTTGCATATTGATAGGTGATGAAATAGTCTGTTATTTCATCACTAAGGAAATTCATATGTTTGCACAGTCTAACTACCTCTGGCTTCTACTCGATATACCAGTAGCTCGGTAGGTTTTTCTGTGCCTGGCTACGAGTAAAGCGTAGCCAGTCCACACCGCTTATTCTCGTAGCCTTTATTGAAAGGGAGTAAGAATGAGCAACGCGATAGAATCATCCCAAACGTCATCGAAGCCCCAATATGTTAAAGGGTTAATGTTCGCTTTATCTGGAGCGGCGCTTTTCTCACTCAAGCCGATATTGATTAAAATCGCTTTTCAATATGGTGGCGATGCTACAACCATCATGTCGTTGCGCGCATTTAGCTCGCTGCCTTTTTATTTATTGGTGCTTTGTATTCTTTGTCGTTCAGCGGAAAAGCGCCAGCACGTTAGACGTCATGGGTGGCAAGCCGCATTAGTAGGCGTTTTAGGTTACTACGTTGCCAGTTATCTAGATATAGCCGCATTGGAGTACATCAGTGCTCAACTCGAACGGTTACTTATATTCCTATTCCCCAGCTTCGTGGTGCTATTTTCTTGGGTATTTTTGGGACAAGCGCCGTCCAAGCTTGTGCTTAAAGCCGTTGGTATAGGGTATTTAGGTATTGGTTTTATTATCGCTCACGACTTACAGTCTTTTGGCGGAGAAGTATGGAAGGGGAGTGGCTTGGCTATAGCATCGGCCATCGTGTTTGCCGCTTACTTAATGTTAAGTAAAAACATCATAAGTAAGATAGGAAGCGAGCTGTTTACCAGTATTGGTATGGGTAGCGCCGGATTAGCGATCCTAGTGCATTTGTCCTTATCAGGGATTAGTCCGAGTGACTGGTCGTTTCCTCTAATTTTGCTGGGTATTATATTAGGAATCTTCTGCACAGTGCTTCCCTCTTACCTTATCGCAGCTGGAATGGCACGACTAACCGCGACCGAATTGAGTGTCACCTCAAATATAGGTCCCGGCATTACGGCATTAGCGGCGGTGTTTGTTCTAGGTGAGGCATTTACTGTCTATCACGCCGTTGGGTTATGCTTAGTACTGTACTCGGTATACAGTATGAAACAGGCAAACTAAGATATCACTGTGGCTAGATTGGTTACCCAACTAGCCACATCTAGCCACATTAGACATAGCGGAGGAAAGGTTTATTTCCATGCGCTACCGAACTGAATATAGGTTGTCCACTCTTCAGGTCCTTTTGCGACGTCGATACCCATACGCAAACCAAGCTGACGGGCAAGCAAGTATCGAAAACCGGCACCTTGGGTATAATATACTTTGCTTCTAGAGATGCTTTCATCATAATTGAATGCAGTACCTGCACCAGCAAATCCAAGAATCGTCCAGCGATTATCAATGTCATAGCTCAGTTCGATTTCACCCAAGGCTGTATTGTCGCCACGATAACGCATTGCTGCTATGCCTCTCATTTCAATAAATGGTTTGGCGTACACTTCTGCTCGTGGGTCAACGTTGTCCGAAATAGATTTTACATCTGCGCGCAGGCCTAGCCCCCATTGTGATGAAAGTCTCGAGTAGTTGAGGAAATAAGCATTGTATTTTTGGTAGTCAAATTGACCCCCGAAGGCTTTTCTATGGTAATCCAGTTTGATACCCGCTTTAGTCCCTTCTCTTGGGGAAAACTGGTTGTTGCGACTATCGTACATCGCTCGAATGCCCACTCGTCCATCTCTAGAGTTTAATGCTAGCTCACTCAATTGGTCGAAGGTCGATGTCGAAGACATATAGCTGTAAGCGCCACCAAGGAAGAAGTTTGACTCTCCTAATCGAAAATCAATCTCCTGAAAGAAATACAATCCTTTTAAACTTAGATCGAGAGGGGTATCTTGTTCGTACATTTTCAAGTTGAACTGTGCGCCAAACAAACCGCCAAGATAACGGATTTTGTCGTTACGCCAGTTGCCAGAATGAAAACCACCATAAAGATGGGAGCCGTTGCTTGTTCCAAGCGCCATCAACCCGGAAGCACTGGCTGGAATATCTTCAACTTTTTCACCGGCCAAGCGTTTCGCTTTACGTTCGTCTGATTCGTGGAAGAAAAGCAACGCTGCACCACCACCGACGCCAACTGCTGGGTCAGTGACTGTAAGGGGAACTGGCAAAAAACCAGCGGCGTTATCCAAGATAAATTGGCTGCCATCCAGTCTGCCGTCCGTAGGGTCGATAAAACTGTCCATCATTCCCGCACTGGTGTTTTTTGAAATGAAAACAAGTGGTAGTGACAGTAAAGCGAATAGGTAGGTTCTATTGGGTATTTGCATGTTTTGTTACTTAGTTAGGCCTATTAGGTGAAAGTTGACTCCCTATTTTTCCTTTATTCTATAAAGGATTCTGGTCTTCCTAAGTCAGATTTGTGTAGTTTAACGATGAATGAGTAAATACTCCAACTGCCATCTATTCGAATGCTTTATGAGTCTTAGTTGGACATTAGAAGGTTTACTCTAGTGGCCTTGAGACTGTGCTCTAATTGAATCAATAAATTCTAGTGGGCTGAGTAGAGCAAGAAAGGAAGCAAAAGATATAAAGTAGTGATAATTATCACAGCAAACAGTGCATAAAAAGTGAATCAGACATCGAAAAATCCTATATAAAATAGGCTCAAAATGCGGTAATGTCCGCGTGTTATTCCTAACAAATAAAAAGCGTCCAATGATTAATAAGTTCTTAAGCTTGTCCGACACAGCGAAGGGGATTAGCGCGTCGATTTTAGCCTCATGCTTGTTTGGCTTATTGCCTCTTTATGTTCAATTTCAGCCCGAGTTAGAAGCATTTAATGTTGCGGGAGGCGAAGGGCATTGGATCGCGGCACAGCGTATTATCTGGAGCGTGCTTGTTGTGCTCTTGTTTCTTACACTGAGCCGAAGAATTGGTATGCTTTTTAGCGCGCTAAAGCAAGTCAACCGCTGGCATCGGTATTTGTTCTCTGCGTTACTCGTTGGACCGCAATACTGGATTTTTGTTTGGGCACCTCTATATGGGGAGACCTTGTCAGTCGCCTTAGGCTACTTCTCTCTACCTTTAGTGCTGGTGGTGGTTGGGCGATTTGTTTATGGCGATAGACTGACACCGCTACAAACTCTGGCTTGCTGTGTGGCTGGTGCCGGGGTGATATACGCTTATATGATGGCTGAAGGGTTATCGTGGATAGTGCTTTTGATTGCGCTTGGCTATCCAGTTTATTTCGTTCATAGGAGGACTTTGGGTGTCAAAAGCGATGTTGGTTTTGCGCTCGATAATTTATTCCTGTTGCCCTTTGCGTTAGGGGCCACACTCTATCTTCAACCGTGGAGTTATATCCAGCAATTGGATGCATCGGTTTGGATTTACTATGTTGGCTTGGCGGTAGCTGGCTCAGTTCCTATGTTGCTCTTTTTGTTTGCGTCACAGTCTTTATCTATGTCGCTCTTTGGCTTGTTAGGGTATGTTGAACCTGTTTTAGTATTCTGTGTAGGACTACTGTTAGGGGAGCGTGTGGCTGCGAGTGATATGCCGACGTATTTATTGGTGATGGTTGCTTTACTAATATTAGCCATAGATGGATTAAAACGCGCCCGTTCTCACGGCGCCGTGAAATAATCAGTTTACCAAGTATTAGCATAGAGAATTGATGATGTTAGAAAAGATTTGGTCAGAATATCAATCAGGCTTGCGAAACTTCTTGAGAAGTAAGATTTCCAACGAATCGGATGCGGAAGATGTGCTGCAGGAAATTTTGATAAAAACGTATCAGAATCTCGATAAGCTACAGAACCCAGACAGCATCAAATCTTGGCTATTCCAAATCGCTAATCGTTCCGTAATCGATTTCTATCGAGCAAATGGTAAAGCTTCTTTGGCAGAGGGAGAAACCTTGTGGCACGAAAGCTCAGAAGAAGATGCCAAGCAACAACTCGCGAGTTGTATTCAGCCATTGATGAGCTCATTGTCTGATTCTTCGGCCGAGCTTTTACAGTCGATAGATATTGAGGGTAAGTCGCAGAAAGAAGTCGCTGAGGAACTAGGTGTTAGTTACTCAACACTGAAGTCGCGAGTGCAAAAAAGTCGCACAGAATTGAAAACTGTGTATGAGCAATGCTGCCGTTTCTCCTTTGACTCGCAAGGCGCTGTCATGGATTACGAAGCGAAACAGTCGAAATGTAATAAGTGTTAGGTATTCAGTCTCAATTGAATTCAGTGCAGTGCCGATTGCCTGGCACTGCACCCTACTTTATTCGCGAGATATTACATTACCGAGCTAAAACTTCCCAAGGGCACTTCTAAAGTGTTTTCACCCACTCTAATCGGGCTTCCAATCATTTCGTCATACGCATTATCTTGTCTTAGAACCACTTCTTTTGCCTCAATGTTGTGGCACAATCTGCGCATATCAACGATATTGTGGCTGCGTATCAGTCGCCCATTTTCTTCAGTAATGTAGTGTTCGTCACCATCAATAATCACCGATGCTTGATATAGCGACATTTCAAGTGAGTGTATGACCAACTTATCAAACTGAGCAAACTGTTCCAAAGCGCTTAATTTTGTGTTCATGCTAACTCCTCCTTGCTAGACAAATCTCATACGATGCTAGTTGGTAAATTGTTCAAATAATGGTCTAGTAGGCTTTGGGTACATCAGGTTGAGAAGGTGTTTGTTAGTGATTTTTAATTTGGTTTACAATGTAAATGCAAGGCGTAGCAGGGATGCTATGCCTTGTATCTATGGTTTGTGACTACTTCAATTCTCCTACCATGCCGCTTGGAATATTTCCGCGATTTCTTGTTTAGTCGCCTGACGAGGATTGGTTAAACAGCAAACATCATTCAGTGTACTTTCTGATAGTTTATCAATATCACCTTGGTTAACGCCTAGTTCTGCTAACGTCGCAGGAATGTTAACCTTTCTTGCAAGCTCATCCATCGCTTCAATTGCCAGCTCAGCTGCCTCCTCTGTCGTTAATCCATGAACCTCTTTGCCCATTGCTTGCGCAATATCGACGAATTTTTCAGGGTTAGCCGTGAGATTAAAACGTTGAACATGAGGAAGGAGTACGGCATTACAAATACCATGTGGAAGGTGATAAGTTGCCCCTAACTGATGAGCCATCGCATGTACGTAGCCAAGAAGCGCGTTGTTAAATGCGATACCTGCCATAAACTGAGCGTAAGCCATCAGCTCCCGAGCTTTGAGGTTACTTCCGTTGCTGACGCACGTTGGCAAATGTTTGTTAATCAGCTCAATTGCTTTTAATGCAACCGTGTCTGTGATCGGGTTCGCGGCAACTGAGACGTAAGCTTCAATAGCGTGAGTAAGTGCATCCATGCCTGTTGCAGCGGTCAGTGAGCTCGGCATGGCAAGCATTAACTCAGGGTCGTTGACCGAAATCAATGGGGTTACCTTTTGATCAACGATCGCCATTTTGATTTGTCTGCTTTCATCCGTGATGACACTAAACATCGTCATCTCAGAAGCGGTACCAGCTGTGGTATTAATCGCAACTAAGGGGAAGGGTGATTTGCGTGCTTTGTTAATTCCCTCATAGTCGGTGATTTTGCCACCATTAGTTGCGACCAAGGCGATACCTTTCGCACAATCATGAGGTGAGCCACCACCAACAGAAATAATAAGATCACAATCATTGTCTACTAACGTAACTAGACCTTGTTCTACATTGTCGATGGTAGGGTTAGGCTGTGTTCCATCGTAAATGGTAAAAGATATGCCTTTGGCGGCGAGTTGATCAGTAATCGTTGCCACTAGGCCAATTTGAGTTAAAACGGTATCCGTCACTATCAGTGCTTTATTGAAGCCTTGCTGGTGAATGGTATCAACGGCTTGAGACAAACAACCGCTGCCTAACAAATTGGTAGAGGGAAGGATAATAGAACTGCTCATTTGAATGCTCCTTGCTATTCGACCTGATGTATATGATGGCGAGAAGCTAACATGGGTAAGAGTAAGTTCTTATGATGTAAATCAATGGGTTAGTATGAAGTAAAATTAGTGCGAATAATGTACTAAACCTTTTAAAACAATTGGTTAAGACTTTTTGGTGAAGTGATTTATCGCTATTTGTGGTAATGAGCACCTTGAGCTATTAACAATACAGATGGTTAGATGTGACCAAGTTCACCAAGTGTTACTTTAGATAAGGCTCTATCAGCTTCAAGAGTGTGAGCAATTAACTTTCGTGCATCATCAAGTTCAAAGCCCTGATCTAATGATCGGTCCGCTTCTTTAGTGACCATTTTTAGGAGCTCAATAGAGGAAGAAATATCGTCAATTGACCCTTTTAGCTCGCTCAGTATCTGAAGACTAAAAAGCTGCTCAGTGAGCTTTTTAATCGCAGATTCGAGATCATAGGCGTCCTCTCTCAAATACATCGTAGTTTTGTATTTTTCCAGTCGCCGAAGTGTGTCGATTAAGCACTCTTGAAGAGTTAACTGATCCATAGTCATTCCTCAATCAGGGTCGTATTCTCCTAGCTTGGGATATAATTACCTAATATCGAACTTTATAAGTACTTTTGTGACCAGTTTCCGATTTTCTAAGGTATCAAGCCTTTCATTTTGGTCAGTCCCCATGCGCCCGTGGTAACAATATCCTGGATCTTTCCTTCGATGATCATGGTTTCAAACTCTTTGATCGTGAAGGCTTGAGTGATGAGATCTTCTTCTTCACTATCAAGGCGTTGTTGCTTTTGAGTCAGTTCAGTGGCGAAGTAAATGTGGCAAGTTTGATTGAGGAAACCGTACGCGATGAGTTGCTTGCCTACATATGTCATATTTTGAGCTTCAAGTCCGGTTTCTTCTAATAACTCACCCTTGGCGAGATCCAGATGATCGGCGTCGGGATTAGACTCCCAGGCCCCCTGAGGAAGCTCCCAAAAGCGATCGCCCACCGAATATCGGAACTGTTGAACTAAGTGAATGTTCTGACCGTCAAGAGCAATAATAACCGCGCAATCTGGTTTATCTACTACGCCATAGATTCCTTCTTTGCCACTGGGTCGCTCTATTCTATCTTCGCGAACGGTCATCCAATTGTTCTTATAAACGACTTTTGAATCTAGCGTTTTTATGGTCATGCAATTCCGGCCTTTAAATTGTTCTAGGAGAGATAAATCACATTACCTCTATCTCTTACAATTTCAATAAGAAAAAACGAGAATTCAAAGAATTAGATCCTATTCTTATAGAAAATCATACTGTTAATGGATGACCAAATGAAACAGTGGCTGATAGTATTTTTGAGTTATAGTGTCGTCATGACTTCTTGGGCAGAGAGTGCTTTTCCATTAGCCCCCCCGGATACCAGTACGCCAAAAGCAACTTATGAAAGCTATCTTAAGCGAGTGACTGAGGCGAATTTGGCTCTGGGAGAAGTATATGGCGATATTGCTAATGTAAGTGTGGAGCAAAAGCAGAATATCTTCGCGCTGTTCGATAAAGCCTCACAAACTTTCGATCTTTCTGCCATTTCCGATCTCAATCGTCATAGAGTTGCGATGGAATCGGTAATGTTAATGAAAGAGGTTCTGGATCGTATCCCAAGCTTTGACCCGGCAATGATACCCGATTCTAAAGACGTTCAAAGTTGGACGATTCCGAACACCAATATACAAATAGTAAAACAAGAGTCTGGTAATTATCTGTTCTCAAGACAGACGGTAGCGAATCTTCATTATTATTACTCGTTAGTGAAACACTTACCTTCGAAGTTGGAATCCACGCCTGATTATTATCAATATTATTCATTGAGTGCAGGACGATTGATTCCGCCAACGTGGTTTTCACTCATTGACTCGTTACCTCCCTCGATGATGTCTGAGATCGCCGATCAAGCTGTATGGCAATGGGTTGCGTTCCTATTATTAACCGCTCTTCTTACAGGTTACGCGTATTTGGTTTATCGACAGGTGCACCATGCGCTGTTGAAGCCCTCTTTGATGGCACTAGGATTGTTTGGCTATACATGGATTGCTGATTATCAGCTCAATCTAACTGGTGGTCTGATGAACCTTCTTAATGTGGCAGGGGAGTTATTGTTCTGGCCTTTGATTGCACAAGTCGCATACATCGTCGCATCTTCAAGCTGTAAAGTGTTATTCGCAGGCAATGGCCAGGTTAGCGGCTTGAAAAAGAGTTTGAGTCAAATCACGGGAACCATTGTTGGGACCTTATGTGGGGTGGCCATTCTTGGGTTCGGTTTACATCGCTTGGGTGTTCCAGTTTATGGGATTGTTACCGGGCTAAGTCTAGGTGGTATGGCAATTGCTCTGGCGATAAAACCTACAATGGAAAACCTGATAGGCGGGGTCATTCTATTTATGGACAAGTCTTTGTCTGTTGGGGACTTTTGTAAAGTAGGTAGTGTTTCTGGAGTAGTTGAGCAAATTGGTGTTCGTTCTACATTGATTCGCGCTAAAGACCGAACGCAAGTCACTATCGCTAACGGCGATCTAGTGAAAATGCAAATCATCAATTTCAGCCGCAGGGACCGTTATCCACTTTTGGTGACTCTCAATCTTCGCTATGAAACTCCAATGGAAACGATGGTGAGCTTGACCCGCGATATTCGTTCAATGTTGGAAGAGCATGAGTTGATTTTGGCATCACCACTCAGAGTACATTTTTCTTCGTTCAGCGATTACAGTCTGGATATTGATGTATTCGCCCACATTGATACCCAAGAGCGGGAAGCGTTCTTGACCATCCAGCAAGAGTTATTGATGAAGATAAATCAGATAGTCGCTGAGCATGAAGCCAAATTTGCCTTACCATCGAATACCACGTATCTAAAGTCCGACTTCCAGTTTAACAATCCCGATCAGCTCAAAGTCGCGGGCGATAGAGACTGAATTCTTCGCTGATTATTCAATAGGGGCGATTCTCCGTCCCTTGCTTACATAATTTGTCCTTCAAATTGTTAATCAGCGCTAGCACCCTAGCGCTGATTTTGTTACAACAGTGCCAGAAAATTACCAACCTTAATTGATACAAAAAGGACATGAACGTGGCACAACCTATTCAGTTTGAAAAGTTCGTCGATCTAGATTTTGATTTGGCGGAATGTCCACGCTGGGACTGGCGTAATGAATCTTGGATGTGGGTCAACATCTGTGACGGAGAGCTTTGGCGTCAAAAAGATGGTGTGAACGAAAAACTTGAGTTTGGCGAACCTATTGGTTGTTTCGCTATGCATGGTGAGCAAGGGTTCATCGTAGCGCTTAAGTCAGGTATGTATCACATTAGCAATTGGGGTGCAGAAAAAACGTCTTTGGCACCGTTAGTCTCTGAGTTTCCACGCATGCGTTACAACGATGGTCGCACTGCACCTGGCGGACGCTTTATAGCAGGTACGCGCAATGGCGCCAAGGTTGGTGACCAAGGGCAATTCCATCAGTTACATCTTGATGGCACGATTGAAGCGCTACCAATGTTCGCTTGGACATGTAATGGCCTAGCGTTTTCACCAGATGGTCAATGGTTGTACTGGGCAGATACAGGTTCAAGTAAAGTGTATAAACACAGCTACAACGCTGAAACAGGTCAATATGGTGAGCAACTAGTGCACTGTGACCTTACTGAACACAATGGTCGTCCTGATGGTGCAAGTGTAGATGCTGAAGGGAACTACTGGGTAGCTATGTATGCAGGTCAATCCGTGGTTAAAATCTCACCTGATGGCGACGTTATTGACGTGATTGCTGTGCCATCAGAAAATCCTACAATGGTTGGTTTTGGTGGTGAAGAGTTAACGGATCTTATTGTGACTTCAGCAGAAGGCAGTAAGGAGAAAGGCAAGCTTCTGATTGCTAAAAACGTAGCACAAGGTTTAAAAGAAACACTAGCAGCCGTGGTGGTATAAGCTCGCAACGGCGCATACCGAATGTAGTCATAGCGGTGCATCTGAGTGCACCGCTGTTAACAACTCATCGACATCTGCTGTTGGCGATACGCTGCTCGGTTCATGTCACTTAAGTCATCTTCTGTAATATACTTTTTGGCGACCACGTTGCCAGACACCACCAGGTGAGAAATGTAATCTCGGCAACTCGTTGTGGGCATATTGCTCCACATAAAGTCTGCTTTGGTGGTATCGCTAAAGCCGATATTGAGCACGATAAACCGCTGCTTATTCCTCATATCGTATACGTTGATCTCACACTGTTGCATACTGCACCCCCTTGTTTTGCCCACCGCTATTCAAGGCTAACCTACTATTCTCAGTAAGGAATGCTTTTGAACATCGTGTTATTCAAAATCTCATCATTGCAACATATTCTAAATTTTGTTTAACAGTTAAGTTACACGCTACGCGTACGGTAAACTTTGAAGCAGTTCAAAGAGTTAATTTTCGAAAGGTTGGGATTCGTATTTCTGGAAGGTTGATCAAAAAAATCTACCACTAATGTAATGATTTTGTTAATAAAAACAAGAGTGCAGTGTGCACCCTTGTCAATTTAGAGCTGAGTTACTTTAGAATGAGGCGGGCGTTATGTGGTTGTATAGGACGTGCATTATTCCCCATAGTATCAGATAAGTTTTCCAGAGGTGCTTGTTCAATAAATTGTGGGTCAGTTAAGACAATCCAACGTACTCCTTCGCTGCATGGTGGGGTGGTTAGTGAACCGTTGTAACGATAATAGCTATGAACTCTTGGAAGCAGAGATTTAAGTTTTACATCGGATTCCACTTTTATCGACTGGCCATTTGCTGGCAGTGTATTCAGAAGAGCCGATAGGGCGGAGTCTTCTCGTTTTCCTATGTCGTACATAACGGCAACAACCGCGAGTTCACCATTGTCATTGGCGTGGACGAAATGCGCTTCAAGTGGGGCGTGTTTACCGTTAATGGTATTCTCAGACGGCGTATGAAAGTGGAACTGTTTTAACGTGAACGTTTGTTCGTCCAGTTTCAAGGTGTTGCTACCAGTGACATTGATTTGAATGGTATGCCCATTATTAACAACGTTGCCAATGCTACCTGAATAGTCAAACTCAAGTGGCGTCATCTCTGCTGCAGTAAGCGATTGTGTTTCTATATCTATGGGGCTTTGATTTTTACCTTGGCTGCATGTGCTACTGAATGAACCCCAGTGTGCGGGGCCGTTATCCGCGCCATATCCCCAACTTTGCGCGACTACCCCTTGAGAGAATGGCAGTAGTGACGTGAGAGTTAGAGCGAGTGTTATCTTATTTTTCATCTGATGATTATCCTTGTCTGACGTAGAGAGTGTGAATACTCTGGCGCTAGAATAATGGATAATTTCAAAATGCAATTATTTGCATATTTAGTTTGCGATTCTGCTCCAATCTTAACCAAAAAGACTATGTCTTGAGCTGTCGAAATGTAAGTAAAATCATCAAACCAGCAAGCAAGATGCTAAACCCTATTGGAGCAACGTCTAAGTAGGCGCTCAATGACATGATAAGGCCTGCCAATCCAAACCCAATAGTGTGTCCTGTTGCAATAAGCCCACTGATCTGTCCCTGATTTTCACTATGATGTTGCATTGCTTTTGCTGTGTAGGCTGGAGCCATTACAGCATTACCTGAAGAAACAACGATGATAGCAATTAGGTACATGGTAATGCTAGGTACCAGAAACAGTCCGTAGCCAATGAGTGTGAGAGTGGCACCCAGAGTCAGCATCTGATTGACTGAGAACAGCTTTTTCTTTACTACAAATAGCTGCGTCAATAACGTTGCCACTGCACTGGTTGTCAGCAAATAGCCAACCCAATCTGACCATTGTTCGGGTGTTAACTCAGGTATGCTTTGCAGCAACGGCGTTAACGAGTAATGCAGTACACCAACGGCTGCACAGAGACAAAGCCCAATGGTGATATAGTTCTTAATGCTGCCGAGAAGCGCGCGACTTTTTATCTTCTTGGGGCTTACTGTCGACGGTATGGAAGGTTGCAATAGACATAGTGTCACCAGGAATAATGCGGAGGAACCGACGAAAGCGAAAGGAAGTAACGGATTTAACTTTACTAAGGCGACGGATAGCAATGGTCCACCAATTCGGCCAACGCTAAGTGCGGCGCTGACAGAGGTAATCGCACTCAACCGATTTTCTTTCCCAACAGTTTGTATTGCCCAGTGTTGACTGGCCGGAACTAATCCTGACACCGTCAAACCATAGATTATTCTCAATGTACCCAATAACAAAATACTTGTCGTCGTTGAAATCCAGCTCTGTTCTAGGGCATGGATGATCAAAGCAAAACCGATAAAGGTAACAGCAAGACCTAGCAATCCGATAGAGACCACTTTCCTAGGTCCGGATTTATCGCTCTGCTTTCCCCAGAATGGAGCGCTAGGTAGAAATAGAACACTTCCAATGGCAATTAGTATCGACCATGTGCCTAAGTCAATATCTGTAGTCATTACTAGTATCGGTAGGGAGACAAGTAGCGCATTTTGTCCGAAACCGATCAGCGAAGCGAATGTGCCAATTAGCCATAGAGTGCGGGTCGGACGTTGTTGCGCTTGAATGGTACGAGTATCGAGCATAGCAATGAGATTTTATAGAGTGGTGACAGAACACTCTAAAGTAATTACAATGCGCATACAAATCTTTCTCATTTGCAATTATATTAATTGCTTTAATAATAAGATGCTCAATTTATTATGTTTTCATTAAAGCAAGCAAGCTTCCAAATAGGCTCACTTGAAATCTTAGTCCCTTTTGATTTGGACTTTGTCGCAGGGGAAGTCACATCACTGTTAGGTCACAATGGTAGTGGCAAATCAAGCTTGATTAAAATGCTTAGCCGCCAGAATCAAACTGCATCAGGAAAGGTGACCTTAGAAGGCAAAATCATTGATGACTACTCACCAAAAGAGTTTGCTAAGAAAGTGGCTTACCTTCCTCAACATCCACCTATCACCGATGGTGTGACAGTTCGTGAACTAGTGATGTTTGGCCGTTATCCGTGGAAAGGAGTGTTAGGCCGATATACCGCTGAAGATTATCAGCTTGTCGAAGATGCAATTAAACGTGTTGGCTTGCAGCCGTTCGCTGAGCGTTTTGTGAGTACGTTATCCGGTGGTGAGAGGCAGCGTGCTTGGGTTGCTATGCTATTGGCTCAACAAAGCGAATGTATCTTGCTTGATGAACCAACTTCCGCACTCGATGTTACCCATCAATATGAGTTACTGAAACTGATTCGAGAATTAAACCAGAGCCTAGGTTTGACGGTGATTATGGTAATCCATGACGTCAATATGGCTGCGAGGTTTAGTGATCGTCTGGTGGCTCTTAAACGAGGACGAATTGTTGTTGATGGCTCGCCAGAAGCGGTGATGAATGAAACATCACTATCAGAAATCTACGGGATGCCTCTCTCTACCTTTACTGATCCACAAACTCAGAACGTCATCAGCTACGTTCGTTAACCCAATCAAGGAAAGCTCACTGTGTTAAACCGAACTCAATCAAAATTCATCATTACTACGCTCATGGCATTTATGCTGAGTGTGGTGTCAACGTTGTCCATGGCAAAAACAGTTCAGCATGAATTGGGAACCGTGACATTCGAGCAAACTCCGAAGCGTGTCGTGGTGCTTGATTGGGCGTTAGCTGAGTCGGTGCTAGCGCTTGGTGTGCAGCCGATTGCCGCGGCTGACGTCAAAGGCTATCAAGATTGGGTAGGGTCGCCGGCATTACCCTCAGACACGATCGATGTAGGTTCACGCCGTGAACCAAACTTAGAACTTATCGCTAGCTTAAAACCTGACCTTATTCTGATGAGTGGTCATTTAGCGCCTGCTTATGAAAAACTGAATGCTATTGCACCAACCATTGCGATGAGTATTTACAACGACAAGCAACAACCTTACGAGAATGCTAAATCATTAGTGACTATGTTGGGAGAGGTATTTAATAAACAAGAACAAGCCAAGTCGGTGATTGCACAGACAGAGAAAAAGCTGGCAGATAATGGCGTTAAGGTCGCGCAGTTGAACAACGGTAAACCATTCCTAATGGTGCGCTTTATTGGCGATAAACATGTTCGAGTCCACAGTACAGGTTCTCTGATGAATGACACTATCTCGGCTATGTCGCTTAAAAATAGCTGGAATGGCCCAACTAACAGTTGGGGATTTTCTTCTGCAAGTGTTGAACAGCTTGCCAAGTATCAAGACAGCAACGTACTTATTTTTGGTCCGCTTACCCAACAAGAGCAAGCGCAACTTAACGCGTCTCCACTGTGGGGAGCCATGGCATTTTCACGAGAACATCGCGTGAAGATTATTCCTAAAGTTTGGACATTTGGCAGTTTGATAGCGATGCAGAGACTCAGTGATGAAGTCGTCAATCAAGTATCAACACTTGGTCATTAACAGGTTTGCAGATGCAGTTAACAGCAAAACAGCGCACTTCCTATAACATTAAAGCTCTTGTTTTAGTGCTCTTTGGATTAGTGGCGTTGATCTGGCTAGTAGATAACGCGCTACCCTACCAATTATCGGCGACAGAGTGGCAGACCTACTTTTTTCATCGAGATGATAGTGATTACCGTCAACTGATCCTCCATTTTACCTTTTTCCCTCGCTTATCGATGGCGCTGCTATGTGGCGCCGCGTTGGCAATTGCGGGATGCTTGATGCAGCATCTTTTGCAAAATACGTTGGCCTCTCCAACAACACTTGGCGTGGCTGCTGGAGCAGAACTTGGCATGACGACCAGTCTGCTGTTTGGTATCGCTGGTGGCAGTATTGTTCAGTACTCCTTTGCTTTTGGTGGCGGTATGGTTGCCGCCGCGTTAGTGTTCTTGTTGACCGCTAAAAAAGGGTTCGCTCCTTTGCAAATGGTGCTGGCTGGTATGGTGGTGACTTTGTTTTTGGGGGCGACCAACATGATGTTGGTTATGCTTAATGAGCAGCAGCTAACTAGTCTGTTTGTATGGGGAGCTGGCGCGCTCGCCCAGCAAGGTTGGGACAATAGCATCACCATTTTAACTGTGTTGAGTGTGATTCTAGTGGTGGTCATGGCAATGCTACGGCCGCTTTCTGCCTTAGAACTAGGTAGTGAAGTTGCTGAGTCGGCTGGCGTGAATGTCGCTAGAGTTCGAGCCATCGGCCTGACGCTCGCGGTTATCGTGACATCGGTTGTTGTGGCGACAGTGGGAGTGATTGGCTTTGTCGGTCTTGTCGCTCCCACTATTGCAAAAATGCTTGGTGCTAGACGGTTCGTGCATCGAGTGTTTGTTAGCGGTGGTGTTGGCGCATTACTGCTGTTAACCGCTGATCTGATCATTCAACCATTCTCAGGTGTCTCAAGTGAACTATTGCCAACCGGTGCCATGACGGCGTTGTTTGGGGCGCCATGCCTTCTTTGGTTGCTGACTAAACACAAATTTGCTTCCAGTTTTAAGGCAGAAGAAGTTGCTAGCAAAGCTTACAATCCAAAACCTTTTGTTCTAGTTTCTTTGATTCTTGCTGCGATATTACTCACGATAGCAAGCTGTGCGCTGTTCTTGGGGCGAACTCATTTAGGTTGGAGTGTTACAGCGGACCTTAATATTCTCAACCTTCGTCTTCCTCGTGTTTTAGGCGCAATATTTGCGGGCTGTGGACTGGCTTTAGCGGGGACCATGGTACAACGAATCACAGTTAACCCAATGGCGAGTCCAGAAGTAATGGGTATTAGCTCTGGTGCAGCATTGGCTTTGGTGCTTTGCGCGTGGTTTGGCTTCACACCAACAAGAGGCGAACAAATCCTCTATGGGGGAGTGGGTGCGGCACTAGTAATGATGGTGATCTTGCAATTTAGTAAACGCTCGAACTATGCCCCATCGCAGTTACTTCTCACGGGTATTGCTGTGAGCGCGGCGTTAGATGCTATCCTTCGGGTGGCGTTGTCATCTGGTCAAGATAATGTTCAAGCACTATTAACATGGTTGTCGGGCTCAACTTATTTGGCGAGTTACAGTGATGTGTCGGCATTGGCTATTGGCGTTGTGGTATTGGGAGGCGGGACGTTTATCGCGAGTCGTTGGTTGGATATTCTAAATCTAGGGCAGGTATCTGCTGTCTCGGTTGGAGTGAATACCAAGCGTACCCGATTGTTCTTGCTAGTGATGGCGTCTCTGCTGACGGCTCTGTCGACACTGGTCATTGGTCCCCTCAGTTTTGTCGGACTGCTTGCCCCTCACATCGCTCGTGCATTAGGCCAGTATAAAGCGAAGAACCAACTTATCGTTGCTTGTTTTGTAGGGGCGATATTGATGGTATCTGCTGACTGGCTTGGTCGAACTCTTTGGTTTCCATGGCAATTTCCTGCGGGTTTAATGGCTTCTGTTGTTGGTGGTGGTTACTTCCTCCTTCTACTACGAAAGGCTTAAAAATACGCAGTAAAATGTGACTGGTATCATAAAAATGGCACATTTTAGTGCCATTTTTCATTTCTGCTTTCTGATGATTCTATCATCCTGTTCCACGTAATTTCCCCGATCTTATCTGCACACTTGTTTCTTTTCACGTTCGTCCCTTGTTGGGTGATGGCTATTTCTCTGTTTGATGCTATTTCGGTAAAGATTCAATATATTGATGTTGATTGTGATAATCATTAGCATTCGCATCTGATTATCGGGGTTAAGGAAGAGGTAAGAAAAATGACAACCCATCATGCCCATTTTACTGATGTGGCGGCGAACTGTTTTTGGAATGGACTGTATCGTGAGTCTGCTCTAGTTGAGATTGTGAGTAAGGAAGCTACCAAGTACCTTTGCGCTCCAATTCGAGACGGCAAGTTAATTATTGTTGAGGTATTGAGTGAGTCTAGCACCGGTATTAACCGTTATTCACCATCAATTGAGCTGCGCAATTCACGTGGTGATTACGCAGAGACATTAAGCTTCCAGCAGGCCTGTGAACTCATCATTGCCAATGACGACATTGTAGGTAGCATCGACACTACGCAGCGCAAGCATTTCCTCGGAGCTGTATCGGAAAGTCATCGCAATACCTGGGTGGCACTTGAGCAGTATGGTCAAAGTCTAGGGGATCAGCAAACATCGTTTGAGGAATCTGAGCAGAGTTTGTATGTCGGGCATTCGTTGCACCCAGCGCCGAAAAGTCGCTCCAATCTTAGCCTTGAAATCAGTAAACAATTATCTCCAGAGTTAAAAGCCAATTTTGCTTTACGTTGGTTTGCAGTGCGCAATGAGTATGTATTTGGTGGTTCGGCAACGGGTAGTGATTGGCGAGAGTATGTTAAGCAGCTTCAGGTGAGCGAAACGACATTACCTGACACCGCCAAACCGTATTTAAATAGTACCAGTTGGCAGGTTCTCCCGATGCATCCTTGGCAAGCGACACAGCTATTAGCGCTGCCTCAAGTTCAGGAACTGACAAACTCAGGAAAGCTAATTGATCTTGGACTAGGACACTCTACATGGTTTGCAACGTCATCCACTCGCGCTATTTATAATCCGACTGCACCATTTATGCTCAAGTTCTCGCTGAGTGTGAAATTGACCAATTCGATTCGCTTGTTATCTGAGAAGGAAGTGAAGAGAGGGACGGCACTTGCAGATATTTGCCAATCACTCTCTGAAGATGCGAGGAAATATTTTGCCAATGGATTGTCTATCATCCACGAGCCCAGTTACTTTGGTTTAAAGGACAACAAGGGTGAGGTTATCGATGAATCATTGGCGACCGTGCGCGACAACCCGTTTGTGGTTGATGACCAACAGCCGATGAAATCTCATGGCGTGCTTGCGACCCTTTGCCAGCAGACTCCTTACAAGCAAAGCGGCTATGCATTGTCCAACGAACTTCTTATGTTGGCACAGCAAAATCAAACAGATGCCGAAACATTGGCAACACAGTGGTTTGAAGCGTTTTGTGACAATGTTGTAGTACCGATTTTCGAGTTGCAAAGCCAGTTGGGTATTGTGTTACTTGCTCATCAACAGAATATCGTTGTAGAGCTAGAGCAAGGTATGCCAACCAAAGGTTACTTTAGAGACTGCCAAGGTGTCGGGTTTACCAAACTCGCTTTTGAACACTTCCCGCAATTGGGGAACCCAGAAACGACAGAGAACTATTGGGATAGAGCAAAAGTAAACCGCTATTTCCCTTACTATCTGATTTTGAATTCATGTTACGGCGTCATAGCAAGCTTATCGCCATTAGTTGAAGAAGCGATTCTATTTGACCTGTTGAAGCAGCGTCTAACTCAACTATACCAATCTGCCCCAGCCGATACAGACTGCCTGCATTATGTGCTCAACTCTGACACTTTGTGCTGCAAAGGCAACTTCTATTGTTACCTGCAAGGTTTCAACGAGAACTCCATTCCCGATCCTTCGGTTATCTATTTTGAACTTCCTAACTATTTATCACGTTGATTAAAGGATTACGTCGTGAATACAGAACAACTTGTGCGTGACGTTGAGACGCAGTTTACTCATCACCCCGACTTAGGGACAGTTTCGCTAACAGAACAAGAATGCCAGCTTTTAGGTTTTCCGATGCAGTGGTTAGATAAAACGGGAATTGATAGAGCTTGTTTCTTCCAAATTAACCTCACCGGCCTTTGCCATCAGCCCTCTGATCGTTTTCCTTATAGTAAGCAGCAAGACGACCCTACGAGAGGCTATTTGGCTACACGTCCACCTAAGCCCGAAGGTGAAGTTTACCGTCGATTTGATGTGGCGTTAGAGAAAGTTATATCGTTTCGAACGTTTGATTTCGACAAAGATCTAGCTCGCTTTACCCAATGGATGAACAACCCTCGAGTCGCCGAATTCTGGGAGCAAGCTTGGACGGAAGACAAGCTCAAAGAGTTTGTTGAAAACCGATTCTCTGATGGTTTTACGTTGCCCTTGATTGGCGAAATTGACGGCCAACCATTTGGCTATTTTGAAGTGTATTGGGCCGCCCAAGATAGGTTAGCGCCTTATTATGATTATCAGGAGTTTGATCGAGGAATCCATCTGCTTGTTGGCGACGAAAATTATCGAGGCAAGCAGTACTTCGATGCATGGTTGCGTGCCTTGTGTCATTACGCTTTCTTAGACGATGTTCGAACGCAACGTATTGTCATGGAACCTAGGTTCGACAACGTGAAGCTATTCAAACGTCTTGCGAGCAGTGCGTTCGAAAAGCAGTTTGAGTTCAACTTTCCACACAAACGTTCGGCATTAATGATGATGAAACGAGAATTGTTTTTCGATCTCGCTTGGTCGATGGATAGTGAGAGGGCATAAGGTATGGATGCTAGTCAGGCTATTTCTCAGTATTGGTCGCGCGCCAATCGGAATTTGGTGGCAAAAATCATCAGTGAGTTTCACTACGAGGGTGCGTTTGAGATAGGCGAGACCTCAGATTCAAACCTCTGTGCCGCTCGTATCGGTAATGCGCAGTATCACTTCCAGGGACGTAAGCAGATATGGGGCAGCTATCGCATTGATACCGACTCATTAGTGCGTGTTTGTGAAGAGCAAAATAAGACCGCTATCGAGGCAAACTTATTATTGGCTGACCTCAAGCTTCATCTCTCAATGAGTGATCATCGAGTCGCTGAGCACGTCGAAGATATGAACGCTACGCTGTATTCCGATTGCTTGATGATGGCTGCGAATGCAAAGCGAACTGCGAGTGACATGTGTTCGATGAGCCTAATTGAACAGCAGGCGGCGATTGCAGGGCACCCTAAGTTCGCCTTCAACAAAGGAAGAAGAGGCTGGGGTGTGAGTGACTTAGAACATTACGCACCGGAATTTAGTGGTCACTTCCAGCTCGTTTGGTTGGCGATTCGTCGCACTAGTTTACAAGTTGGTATTGCTAACAATTTAAACTGGAATCACGATCTTGTAGCAAGCATGCTATCTCCATCTGAAATGGTTATATTTGAGAACAAACTTGCTGCAGATTTACTGGATCCAGAAGACTATCTGTTGATACCTGTTCACCCATGGCAGTGGAAGAATAAGTTGGCGATGGCCTACATTAAAGAGATAAGTGATAAGACACTGGTTTATCTTGGCGGAGCAGGTAAGCAGGTCTCGCCCCAGCTATCCATTCGAACTTTGAGTGTCATTGATGATTCGAGCGGTATTCCAGCGTTTGATATCAAACTTCCTCTTACTATTATGAACACCTCGTGTTATCGAGGCATTCCAAGTCGATATATCCAAGCGGGACCTTATGCTTCGAGCTGGATAAAGCAGAAATGCGAAACAGATGCTGAACTGCAACAGCAAGGCACTCAAGCGTTGGAAGAGCCAGCAAGTGCGTATTTAGCGTCCATTGCCTATTCACAGTTACAAGACGCTCCCTATCGATTTCACGAGTTACTCGGCGTTATTTGGCGAGAGTCGGCGGAGAGTAAACTAGAGCAAGGTGAACACGCCTATTTGATGGCATTGCTGTTTGAGATGGACAGTCATGGTCAACCTATGGTGTTAGAACTGATCAAGCAGTCTGGTCTGGCGGCGACCCTATGGCTGGAAAAACTGTTTACCGCGGTTGTGATTCCTTACTATCACTTGTTGGTGAAGTATGGAATATCGCTAATCGCTCATGGGCAGAACGTCACAGTTGTATGTCGAGACGGTATTCCTGAGCGAATTCTATTAAAAGATTTTCAAGGTGATATGCGATTAGTTCAAACGGACATTCCTGAGCTAGATGCACTGCCAGATATCGTCAAGCAAGTCACCACACGCCTACCGGAAGAGCTGATTATTCATGATCTGCAAACCGGTCATTTCGTTACAGTACTTAGATTTTTATCTCCGCTGCTTGAGAAAGTTGAGGTGACAGAGCTGGAGTTTTACTCCGTATTAGCGAGAACCATCCGTCAATATCAAGCCAGACATCCGGAGCTTGTTTCACGTTATGAAGCACTGGACCTATTCAAACCACAGATCCTAAAACTGGGCCTCAATCTGTCTAAATTCAGGCACGATACCGATAACAGCAGCGACCGTATGCTTCCGGATATGGATCTTTATATGGACAACCCACTTTATTTTTCAGAGCGATAAGGACGACTACTATGACAAATTCAAAGCAACACGAAATATACGATCTTGTAGGGATAGGCGCAGGTCCTTTCAATTTGAGCATTGCTGCGCTGTCTAATGAAGTTAATACACTAAAAACCGTATTCTTAGAGGCGCGAAGTGAGTTTTCATGGCATCCGGGGTTATTACTGGATGGTGCCAATATGCAAACCCATTTCTTAAAAGATCTTGTAAGCGCAGTTTGTCCGACGAGTGAATATTCATTCTTAAATTACCTCGTCTCTAATAAAAAGTATTATCGTTTTTTGAGTACGGAACAGAGTTGTATTAGTCGACAAGAATTTTCTGATTACCTTTCTTGGGCAAGTAAAAATATGCCTAACGTTGTGTTTGATAGTGCGGTACAGAATATTGAGAAGCACGATGGCTTATATCATATTCACACTAAATATTTGGTTTATCGTGCCCGACATATTTGCCTTGGAACGGGTAAAACCCCGTATTTTCCTGAATGTACTAAGCCTTCTCTGGGCGCCAATGTATTTCATGCGGCCGAAATTGGTTTGAGAGAGCGGAACTTAACAGGAAGAAGAGTCACCATTATTGGAGGAGGGCAGTCTGGTGCCGATATATTCCTAAATGTTTTAAGGGAGAAATGGGGTAAACCAAGTCATTTAAACTGGGTGACAAGAAGAGCGAACTATCAACCTTTAGATGAAGCTGCCTTTACCAATGAATACTTTACCCCAGAATACGTTGATACGTTTATTGGATTAAACGACAAGGTAAAACAACGTGAAATCGCCCATCAAAAACTTACATCTGACGGTGTTACTCAGAAATGCCTATTGGAGATTTATCAAGAGTTATATCAACGATTTGACGTTATGAAGGAAAAGCGTTGGATAGAGCTTCTCCCCCATCGCACTTTGACGGCACTGGAAGAAACATCACAAGGGCTGAAGCTCAAATACGCTAACGCAATCACTGAAACAGACGAGGAAGACAATGCCGACATAGTCATTCTGGCAACGGGGTATCAAGGGCAATTACCTTCCTGTGCTAAAGCACTTGAAAGTAGTTTTAAGCGTGACCAAAACAGACAGATTCGACTCAATGGAGCATTTTCTATTGAAATGAGTGACAGCGATGAAATAGGTAATGTATTTGTGGTGAATGCAGGTTTACATTCACACGGAATTGCTGAGCCACAATTAAGTTTGGCAGCATGGCGTGCGGCGAAAATAATAAATCAAGTTGCCGATCAAGCAGCATTTGATATCGAGGCTGTTAATGGCCTTATGAATTGGGGAAACATTAACATGGAACGTTATGAAGATAGAGCATTAAAAGAATTAGCTACCTCTTAAATAACAAAAATATCAATTATATAAATGGGTTATTAACGACTAATTATTGCAAAACGTGACAAATTAATAATAGAAATAGTAATAATTATCATTTATCATTCGTTTCGCTTGTGGCGCGGACGTGCTACATCAATAGCGCAGTCGATAATTAGAGTTAATAACCAAAAATGTAAAAGAGTCATAAAATGAAAATCAGCTCAAGGAAGTTCCCCCTTAACGCCATTTTGGCGACCATGATAGTGTCAGGTGTTTCAGCTTCAGCAGTGGCGGAAACTGAATCGTCAAATACCGCTACGAATACCGATGAAAAAATGGTGGTGGTAGCGAGCCGCACTCCAAAAAGTATTAGTGAAATTCCAGGTACGGTTTGGTATGTGGGTGCAGAGGAAATTGAAGAACAATATCGCGCAGGTAAGAGTTTGGATGAAATTCTTGCGGCAACTGTGCCTTCACTAGATGTAAGTAGTGGTGGTCGAACGCACTCTGGTCAAAACCTACGTGGTCGAAGCATCATGGTAATGATTGATGGTGTGTCACTGCAGTCTGTTCGTTCTATTAGTCGTCAGTTAGACTCCATTGACCCGTTTAATATTGAACGTATTGAAGTGCTATCAGGTGCGACGTCGGTATATGGCGCTGGTTCGAGTGGTGGTGTCATTAATATTGTGACGAAAAAAGCACAAAGCGACGATCTTCAATTTGAATCATTTGTCGGGGGTACATCAGGCTTTAACTCTAGTGAAGACGGTGATTATAAGCTCGCTCAGTCTGTTTCTGGCGGTAGCGACAAAGTGCGTGGTCGTGCATCGGTTGCTTACACCAAGACTCAAGCTTACTACGATGCGAATGGTAAAATGGTGACGCCTGATATCACTCAAGGCTCGACTCAGTTCAACGAGACAGTCGACTTATTGGGTAATATGCAAATTAGCCTTACTGATACTCAAGACCTTAACCTATTAGCTCAGTACTACAATAGTCAACAAGATTCGCCTTACGGTTTGTACTTTGAACAGGACAACAGTGGTGTCTATAAGTTTGTTGATGTACGCAAAGGTTATGAAGCTGATCGTCAGCAAGGTACTGAGCGCTATATGCTAAGTGCACAGTACACCAATCAAAGCTTTCTGAATCATTTGCTCATCGCCGAGCTGTCGTATCGTAAGGAAGACCATACGTTCTCGCCATACACCCAAGATGGTGGAACATCACTTAAGTTAAGTTCATCTAACCAAAATACCGATATCTTCGCGCTAAAAACGGCGTTAAGTAAGTCGTTTGATAAACTGCAATTAACCTATGGTGTTGATGGATTTATTGACCGATTCTCTAGCGATCAGGCGCTTTACAATCAAACCATCACGGAAAATACTGGTGGCTTGGTTAACAAAATTGATTCTATTCAAGGACGTTATCCAGGAATTGATACCTATGCCTTAGCGGGTTTTGTTCAAGCTGAATACGCACTGACCACCGACTGGACGCTTCAGGGTGGCTATCGTTATCAGTACATGAACACCAAAGTAGATGACTTCAAGAAAAATGCGAGTACAGCGCTCGTTCCGGGTGGTGAAACGGACTACTCTGCAAACTTGTTCAACTTGGGCACTATTTACCATCTAGATCAAACCTCGCAAGTTTGGGCTAACTTCTCTCAGGGCTTTGACCTAGCAAACCCAGCGAAGTACTACGGCAAAGATCCGTCGGTCAATGTTAACGATACTAAACTAGATGGAATTCGTACCAATAGCTACGAAGTGGGGTATCGTAGCGATTGGGATAAAGTGTCACTGCAAACGGCTGCATACTACTCATACTCTGATGGTTCGGTTGAATACTCGGCTGATCAAAGTATTAAAGGTATATCCAACCCAATCCGTATCTACGGTGCGGAAGCTCAGTTAACGTATTGGGCAACCAACAATCTTCAACTAGGTGCTACAGGGCATTATGTGGTTTCTGAAGAGAAAGCAGACTCTGGTTGGGAAGCGTATAAAGCGATGGAAGCCAGCGTTCCAAAAGCAAGTGCTTGGCTAGGCTGGTATGAAGACAACTACAACGTGAAGCTACAAAGCCTGTCAACGTTTGACTATAAAGATGCGGATGATCGTAAACTTGAAGGTTATACCGTTGTTGATCTAATGGGTAGCTACAAGCTGCCAGTAGGTAGCCTTGGGTTTGGTATCAAGAACCTGTTCAATGCTGACTACCAAACCACTTGGAGCCAGCGTGCAACATACTGGTATAGCGGTACTCCAGCACTGTATGACTACAAAGGTCGCGGACGTACGTTTACTTTGAACTATCAAGTTAAGTACTAATTGTTGTGATAAATAAAAGGTCTAGCACAGTCTAGACCTTTTTACTTTCTATCAGCCGGCGATATTAGTTACGTTTTGGGCCTGTTCTTACTAAGTCTTTGCCGTTTTCATACACATCTTGAGATACCCAACGACCTAGCAGGAGCTCGTGTTTGTCGCTTAATACAGCCACAAATGGACGACCATCAGAATTAGAGGTTGCTAACGCGATGCCAGCGACATCTTTTAGTCCCAATGCACCACTTTCTACTTGAATGAGAAAGTTCTCTAGCTGCTCAAGCGTTTCAATTACATCATTTTCAATATTCATCAGATTCTATCTCTTGCAGATAATGACTGGTGGCGTACTCTACCTAAGTTAAACCAAGAAACCAATAATAGGCTGGGTAGTAAATGAAAAAAGTGTTGATAGCGGGCTTTGATGTGTTTGGAGACAACACGATTAATCCTGCGTTGGAAGCGATCAAGCGATTATCCAATCAGCAGCTCCAGGGTGCAGAAATACAGGTATGCAAAGTACCCGTCACACGATATGAATCTATCGACACAGTGATTGCCGCTATTGAGACCCACCAACCAGACGTAGTTCTAACGGTTGGCTTAGGGGCTGGGCGAGCTGCGATTACACCTGAGCGAGTTGCAATTAATGTCGATGATTTCCGTATCGCTGATAATAACGGTAATCAACCGATTGATGTTCCTATTGTGCGCGATGGGCCTGATGCGTATTTCAGTACGCTGCCTATTAAGGCGATAACACTAAAACTCCAACAACAGGGTATTCCTTGTCAGGTATCTAATACGGCGGGGACGTTTGTGTGCAATCA
Organism: Vibrio sp. McD22-P3; assembly: GCF_021568915.1. NCBI lineage: Bacteria > Pseudomonadati > Pseudomonadota > Gammaproteobacteria > Vibrionales > Vibrionaceae > Vibrio > Vibrio sp. McD22-P3. The sequence goes on from NZ_JAKGTN010000002.1 coordinate 334,922, forward strand.
CCTATTTTACGGTGTGCAACATTACTTACGGGGTAGTGGTATTAAACATGGCTTCATTCACGTTCCATTGTTACCTGAGCAAGATATTGACGGCAGTCAGCCGACTATGTCGTTGGATAAGATTGTCGAGGGGCTGAGACTTGCCGCTCAGGTTGCGCTTAATTGTGATAAAGACAGTAAAGTGGGTGCAGGACAGATTTGCTGACAGAAGAGAAGCGAGTACCAAGAACACGGTGAACTCGTGTTCTTGGTAAAGTTGACACTACAATTGATCTTTCAGTCGAGCCATATAATACGTCGAGATAAATTCACCGTCTCGAAAGACTGAGCACAGCGCCTCACCTTCAATCTCAAAACCGAATTTAGAGTAGAGGGCGATAGCTGCTTTATTATCGGCGTTTACTTCGATCTGTACCCTTTGAACATTGAGCCAATTATCTGTTAGGTCTAACACGGTTTCCACCAATCGACTACCAATGCCTAAACCATGATATTCATCATGAACTCCAATCCCAAAGCTTGCACAGTGTGCCGTTCTTGGGCGCTGAGAGTGTTCCAGTCCAATATTACCGACAATTTTTCCGTCTAATTCGGCTACGTAGCTATACACCCCGACAGGCATATTACTTAGTCTTTCTTGCCACATTGCGACCGAAGGTAAAGGCAGTTGCAGGGTTTCTCGTTGTGCTTTTGGTTGCGAATAGAGCTGACTCAGACCCTCTGCGTCTCGTAGTTCTGTTGGTCGAATAATAACGTTCATGTCAGCCTCCTCGCTTGTGATGTTGTTAACCCCTATAACTAATTGAATTTTTTATCATAAGCAAGCGCTTTATCTTATTGGATTGAGATTAGGCACGTGTTTCAAACGAGACAGAAACCAAAGCATGGTCGGTACTGAGGTCATCAATGCCAAATATGGGGTCAATAATATGCTTGTTAGTAAGCTGATAGTCAGTCACTTCAAACATTGAGCGTTCATAGTTAGGGCAAAACTCACTTGATAGAAGAATATGGTCTAATCGACTGCCATATTCACCATAGTAATGAGTGATAGGTGGCTTAATCTCATCCACAGGGCGAACCGGCTTACCTTTTGGCACTAAATCCCAACTGTCGTGAAAATGATAAGCTTTGATGTCTGCGCGGGTATCTTTCCTTCGATGACGGTATTGGCTTCGAAACGGTTCGAACTCGTTGCTGCCAATACTGTTGTTGAAATCACCAAGCAGTAGAAAAGGTCGTTGGTAGCATCGTTTATTTTGCACTATTGCTTGGTGCAACGCGCCTGCCTCTTGAATTCGCATCAGCGATGAAAGTGTTTGACCTTGCGTTTCAACGAGCCAAGCATCGACAGTAGACTTGTCGTCTAGATTCTCGTCAGGAAGCGTTGGTCTTTTTGACTTGAGATGAACATTGTACATGTCCAATTCCCCTAACCCTTTAATATTCAAGGAAATATGTAATGCTGGACGGCTGAACTCGCCTTCAAAGGGCGCAAGGGAGGTGAGATTTGAATGGCGGACGATTGGGTAACGAGAGGCAAAAGCTAAAGCAGGGTGAGAATATATATATCCGGACTCTAACCGTGGCTCAGTATTGTAAGTAAAATAACTATAACCCAATGATTTAACTAAAGCCCGCAACGCTTCAACCGAAAACACTTCCTGAAAAGCAACGACATCGGAGTTGAGTTCGCTCAGCGTTTGCTTTAGCCACAGTGTTTTTTGTTGCCATTGTTTTGCCGTGTAGATGTTCTCCATCTCATAATAGGCAAACGGTGGCTCAACAAAATTACATAAGTTGCAGGTGGTGACTTTTAATTTATTTATCTGTGTCAACGTATTAGACTCCACTAAAACTCATGTCTAATCGTGAGCATACATTTCCCAAATTAAAAATAACAGCTCCTTAGGAATTGATAATGTCTTCAACGCAAAGCGCTAGCGGATGGCGAACCCCAAAAAACTTGCTCATTATTATCTCGATTATAGTGCCAATTGCGTTTTCGAGTTGGATGGCATTGCTGAACAACTTCGTAATTGAGAAAGCTAATTTTGATGGTTCCGATATTGGTCTATTGCAAAGTGTTCGTGAGATCCCTGGATTTCTAGCCTTCACTACCGTCTTTGTTTTACTGTTCATTCGAGAACAGAAGTTCATGATTGTTTCTTTGTTACTACTGACCTTTGGCACGGCGATTACGGGTATGTTTCCCTCTGTTGCCGGTTTGCTAATTACGACATTGATTATGTCGACTGGATTTCACTACTTTGAAACACTAAAGCAATCCTTGTCACTGCAATGGTTAAGCAAAGAAGAGGCGCCTGAAGTGCTGGGTAAACTCATCTCTGTAGGAGCATTAGCTTCGCTCTTAACCTATGGCGCGCTATGGGTGATGGTTGAGGTGTTCAAGCTAGACTACGTATGGGTTTATGGAATTAGTGGCGGTATTGGTTTTGTCTTAGTGCTGTTTATTGCCTTGGCTTTCCCACAGTTTAAAACGGAAACCCCTCAGACTAAAAAGCTGGTGCTGCGTAAGCGTTACTGGCTGTATTACGCCCTAACGTTTATGAGTGGAGCAAGAAGGCAGATCTTTACCGTCTTTGCCGGTTTCTTAATGGTGGAAAAGTTTGGTTACAGCGTCTCTGATATCACACTCCTTTTCTTGATTAACTACTTGTTTAACTTCCTATTTGCTAAAAAAATCGGTCGGTTTATTGGTGTTGTTGGTGAACGTAAGGCTCTTATGTTTGAGTATGTTGGACTGATCTTTGTTTTTGTGGGTTATGGACTGGTTCAAACGGCAGAATGGGCCGCGGCGCTTTACGTTATTGACCATCTTTTCTTTGCGTTAGCGTTAGCTATCAAAACCTATTTCCAAAAAATCGCAGACCCAGCGGATATGGCGTCTACGGCGGGAGTATCCTTTACCATTAACCATATTGCAGCTGTTGTCATTCCTGTTACCTTTGGATTCATTTGGCTGATTTCACCTTCAAGTGTGTTCTATATAGGCGCAGGTATGGCCGCGATTTCACTATTGTTGTCACTTAACATTCCTCGAAAGCCTGAAGAAGGCAATGAGGTAAGAGTACTTAACTGGAATTAGGTTCATGCCGAACCGATCCTAGAAACAAAAAAAGCCACTTGGTAACAAGTGGCTTTTGCTTATGGGTTTATCGTAATTAGATGTCGAAACGGTCCGCGTTCATCACTTTGACCCAGGCGGAAACAAAGTCACAAATAAAGGTCTCTTTGGCATCATCACAAGCATATACTTCTGCCAACGCACGCAGTTGCGAGTTTGAACCAAACACCAAGTCAGCGCGTGTGGCTTTCCACTTGGTTGCACCTGTTGCTCTCTCTAATCCGACAAACTCGGTAGCCTCTTCGTTACTCGGACGCCACTCGACATTCATATCGGTTAGGTTGATGAAGAAATCATTGCTAAGAACACCTTTACGCTCTGTAAGAACGCCATGCTCACTATTGCCGAAGTTTGCGCCTAGAACACGCAAACCACCAATCAAAACAGTCATTTCTGGCGCTGTTAGTGTTAGCAGTTGAGCTTTATCTAGCAGTAAATCTTCTTCAGACACTGAGTAGGCTTTTTGTGCGTAGTTGCGGAATCCATCGACTACGGGTTCGAGAACATTAAAGGATGCTTCATCGGTTTGAGAAGCCATTGCGTCCACGCGACCAGCAGTAAATGGAACCTCAACGTTAGTACCTGCTTCTAGGGCGGCTTTTTCAATCGCAGCGTTACCGCCAAGGACAATCAGGTCAGCAATGGAAACCACTTTGTTACCATGAGCTTGATTGAACTCCTCTTGAATTGCTTCAAGGGTTGCTAGAACACGTTCAAGTTGCGCTGGCTGGTTTACTTCCCAGCTGCGTTGAGGCGCAAGGCGAATACGTGCTCCGTTAGCGCCCCCGCGGAAATCAGAGCCTCTGAAGGTCGATGCGGATGACCACGCGGTGTAAACCAGTTCAGAAATGGTTAGGCCTGAAGTAAGGAGCTTGTGCTTCAATTCTTTAATGTCTGTGTCATCGATCATGTCACCAGAAACTGCAGGTAATGGGTCTTGCCAAATGAGATCTTCACTCGGAGCTTCTTCGCCTAGATAGCGAGATTTTGGTCCCATATCACGATGAGTCAATTTGAACCAAGCGCGTGCAAAAGCATCTGCGAATTGGTCTGGGTTATTATGGAAACGTTTAGAAATTTCCCCGTAGATAGGGTCCATACGCATTGCCATATCGGCAGTGGTCATGATAGTGGTGACTTTCTGTGATGCATCATGAGCTTTTGGGGCCATATGGTCTTCTGGAACCCCTACAGGTACCCATTGCCAAGCGCCAGCTGGACTTTTAACAAGATCCCAATCGTAGCCAAACAACATATCAAAGTAGCCGTTGTCCCATTGGATTGGGTTTGGAGTCCAAGCTCCTTCGATACCACTGGTTGTTGTGTCATCTCCCAAGCCGCTGCCAAAGTGGTTACGCCAACCGAAGCCCATTTCTTCCATTGGTGCCGCTTCCGGTTCTGGGCCCATCAGTTCAGGATCGCCTGCACCATGCGTTTTACCGAATGTATGGCCACCGGCAACAAGTGCAACGGTCTCTTCGTCATCCATGCCCATTCGAGCGAATGTGTCTCGGATATCACGGCCAGAAGCAAGGACGCTTGGCTCCCCGTTAGGTCCTTCAGGGTTAACGTAGATAAGTCCCATCTGTACCGCAGCGAGTGGATTCTCTAGTTGACGATCGCCGGAGTAACGCTCATCGCCTAACCAATCACTTTCCATGCCCCAATAAACGTCTTCCTCAGGTTCCCAAATATCTTCACGGCCACCCGCGAAACCAAAGGTTTTTAGCCCCATTGATTCTATGGAAACATTACCTGCAAGAATAAATAGATCTGCCCATGAAAGAGCTTTGCCATATTTTTGTTTTACTGGCCATAACAGGCGACGAGCTTTATCTAAATTACCATTATCTGGCCAGCTGTTTAGTGGTGCAAAACGTTGGTTGCCTGAGTTAGCACCGCCACGTCCATCCGCCGTACGGTAAGTGCCAGCCGAGTGCCAGGCCATACGAATCATAAAGGGACCATAGTGCCCATAGTCAGCGGGCCACCAGTCTTTTGAATCGGTAAGAACCGTTTCGATAGCTTGCTTAACTTCTTTTAGATCAAGTGTTAGAAATGCCTTCTTGTAGTCGAAGGAAGGATCGTACGGGTTACCTTTTTTATCATTCTGATGAAGAATTCTGAGGTTAAGTTGATTAGGCCACCATTGTCGGTTTTGTGTACCTTTACCACCAACTCGAGTATGACTGCCATGCATCACTGGGCATTGCCCTTTTCCTGCGCCACTATGGTGTTTCATTTTCATCTCCATAATTTGAAATGTCCTTAAAAGCGAATGCGAATAAGGAAAATAACTAACACTGTGCACGTCCATTCCAATGTAATACATCCGATTATTGTAGTTACAGTATGGTCGTTTGTATCACAATAAAACAACAAAAATGATTGAGTAAAATTGATTTAAATCAAGCAATTAAATAAGAATGATACTCTTTACAATAACTTACAAAATGTAAAGCTATTATGTTTAAATGCTTCAAGAGTGTAAGACACATATTTGTAGGAAAGTGAGAACAGGTGCTATTTTTTCGAAATCAAAAAGCTAGAGAACGGAACAAGAAAAGGGATACCCGCTGAGTAGGTATCCCTTTGGCATTCTTAGATCGCTGTTATGCAACGACTATGAAGAATAGGGTGGTCGCGACAATACCAATCAACGCATATGGGAACTGCGTTACGGCATGTTGCATTGATGTACATCCAGATCCTTGAGCCGATAGCACCGTGGAGTCACTGAAGAAACATGAATGACTACCTGCTGCTGATGCTGACAGCATAGCGGCGATGGTTAAGTGCAGTGGAACACCAATTTGCTCCGCGAGAGGAAGAATAATTGGCATTGCGACCGCAAAGGTCCCCCAGGATGATGCTGATGCAAAGACAAGGCCGCCTGTTACTAGGAAGATCAGGGCTGGGAAGTACTGTGCTGACAAGTATGGGCTTACAGTCTCAATTACGTACTGTGTTAGCCCCAATGAGTCGTTAACACTCTTAAGCATAAAGCCGCCAATCACTGTAGCTAGAGGCAGTAACATGACCTTAATGCCATCGTACACTGCATCGAACAGTTCATTCATGGTGACTAGTTTTTGAATGCCGTAGAAACAGATAGTAAAGATAATGGCAACAAACACACCTGCTAATAGGTCAATACCGAAGTACCAAGAGGCTCCGACCAGAACAACCATTGGCAATAGGAAGTTAATTAGTCCCATAGTCGGGTTTGAGTGTGCTTTGATGTCAGCACCAAAGTCGATATCTGTTGCGCCATCTGGTTTAACTTGACCGTTGCGAGCGCGCTCTTCTGCTTTTTTCATTGCGCCTAGGTCTGGCATTTTGCCAATAGCTACGAAGAAAACAATCGCCAACGTTACCCAGCCATAAGCCATATACGGAATGGCTTGAATGTACGCAGCAATACCTTGTCCTGGTTCAGCAACTTCATTGGCTTCCAATAGAGAACTGAAGAAGATAGCCCAAGTAGAAATTGGGACCAGAATACAGATAGGTGCTGCCGTTGAGTCAACAAGATAAGCGAGCTTCTCGCGTGAAACCTGATAGCCATCAGTAATTTTCTTCATTGATGACGAAATCGCAATGGCGTTCAAGTAGTCATCAATGAAAATCAGAATACCTAGAAAAAATGTCATCAATAGCGATTGATTGCGGCTCTTAACTTTGTTCACCAGCATGTCACTGAAGCTAAGGATACTGCCACCTTTTTCTAGAATCGCAATCAGGCCACCCATTAGACCGCAGACGAGAATGATCCATGCGATGGTTTCATTCATCATCACATCCATCGAAATGCCAACGATCTGTTCTACTGCTTGAGTAGGGTCAAGCAGTAGAACACCGGCAATGGTGCCACTGAATAGTGCTTCAACGGTACGGTGTGTGGTTAATGCAAAGACAAGTACTAACGATGTCGGTAACAGTGCCAACCAGCCGTAGCTTTCGCCTTCGACATGATTGAGTCCAATCGAGGTAAAGGTTATAAACAGGAAGACTATTGTAAGGCTAACCGCCAAATGTTTACTGCTTATTTTGAGCGGCGCCTCCAGCGCCTTTGTCTGCGTAGTCATAAAACTCATTCCTTTCGTTATGCAGAGTGAAGCATCCAATCAATTTCTAACGGTGTAATAATGCGTTCGAATTCGGCCAGTTCACTTCGTTTGCAAGCGAGATACATATCAATAAAGTCTTGAGAGAAAAAGGCACCTAATTCACTGGCTTCAAGCTGTGTCAGTGCATCAGACATACGCGTTGGTAGGTCTACGGCGTTTTCACTAAGAGCTGGTGGACATTGTTCTTGGGTATAGTTATCACTCGCTAATACGGCTGAGAGTACTACTGCAGCGAGAATGTATGGATTGACATCCGCACCTGCGATGCGATGTTCAATACGACGGTTTTTACCATCGCTAATTGGAACACGAAGGGCTACGCCTCGGTGGTTCTCACCCCAATCCGCTTTTGTTGGTACGTAAGCACCAGGCACAAAACGGCGGTAAGAGTTCACGTTAGGACATAGGAGGGCCATCGCATCCGAAATCTGCGATAACATTGCAGCCATAGTTTGGTAGAACAGTGGGCTTGCAGAGTCATCGTCTTTATTGGTAAACAGGTTATCGCCTTGCTCATCGATAAGGCTGATGTGCATGTGTTGTCCATTTCCTGCTTCTTCAAGGAAAGGTTTTGCCATGAATGTGGCATCAAAACCGTGTTTGTGGGCGATTTGTTTAATAAGACGCTTAGAGAAAATGATTTCGTCACATACGCGAAGTACGTCTTGCGAGTGATTAAAGTTAATTTCAAACTGACCCGGTGCAGATTCTGATAGCGCACCAGCCGTATTTAAACCTTGATCAGCAGCTGCAGCGTTAAGCTCAGCTAGGAAGTCAGCATAATCATCAAGCCCATCGACATCATAAACTTCGGTATCTCTTTCTCGTCGGTTCTTCGTCGGATTAATAGCGGTTTGCAGTTCACCATTTTCACCGCGTTCCTTATCAATGAGGTAAAACTCGAGCTCTAAAGCAACAACTGGAAACATGCCTTTTGAATGCAAAGTATTCAACATACGGTCGATGATGTTGCGGATAAACAAACGGTGAGGGGTTTTTCCGTCATCTTCCATCATGCTGAGTAGCAGTTGTCCGGTACCTTCCTTTGCAGTTGGTAGCAAAGTGCCAGCGACAGGAAAGCAAAGGTTATCAGGTTCGCCAAGATCTTCACCTAATCCTGCTGATTCAACAACAGCACCTTTGGTATCGAGCGTAATAGTAGAAAGAGGAAGAGCAACACCTTTCACTAACTTGTCTAAGGAATCTACTGGTATGCGTTTACCGCGTGGTGTTGCGTTGACGTCCGTGAAAATGAGGTCAACGTACTTAATTTCTGGCCAACTTTGTCGAAAATTTTTAACTTCCTGTAAATAGGTATCCATCTTTACTACTCCTAGTGGCCCCACTCTTTGATGAAAAATTAGCTTAGTGTTTAACAAAAAGAACACAAAAGCCATGTCTTAAATGGGGTTTTTGGCTGTTCTATAAACTTATGTAATTGTTTTTATTGTGATTTGTTTAATTTGGTGATTATTTCGACCTTGTTAAACGTTAACTAATTTGTAACAGCTGATCGCCTTTTGCTCAATATATCGAGCGAAATTAGTGTTTTTTTTGAACAAAACAGAGATCGAAGTCACGATTTGGAACCTATTTTGAACACTTGTGTTGATAATTTTGTACATGGGTTGTACGGTTTTTGTTAAATAAATCGAACGTGAGTGTGACAATGTCTGAGATAAGAAAACCGATAATAGGACTCGTAAGCTGTAAGAAAGAGCTCGCTGGATATCAGATACAGGCATTGAATGAGTTCTACCTTCAAGCAGTGAAAGACTTCGGTGGCACACCAATCATTCTTCCATCTGTAATAGAAGACAGTGAGTTAGATAGAGTGTTGGCGGTTTGTGATGGACTGTTATTCCCTGGCAGTCATTCCAATGTGGCGCCTCATCGATACAACGGTTCACATGAAGAATTAAAGAAAGATGAAGCACGAGATGAATTAGCTATTCAGCTTATACGTCGTGCTATAGATATGAACATTCCGTGCCTTGGTATTTGTCGTGGTTTCCAAGAGATGAACGTGGCGTTAGGGGGAAGCCTAAACCCTGCAGTTCACGAAGCGGGGTTCGATGACCATCGTGAAAGCGAATCAAAAGATTTCAATGAGAAGTATGCGCCCGCTCATCCTGTTTATGTTGAAAATGACGGCGTCTTTCAGCAATGGTTAGTGAAAGCAGAGTGGAATCAAACGGAGAAGTTTGAAGTAAATACGCTTCATAATCAGGGGGTTGATAAGCTGGCTACAACCTTAAAAGTAGAAGCTAAAGCACCTGATGGACTTGTAGAAGCTTTTAGTCTGCCTGGTCAAAAATATTTTGTTGGCGTGCAGTGGCACCCAGAATGGCAAGCAAAACACAATCATTTCTCACAAATTTTATTTAAAGAATTTATTATGTCAGCTTCACAGTAATTTAGAGGCTGAATGCATGGATAACCACCAGATTGGTAAAAATATCGCTCAACTAAGAAAAGAGCGAGGACTTTCACAACGAGAACTGGCAGAAAAAGCGGGCATCACCCACAGCGCTATTTCTTCAATCGAGAATGCCAAAGTGAGTCCTTCGGTGAGTTCTCTGCAAAAAATAGTGAACGTTTTTTCGTTGTCTCTTTCAGAGTTTTTTACTCTTGAGCAACAAGAAAATAAAGAGATTAAGGTCGTGGTTAAACCAGAAGACCTCATTGAAATTGGCAGTGAAAATGTCTCAATGAAGTTGGTTAACAATGGCAGCAATAAACAAGAAATAGGCTTTCTTATTGAAGAATATGGGCCTAACAGTACAACGGGCGCATCCAATATCAAGCATGAAGGTGAAGAAGTCGGCACCGTATTAAGTGGTGAAGTTGAACTTGAATATAACGGGGAGACCTACCTAATAAAGGCAGGGGAGTCTTACGTTATTGATACAACGATTCCACATAAATTTACTAATCACTCCGATAAGGCTTGCAGAATGATAAGTGCACACACGCCAAAAGCATTCTAGCGCCTTGAGGTAACCAAGGAGAGCGTATGAAAACGCAGCAACAATGGATTGAACAACGAAATGCTCTAAATATCGAGCAAAGAGCGTTTCTAAATGGTGAGTATACCGCAGCAGCAGATGGCAAGACGCTAGAGGTCGTAAACCCAGCTACCGATGAAATCATTGCTAATATTGCACGTTGCCAAACTGCCGATGTTGATTGTGCTGTAGATTACGCAAGACAAGCATTTAAACAAGGTGAATGGAGTCAAATTGCTCCAGCGGCGCGTAAAGACGTACTGTTGAAGTTTGCTGCTCTTATTGATGAAAATGTTGAAGAATTAGCGCTATTAGAAACACTTGATACTGGTAAGCCGATTGCACACAGTGTGTCGACGGATATTCCCGGCGCAGCGAAATCTATTCGCTGGTATGCGGAAGCCATCGACAAAGTTTATGGTGAAGTTGCACCTACAGAAAAAGATGTTCACGCCTTTATCTCTCATCAAGCGATCGGTGTTGTCGCTGCTGTTGTTCCGTGGAACTTCCCGCTATGGATTGGTTGTTGGAAGTTAGGTCCAGCCTTGGCTGCGGGCAACAGTGTCATCCTAAAACCATCAGAAAAGTCTTCATTAACGGCAATCTTCTTAGGCAAACTGGCGAATCAAGCAGGTATTCCAGCGGGTGCATTTCAAGTTATTACTGGTTATGGCCATGAAGCGGGAGAAGCGTTGGCACGTCACGAAGATGTAGATTGTATCGCTTTTACAGGCTCAACTCGTGTGGCTGGTCATCTTATGATTGCCTCCGGTGAAACTAACCTAAAACGTGTCTGGGCTGAGGCTGGTGGTAAGAACGCAAATATAGTCTTTGATGATTATGCCGATCTTGACCGCGCAGCTGCAGAAACAGCCGCAGGTTGTTTCTATAACCAAGGTGAAGTATGCGTAGCAGCAACACGCCTTTTGGTTCACGAAAGCATTAAAGATGTATTTATCGATAAAGTGATTAGCGCAGCTCAGGGTTTCATACCTAAAGATCCAATGGATCCCACGTCTTCTATGGGGGCGCTTATTGACCGTGAACACAAAGAAAAAGTGCTCGATTACGTTAAGTTAGGTCTAGACGCAGGGGCTACGCTGCGCTGTGGTGGTGACGCAGGCGGTAAAGGCGCCTTTGTTGAACCAGTGATTCTCGATAATGTGGACAACAGTATGCGTGTGGCTCAAGAAGAGATCTTTGGCCCAGTGTTATGCGTCATTCCATTTAAAACAGAGCAAGAAGCTATCGCTATTGCTAATGACTCCAAATATGGCTTAGGCGCTGCACTTTGGAGTGACAATATTAATCGCGTACATCGAGTCGCAAAGCAGTTAGAAGCTGGCTCTGTGTGGGTGAACAACTACAACGAGGGCGATATGACCGTCCCATTTGGTGGATTCAAAATGAGTGGTAATGGACGTGACAAGTCGATTCATGCCATCGAAAAATTCACTGAAACCAAGACGACATGGATTCGTCTCCAACCTTAAGCCTGAAGCTGTAATCGAAAGGAATATAACCATGAACAAACATACTGATTCATATTATGCTCACTCAATCCAGAATGTAAGTGAGTACCCACAACTGCAAGACAATATTGAGTGTGATGTGTGTGTCGTAGGCGCGGGTTTCTCGGGCCTTTCCTCAGCTCTTCATTTAGCAGAAAAAGGCTTTAAGGTTGTAGTGCTGGAGAATGCGAAAGTAGGGTTCGGCGCGACAGGTCGTAATGGCGGCCAGATTGTTAACAGTTATAGCCGCGACGTAGACGTTATTGAAAGTCGCTATGGTGAAAAGCAAGCTAAGGCACTGTGTGACATGATTTTTGAAGGTGGTGATATCATTCGCGGCCTTATCGACAAACATAACATTGATTGTGATTTCAAGCAGGGGGGAATGTTTACTGCTCTGAATAATAAGCAATTAAAAGGTCTAGAAGAGCACAAAAAGCACTGGGAACGTTATGGTAACGATCAGCTTCGTATGATGGATGCGAGCGAAGTGGAAGCCGCAGTAGGTACCACAGCTTATAAAGGCGCTCTACTGGATATGCGTGGTGGCCATATTCACCCACTCAAACTGGCGTTGGGCGAAGCAGCAGCTGTAACGGCACTTGGCGGACAAATTTTCGAACAGTCCGGTGTGACCCGTCTGGAAAAAGGCGCCAATCCTGTTGCTCATACAGAAAAAGGCAGCGTAAAAGCGAAATACATCGTTCTTGCGGGTAATGCTTATCTAGGTGGGCTTGCTCCAAACATCAGCAATAAAGCGATCCCGTGTGGTACACAGGTCATAGCCACTGAGCCCCTTTCCGAGGCGCAACTTAAAGAGATCTTGCCATCAGATTACTGTGTTGAAGACTGCAACTATCTATTGGACTACTTCCGTCTTAGCGCAGACAAGCGCTTACTATTCGGTGGCGGTGTAGTTTACGGTGCTCGTGACCCAGAAAATATCGAAGGCATCATTCGTCCTAAGATGGAGAAGATCTTCCCACAATTAAAAGGTATCGGTATTGATTATAAGTGGACGGGTAACTTCCTACTGACTTATTCCCGCATGCCGCAATTTGGTGCTTTTGCAGACAACATTTATTACCTACAGGGCTACAGTGGTCACGGTGTTACTTGTACTCACCTTGCTGGCAAACTGTTGGCTGAAGCACTAACCGGACACGCAGAACGTTTTGACGCGTTCGCTGATTTAACCCACATCGCGTTCCCTGGCGGTCGTCATTTTGCTATCCCGATGACAGCGATGGGGGCAGCTTATTACAACTTACGCGACAAACTAGCAATCTAATTCAGAAAATAACAAGAAGTGCCTGCTATGACAGGCACTCAGTCAGCCTCAAACAAAGAATAGATAAAGGAAGATCCGATGAGTAGAGTAGTTAAATTTGCTGCGATGCAGTTAACCAAAACTTGGGATTTAGAAGCGAATCTAGAAAAAATCAAAGGTGCGATTCGCGAAGCTGCGGCAAATGGTGCGAATGTTGTACTACCTCAAGAGCTCATGGCAGCGCCTTACTTTTGTAAGAAGCAAGAAGCCAAGTATTTTGAACTTGCTGAAGAAACGGATAATTCTCGTCTGATCAAAGAGCTTAGCGCGCTAGCTAAAGAACTGAATGTGGTTATACCTGTGAGCTATTTTGAGAAAGCGGGAAACACCTTTTTCAACTCTTTAGTGATGATCGATGCAGATGGTACGGTACTAGAAAACTACCGCAAATCCCATATTCCAGATGGTCCTGGCTATAGCGAGAAATACTATTTCAGCCCTGGTGATACAGGATTTAAAGTATGGAAAACCAAGTTCGGTACTTTCGGTGCAGGTATTTGTTGGGATCAATGGTTCCCTGAGCTGGCACGTTGCTTAGTGCTTAACGGTGCAGAAGCTATTTTCTACCCAACAGCAATTGGTTCAGAGCCACAAGACCTATCTCTGGATTCACGTGACCATTGGCAGCGTACTATGCAAGGCCACTCGGCTGCCAACCTTGTACCTGTTATCGCGTCTAACCGTGTAGGGGTAGAAGTGGATGATGGCATTGAAACTACCTTCTATGGTTCATCATTCATCACTGATCATACTGGCGGTAAGCTGGCAGAAGCTCCAAGAGAAGGTGAAACTATCATCTACGCGGAAATTGACCTACAGGCTACTGCGCAAGCGCGTCACGCGTGGGGATTGTTCCGTGACCGTCGTCCGGACTTATATCAAGACATAATGAGCTTAGCTAAGTAACGAGGTGGACGATGAAACTCGATACGACCCCAAAGCAAGACGGTTTCTATTTTCCTGCTGAATATGAACCAGTAAGAGAGGTCTGGTTGGCATGGCCTGAGCGTCGTGATAATTGGCGCGCTAGTGCAAAACCTGCGCAACAAACCTTTGCCAACGTGGCGAATGCGATTGCGGACGTAGTGTGTGTTTCTGTTGCAGTAAGCTCTTCGCAATATGAAACCGCAAGAAGCATGCTGCACTCGTCCGTCAAACTGGTTGAAATGGCATTCAACGATTCTTGGATGCGCGATATCGGTCCTACTGTTGTAGTGAATTCATCGGGAGAGAGACGCGGCGTCAGTTGGAAGTTCAATGCTTGGGGAGGCGAGTTTAACGGCCTTTACGAAGACTGGAGTGATGACGATAAAGTTGCCGCATCCGTCTGTGATGTGTTGGGAATCGATCATTATCGCGCTCCATTTGTTCTGGAGGGTGGCGCGATTCATACAGATGGCGAAGGCACGTTATACACAACTGAAGAATGCTTATTGAGTCCGGGACGTAACCCAGAACTAAGTAAACAACAGATAGAAGCGCTACTAGCCGAGTATCTTGGTATCGAAAAGGTCGTCTGGCTTCCAAACGGTTTGTTTAATGATGAAACGGATGGGCATGTCGACAACTTACTTCACGTTGTCGCTCCAGCAAAAGTGGTACTCAGCTGGACGGATGATCCCTTCGATCCGCAATTTAAGTTATCACGTGAAGCGCATGCGGCGCTTAGTGCACAAACCGATGCACAAGGTCGAGCCATTGAGATTGTCAAAATCCCAGTTCCGGGTCCTCTTTACTATTCGCAAGAAGAAGCGAATGGAATTGAATCAAGCGATGGTATGAATCGTCACGAAGGGGAGCGACTGAGTGCTTCCTATGCTAACTTTCTGATGGTGAACGGACATATCTTTTTGCCATTACTTGATGACCAATATGACGATATTGCTATCGAGATTTTGACAAAAGCGCTTCCCGATTATGAGATTGTTGGCATACCAACACGAGAAGTTTTACTAGGCGGTGGCAATATTCACTGCATTACCCAGCAGATTCCCGCTTAGGATTCATCTGCTTTTTATCCACAGCATTCCTAGCGAAAGCTAGGACTAGGAACAAAAGGAATTACCATGCAGCAAATAAATAATAAGAGCTTACTCTCCTTTATGGTAACGGCAGCGGACAACGCTGTAGCCGTGACAAACCCAGCAACAGGCGAACTTGTGGGTCATGCTCCTATTTCATCTGAACCTGAGCTGATGGATGCTATTGAGCGAGCTCATGTGGCGCAGAAAGAGTGGGCCAAAGTGCCGGCTAAGTCGCGTGCAGTATTATTAAACCGCTGGTATCAATTAATTCTTGAGAACAAAGACGACCTTGCTCGCATCATGACTGTTGAACAGGGTAAGCCATTGGCAGAAGCTGCGGGTGAGGTTCTGTATGGTGCCAGCTTTATTGAATGGTTTGCTGAAGAAGCCAAACGCACCTACGGTGACTCCATTCCTGGACCAACGGCAGACAAGCGCTTAGTAACCATCAAGCAACCTATTGGTGTCGCATGTGCGATTACGCCATGGAACTTCCCTATCGCTATGATCACACGTAAAGCAGGTCCTGCATTGGCTGCCGGTTGTAGTTTCGTCGTTAAGCCATCGGATTCAACACCGCTGTCTGCATTTGCAATTGTGGAACTCGCGTACCAAGCGGGCATTCCGAAAGACGCGCTGCAAGTGGTTCTAGGTGAAAGTTCACGCAAAATCGGTGCGATCTTCACTTCTCACCCACTGATTCGCAAGCTGTCTTTCACTGGTTCTACTCAAGTGGGCAGTGTGTTAATGCAACAAGCCGCAAAAGACATCAAACGCACGTCAATGGAACTGGGTGGTAATGCGCCATTCATCGTCTTCGATGATGCTGATATTGATGCAGCCGTGCAGGGAGCTATGGCCTCTAAGTTCCGTAATGCGGGTCAAACTTGCGTCTGTGCGAACCGATTCTATGTGCATAGTAAAGTGTACGATGAGTTCGTAACGAAATTTGATGCAGCAGTACAGCAGCTAAAAGTCGGAAACGGCTTAGATGAAGGTGTCAACATTGGACCAGTTATCAATGAAAGTGCAAAACAGGGCATCCAAGCACTGATTGACCGTGCGGTAGAGCAAGGTGCAGTGCCTGTCACCCCTCTTAAACAACTTGACGGTTTGTTTATGCAGCCAGTCGTCCTCAAAGACGTGAAACACAGCATGGATATCGTTCAAGAAGAGATATTTGGTCCGGTGGCTCCGGTAATTCGTTTTGATACGGATGAAGAACTTATCGAAATGGCGAACGACACGATTTACGGTTTGGCGTCGTACTTCTACAGCCAGAACATCCACCGTGTTTGGAAAGTAGCAGAAGCACTGGAATACGGCATGGTCGGCATTAATGAAGGTATTATCTCGACAGAAGTAGCGCCGTTTGGCGGTGTGAAGCAGTCGGGTATTGGACGTGAAGGTGCGAAGCAGGGCATCGACGAATATATGGATGTGAAATACCTGTGCTTTGGTGGCAACTAAACGTCTAGCGGTAACGAATAAAGGATTAAACAATGAAAAACCAACAACTACACGAAAGAAGAAGCAAAGTTATCGCTCAGGGTATGGGCGCGCTGTACCCACTTTATGTCGAGCAGGCTGACAACGCTCATGTATGGGATGTCGATGGTAACAAATACATTGATTTTGCAGCGGGCATCGCGGTGACAAATACTGGGCACTCAAACTCGCGCATCACTGACGCTGTAAAAGCCCAGATCGACAACTTCTCTCATACTTGCGCTATGGTGACACCGTATGAATCTTTTGTTGAGCTGGCAGAAAAGCTGACTGACATTGCTCCGGGCGACTCGGAAAAGAAAGCTATTTTCCTAACAACGGGTGCCGAAGCGGTTGAAAACGCGGTGAAAGTAGCACGTGCTCATACTGGGCGTAGCGGCGTCATTGCCTTTAAAGGTGGTTTTCACGGTCGTACCAATATGACCATGGGATTGACTGGAAAAATCGCACCATACAAAGCGGGCTTCGGTCCTTTCCCGAACGAAATCTACCATGCACCTTATCCAAATGCGTTCCACGGCATCAGCACAGAAGATAGCTTACAGGCATTACAAGATTTGTTTGCTTGCGATATTGAACCTAGTCGCGTTGCTGCGATCATTTTTGAGCCTGTACAGGGCGAGGGTGGTTTTTACCAAGCGCCAGCGGAATTTGCTCAGGCACTACGCAGCCTTTGTGACCAGCACGGTATTATGCTAATAGCAGATGAAATCCAAACAGGCTTTGCCCGCACCGGTAAAATGTTCGCAACGGAGTATCTGGATATTGAACCAGATATGATGACGATGGCGAAAGGCATTGCTGGTGGTTTTCCAATCTCTGCTGTTGTAGGTAAAGCGGAAGTTATGGATTCTGCGTTACCAGGTGGTTTAGGCGGTACTTATGCTGGTTCTCCATTAGGCTGTGTTGCCGGTTTGGAAGTGCTTAAGATAATTGAAGAAGAGCAGCTATGCGCTAAAGCCCAAGGTATTGGTGAAGTGGTTAATGCACGTATGGTTGAGCTTCAAAAAACGGTGCCTGCGATTGGTGAGATTCGCACCATTGGTGCAATGATGGCGATTGAGTTTACCGATCCACAATCGGGGCAACCACTTCAAGATGTTACCAAAGCGGTGATTAGCAAAGCACAAGAAAATGGTTTAATTCTGTTGTCTTGTGGCGTTAAAGCCAATGTTATTCGCTTGCTCCCGCCACTAACGATTGAATCAGATGTATTGGCAGAAGGTTTAGACAAACTGGAAGCCATCATCGCAGAAGTAGCGAAATAGAACGACGTTACGTAGGATAATGTAAGCCCCCTCGATTCGAGCCCGAGGGGGCTTTTTTAATGTTCATGGCAATTTGTCTAGGAGTGATAAACCAAATTGTATCTTGGGTCTATCACAGTTTTTGTCTGTTCCCTTCAGCGGTTAATACTCTCTAACCGCTTAAGCAATGAAATAAAATGTATTGATTACAGCGGGTTAATGGATTGGTTTCTTCCCGAAGATACCATTTCTGCGTTGAATATCTTTTTTCAATCTCTTACTTAAAAACTATACAGTTTTACTCTAAAGTCTGCTAATTTGTGCTGACAAAATGAGAGTGATCAAAATCTCGACACCATGATTAAGATACATTGCTGCTCAGAAGAATTTAATAATCGCTTGGACTGAAAAATGAAACATCAACATTTCTTACCTATGCAGAACGTAATCCAAGATTATGCTTGGGGTAGCGTGACGTCTATTAACACTCTGTTTGGCATTGCCAACCCAGATAACAAACCACAAGCTGAGATCTGGATGGGTGCACACCCAGGCGGCTGTTCTGAAGTGGTCACCGCAGATAAGACTTTGCGTCTGGATCAGTTTGTTACTGATAACCTAAGTGATGTTTTGAGTGAAGCCATTAGCCAGAAATTTGGTGAGCTGCCTTACCTGTTCAAAGTCCTTGCTGCAGCGAGCGCTTTGTCTATTCAGGTTCACCCCAGCAAAGCTCAAGCAGAACAAGGGTTTGCCAAAGAAGAAGCCGATGGTATCGCCCGTAACGCAGCAAACCGCAATTATAAAGATCCAAACCATAAACCAGAGTTGGTTTACGCATTGACACGTTACCAAGCAATGAATGGTTTCCGCTCTTATGAAGAGATCTTAAACAACTTCGAACAGCTTAATATTGAGGAGTTAGCGCCTCTTATTAATGCTTATAAAGCATCTCTGGACGCAACAGGTCTTGAGACGTTGTTTGTTAGTATGCTGAAGCTTGACGGCCAAGCAAAAGATACGGCATTGAATAAGTTGCTTGCTTTCGCTGAGACCAAACAAGGCGACGAAACCTTTGAACTCATCTTATGGCTAAAAGATCTCTACCCTGGTGATATCGGTCTTTTCTCGCCATTATTCTTACACGTATTGACGCTTGAGCCGGGCGAAGCGATGTTCCTTCACGCTTGTACTCCACACGCATACTGTCGTGGTACTGGACTTGAAATTATGGCGAGTTCAGACAACGTACTTCGTGCAGGCCTAACGCCAAAACACATTGATGTTGAAGAGCTGGCTTCTTGTACCATTTTTGAACCTAAGCTGCGTGAGGAGTTGTTAACTCAACCAGAAATGGATAATGGTGCAGAGCACTATCCAATTCCGGTAGAAGACTTTAAATTTAGCGTCTACGTTGACCAGCAAGACCGATTTGTCAACGTCACAACACCAGAGATTCTATTTGCATTGGATGAGCCAATCGTATTGACGCATCTAGATGGCGAAACCATTACGGTTGAACGCGGTCATTCAGTGTTCATCCCTGCCTCTGCGGGTAACTACAGCGTGACTTGTGCTGGCAAGTTCGCAAGAGCCTATTGCTAGCGTAATATGCTGCCAGTAGGGCAGTAATCCTACTTATAAAGGGAGATCGTGAAAGATCTCCCTTTTTTTGTGCAACTTGCCCATTACTTATGCAGCATGGATTGCATTTTAGTTGCAGATAATTAGTATGTAATGAAAGGATATGTAAAAACTTAAGCAGTAGGTACTATAAAATGGAATTTAGAGTAGCAGAATATTCTGACTACCAAAGTGTGGCGGAACTACACGCGGTAAGTTGGCAAAAAGCCTATAAAGGCATCATGCGTCAGTCCTATTTAGACGAGTCGGTTCTTGAAGACAAGCAACTGATTTGGCAAACCCGACTATTAAACCCTCCTTTCAGCCAACATGTCATTATTGCCGAGCACCAAGGCGAATTAGCGGGTTTTATCTGCCTGTTTGGTAATCACAATGTCGAGTTCGGTACTATCATTGATAACCTTCACGTTAGGGCAAGTGCGCAAGGCAAAGGTGTGGCGAAGAAACTGATTGCGTTGGCGATGGAATGGGCAAGTAAGTACTATCCGGACAATGGTGTGTTTTTGGAAGTACTGGCGGATAATTCGAACGCCATTAAGTTCTATGAATCCATAGGTGCGAACAGAGCGATGAAACAGCGTGGCGAATCGCCATGTGGGCGCCACGTCGATGAGTTTATCTATGTATGGAAAAATCCAGAAGCGTTGATGGAACAGTGTGTTGTGTCGGTGTAGTTTGCCTTTTCAAACAATAGAACTAAAAAAACGCCTAACATGAATCATGTTAGGCGTTTTTGTGTTGTGTCAGGAGCTACTTGATGTATTCCAAAAGTGCTTTTTCATTAGGCAGTGCGGTCATTGCGCCTTTTTGCGTGGTTGCCAATGCCCCACAACCGTTAGCCCATCGTACAGCGTCATGAATGGTTTCATCATTTACCCAGCTTTCTGTTTTCGACAGGCGAGTTAGCAGACCACCAACAAAGGCATCGCCTGCACCTGTCGTATCGACGGGTTTTACTGGAGTGCCAGCAATCAACTCTTGTTGTGCACCACGAATAACCAGTGCTCCTTTCGCTCCTTGAGTAATCAAGACCAATGTATTGCTAAAGGATTCAAGTGCTTCAATACCTGCTTCTAAGGTATTGGTGTCTGTGAGGAACATGAGTTCGTCATCTGAAAACTTAACTACATCGGCCAGCGCAATAGCTTCTCGGCAAACAGGTTTGATCAAGTTTTGATCGCCCCAGACCTCATCACGCAGGTTGGGGTCGAAGCTAACAAAGCCTCCAGCAGCCTTTATTTGTTTCATTGCGTCAATCGTAGAACTGCGGCTAGGTTCATTGGCAAGGGCGATTGAACAAACGTGCAGCCAATCGCCTTTTTCGAAAGCAGGAATGTCACTTTTTTGCATAAATTGGTCGGCACTAGGCTTAACCATAAAGGTAAAGCTGCGCTCACCGCTGTCATCTAAGTCAACAATAACGGTAGAAGTGCGCTGTTGCTCATCAAGCAGCATATAGTCGGTATTGACGTTTTCGTCGCTCAAAGTCTGCTTCATAAAGCGACCTAGCGGGTCTTGTCCGACGCGACCGAAAAATCCAGTTTTACCACCTAAACGTGCGATAGCCACAGCTACGTTTGCAGGCGCACCACCTGGACATTTCAAATAGGTAGTTGCCGTATCTGGTATTAAATCTACGACAGCATCTCCGGTTACCCACACTTTGCTCATGAGAAAAATCCTGTATTAACTAAGTTGTTTTTAGTTTACTAAATCGATTTAGCAAAGAAAATGTGTTTTAATAGACGTCTAATGGATTGAAAATGAATTTGTGATCTCACACACGATCTTTTAGGAAAATAAGATCAAACTGACCGAGTGGATGAGTAGGAAGGAATGAGCAAAAAATTAAAACTTGCTGACATAGCAAAACTCGCTGGTGTATCGAAATCAACGGTGAGTTTTGTATTGAATGGGCATGCAGAAAAGCATCGAATCACGAAAGAAACCGTGGAGAGAGTACTGCATGTTGTGCAAGAGAATAACTATTCGCCTAGTGTTTATGCCCGAGCGCTAAAATCGAAAAAGAGCTCTACTTTTGGACTTGTGATCCCCGACCTACTCAACCTTGGTTTTGCGTCTATTGCCAAAGAATTAGAACGTCTCTGCTTAGCATCAGGCTATCAGTTATTACTGGCTTCAACCGATGATGACCCTGAAACAGAAATGCGAGCAGTAGACAATCTAATATCACGTCAAGTCGACGGCATCATGATTGCGTCTTGTCTCACCAGTGATGCTTTCTATAGCGGATTACCTGACGATCTTCCGCTTGTTTTCTTTGACCGTTCGTTCGAATCTTCAGATTTTAATATGGTGACCACTGACGCTTACGATGCAACGAGACTGTTATTAACGGAACATACGAAAAACGTGGCAGAGTGTGTTTTTATTGGTGGACAATTAGAACTTTCACCAAGTAAAGAACGCTATCAAGGTTATGTAGATGCGTTAGCTACAAACCAAATTCCGTTGAATCAGAGCTTAGTGTTCAATCGTGATTATCAGCCTTCAAGTGGTTACGACATGATGGCTGCGTGTGTTGATGAACTTGGTCGATTGCCACACTGTTTATTTACGGCATCTTATTCATTGTTAGAAGGGGTGCTGCGCTATCTTAACGAACATGACCTATTTGCTACCGCAATCAACGAACGGATGCGAATTGCGACGTTTGATAATTATGCCATATTAGATTGCTTGCCATTGCAGATAGACTCAATAGAGCAAAATTGCGTCGAATTAGCGTCAGAGATCTTTGACTGTCTACAAAAGACCTTGTCTAATTCTCAATATCAAAGCAAGATTAGTGTTAAAGCGCACCTTCATCAGCGGAGTTACTAACCGGACATGGAATCAAAATCTCTACAGCCTTTATATATTCAAGTGGCCGATACGCTAAAACAGCGGATTGATGAAGGGCTATATCCGCAAGGCTCGAAGTTGCCTTCCGAGAGTCAGTTAGTAGAGAGTTTAGGTGTAAGTCGTGTCACGGTCAGAAAGGCGTTAGGTCAACTTGCCGATATTGGCTATACCACCTCCGAAAAAGGTAAAGGTACTTTTGTTGCTCATCAAAAACTTAAGCATGATTTCTTAGGGATGGCGGGCTTTGCTCAAGAGTTGCAGGGAGCAGGGCTTGAGGCTCACAACCAAGTGATTCACTTTGAGAAGGTGGAAGCAGATGAATCATTAGCCTCCAAGCTGTCTATAACAGTGGGCGATCTCGTCTATCATTGCGGTCGACTGCGTGTTGTAAATCAACAGGTTGTTTCTTACGAAGATTTCTATATACCATGGGCGTTACTTCCAGATTTAGATGCCCAGTCTCTTTCGGGCTCCAAATTTGCTTATCTTAAGCAACGTGATATTGAAATGGTGAAAACACAACAAAAGATAAAACCAGCGTTGCCAAGCCTATTCATTCAAAAGCAGCTGTCTGTAGATAAGTTAGAGCCGATACTGATCAATGAATCGATCAATTTTCGCACTGAATCTCAGCCTTATGAGTACTCCATTGTCTATTATAAGTCCAGTGTCTATGACTTTGAGATAACTGCCAGACTTTAATAATCTTATCAATTAGTTACCAAGCCACCTCTTAATGAGGTGGTTTTTTTGTATCTGAGCTAACTATTATTGAATGTGATGATAAGCACGTTTCTAAAGTTCAAAAGCACAAATAGATACAACTTGTATTTATCCTGTATTACATTAATACATGTTGAATACAGGTTGTTATCTTGTGCTCTTGGGAGAGAACGAAAAAATGGCAAGAAATGCTCAAATCGTTGCAACAGAAGTGATGGCGCTGCTTGGTGGAGAAACCAATATCGAGCAGTTGACACATTGTGCAACGCGGTTGCGGGTCGTGACGAAAGACGACTCTAAAGTCGATGCGGAAAAACTAGGCGAAACAGAAGGCGTTCACGGTTACTTTTTTAAAAATGGCCAACACCAAGTCATACTAGGTACGGGCTTTGTTGGTAAGGTGTTTGCGGTATTAACAGGCAATGGTGATGTTGAAACCAGTGCCGCACCGAAAAAAGAGCAAGCGGGTAGTGCTTTCCAACGAGTGACTCGTACGTTTTCAGATATCTTTGTTGCCATTATTCCTGCGCTAGTTGCGACGGGTTTATTGATGGGATTGCGCGGACTGATCGTTAATGGCTTTGGGGTGGAATTGTCACCTCAATTGACGACGCTGTCTCAAGTGCTTACTGATACCGCGTTTATCTTTATTCCAGTCTTAGTGACATGGTCAGCGATGAGAGTGTTCGGTGGCAATCCAGTACTCGGTATTGTACTCGGATTGATGCTGGTTGCTCCTCAATTAGCAAGCAAATGGGATGTCGCTTTTGGTAATGCAGAAGCACTGATGATTCCTTTCTTCGGCTTTAATATTGCCGTCACTGGCTTGCAGAGTTCTATCTTACCTGCCGTGTTTATGGGTTGGTTTGCTGCAACTGTTGAGAAAACATCACGCAAGTACGTGCCGGAGGTGTTGGATCTTATCCTTACTCCATTCATTACGCTGTTGGTGTCGCTGATTGCAGGATTAGTTTTCGTTGGACCATTACTATTAGGTATCGAAAAGCTAATTACCGATGTCGTAGTGTATTTTTTACAAATTCCATACGGTATTGGCGGTTTGATTTACGGTGGCGCGATTCAGTTTATGGCCGTTACGGGTATGCACCATACTATCGTGCCAATTACCATTGCCATGGTGACTGAAACTGGTTTTGACTATATCAACCCACTGGGTACCGCTGCGATTGCAGGTCAATTTGGTGCGGCGATTGCGGTGATGACTATGCAAACCAGCAAGGTGAAAAAGTCAGGCATGTTTGGGGCAGCGCTACCTGCGTTATTTGGTATTACTGAACCGGCAATGTTTGCAGTGACCTTACCTCGCGTTAAGCCATTCCTTTATGGATGCGTTGGCGGTGCAATCGGTGGCTGCCTAGGTGCTATCGCAGGAATTGGTTCAGCGGGTACGGGGGCGACGATGCTTCCTGGAATGCTGCTGTACCTCGGTGGTGGTCTTGGTATGTATATCGTGGTCATGTTGGTTGCTGCTTTGGTAGCTTTTGTCATGACTAAGTTGTTCTACAA
Source organism: Vibrio sp. McD22-P3 (assembly GCF_021568915.1). NCBI lineage: Bacteria > Pseudomonadati > Pseudomonadota > Gammaproteobacteria > Vibrionales > Vibrionaceae > Vibrio > Vibrio sp. McD22-P3. Next base: position 359,585 of record NZ_JAKGTN010000002.1, read on the forward strand.
AGAACCTCAATAACTTATTTCCTTTTTATCCCTTCATGGACGCGACTAGGTGACATGAAGGGATTTTGCGTTTTAAAGCTACAGTGAGTCGTTATGGATTTTTCTAATCGTCAAAACCGCTTCGTGCGGCTAGACGAAGTGTCAGCAGAGTATCTGAAACATATTGAGTCATTGACTCAAAATGACCCCTATTATCCGAGTTACCATATAGCACCCAAACATGGGTTGGTTAATGACCCAAATGGGCTTAGTTACTTTAATGGTGAACATCATATTTTCTATCAATGGTTTCCATTAGGGCCCGTTCATGGACTTAAGCACTGGTATCACGTATCAACGAAGGATTTCGTGCACTTCAAAGATAGAGGAGTCGCACTGTATCCTGATCAGGATTACGACCAACACGGGTGTCATACTGGTGTGGCAGTCGTTGAGGGTGAGCAGCTTAACCTGCTGTATACCGGACATTTGGTATATGAACCAAACAGCGGTCACCCGACTCAAGTTCTCGCTGTTATGGATAAAGAAGGGAAGATAGAGAAGAAAGGAGTCGTTGTTGACTACAACTCTCAACACTACACACATAACATGCGTGACCCTGTCACAATGAAGAGAGAAGATGACTATTATATGTTGATTGGTGCTGAGAGCCATCAACAGCAAGGTAAGTTGGCGCTTTATCACGGGAGACAAATCGATGCCTACCAATACAAGGGGAATGTTGATATAGGCATTGGTGAGTTTGGTTATATGTGGGAGTGCCCTAACTACTATGAGGAGACTGGTAGTGGCGTCTTTATTTTCTCTCCTCAAGGCGTCACTTCTGATAGTAAGTACGATTTCAATAATGTGTTTTCTGTGGTCTATATCGTTGGTAAACCGTTAGATACTGAGAATCTTAAGTTCGAACATCAGGGCTACTTTGAACTCGATAAAGGCTTTGATTTCTATGCCCCTCAAACTTATTTAGACAACAAAGGACGCCGCATTCTGATTGGTTGGTTAGGTAATTCGAAAAGCGAGTATCCAACGGATAAGAATTACTGGGCGCATATGCTGACATTGCCAAGAGAGATAAGCATAGAAGGTAATAAACTGCGCCAAACACCGCTCGTGGAACTTACTGACTTGCGCGAAAGTAGTGAAGTATTAAGGCCACAACATGAACTAATTAGTCGAGCTTTTGAACTTGAAGTGAGTGTGGAGCAAGACTTCGTTATAGAGTTTGCTAATCAGAGTGGCGACAAAATGACGTTTTCTGGCAATGAAACGGAGTGGTGCTTAGACAGGACACATGTGACGGAAACACATGCTGAGCAGTTTGGCACAGTTCGATACGCTCTGCGGCAAAGTAATGACAGCCTAGTGCGTGTGTTTGTCGACCATTCCAGTATTGAAATATTCTGTGACTTCGGAGAGACGGTATTCACATCACGTATTTTCGTTAGCGATTTGAACCAACTTCATTTGTCCAAAGCAACCGGACAGATACATTACTTAAGTGGTATTCATTACGAATAGATGAAAACAAAAACGACCAGCCTCGGCTGGTCGTTTTTGTTAGGTATGGTCACTCGTCTAGATTAGCGGTAGCTTCGCTTGGATGTGCTTAGTTCCATAATCATAGCTAATTCTTCTTCCGTAACCAAATCGCTGGGCTGTTGGCGTGTTGATAAACGCTCAACAAATCGCTTCACGTCGCGAAGCTGCTCAGTATTTAAATGATGCATAGCGTCGACAATGTCTTTTTCTAGCGCATGGTTCATATCAGCATCACTCCTTTGTTTTTCCTTATCTCTAACTTAGACCATATGAGTCTAATAGCAAGGCTTTTTATGCATATTGTTACACTTGATATCTATAACACTGCATGGATAACGAGAACTAGATTAATAGAAAGGCAATACAAATAGTGTGGAAAAAATAAACATGAGCATTAGAGGTGATATAGAAAATACATTTACACCATTGTTACATTTTGGAAACTGATAATTAATAATTTAAATAGTAGTTAAGAATTACTATGTGTGTGAGCAAGATCACTGAAAGTAATTTATCCGCCAAAAAGTTCCCCTAAATTACCTCAATAAATGTTTTTAAAGCTAAATGTATATTTATTTATATATAAACTATTGATAAATAAGAATATTTGCATTTTTATAAAAACGTGATTTAGATAGGCATTTTCAAATTCTTAGGATTGCTGCATGTCGGGATATTAGTGAAAATTTGTCTCGTTCATTCGGTACATGATTTTCAAACTTTTGAGTAATGTGACTGGTGAATGAGTTTTCAAAGTTTAACGACGCTTATTCACGACAACTCAATAGCTTTTAAAAAATAACAAAAATAGTTAATTACAATCCTTGGGGTTAATAATGAAAAATACTTTCAAACTATCGCTAGCTGCAGTACTTGTTTCTTCTGCAATGGCGGCAAACGCTGGTATCAGCATCGTTGACAACGAAACTGGTAACTTCTCTATCGGTGGTGATGTTGAATTTGATTTCAACTATGAGAACTTTGACCGCGAGCACCCAGCTGCTGGCGAATCTGATTACAATTTTAGCCAATCTGGTCGTATTCTTCTTGAGTTCTCAGGAGAGCGTCTAACTTCTACAGGTCATGTTTTCCAAGTAAATGTTCAACCGCTAATGCAAAGCAACGGTGAAGTTGCACTGGATGACGCATGGTTTGCGTTCGGTGCTCAAGATGGCTGGAACGTGCGTATGGGTCGTTTCGAAGCATTTGACATGTTCCCAGTAGGTCAAGACACGTTCCTTGAATACTCTGGTGATACATCTAATGATCTAGTATCAAGCGACGCACCATATGTTTATCAAATGAAAGAAGGCCGTGGTCGTGGTGCTGATGGTCAAATCATGTATAGCCAAAACTTTGACAACCTTTACCTAGAACTTGCCACAATGATCGGTGACCGTTCTGTATTATTTGCTGACAAAGAATACCACAACGTACAAATCAAGAGCTCTAAGGATTCTCTACTAGTTCGTCCAGTTGTAGGCTATCAAGCGGGCAACTTTGGCATTGCTGCCTCTATGGAAGCAAACCTAATTAAAGACGCTGTTGTTGTACAAGGTGTAGATGGCGATGTAGATATCTCTGACCGTATGGGTTACGGTGTGACTACAAACTATACAACTGATGACTGGAACTTGATTGCAAACTTTGCATACATGGATGCAGTTGATGAGAACAACATGTCCCTTGGTCTAAACGCTCTTTACAAAGGCTTTGGTCTTGGTTACGTTTGGGCAGAGAACGACTATGAAAGTAAGAAAGTTGGTACTTACCTAGATGGTAAAGTAAATGTAGACACTGTTTATGCTTCTTACGAGTTTGCAGATGTACTTCAAGTTGAAGACTTCTCTATTTACGTGGGTGCATACCACACTAAAGTTAACGACAAAACTGTTCAGCAAGACGTTTCAGAAGACAAGGACACTGGTTTCCGCGTACGCTTCAAGTACTTCTTCTAAGCGCTTAGCCGTATAGAACAGAAACACTGCCTTATATAAACGGAGCCCATCGGCTCCGTTTTCTTGTTTAGACTACTAGAGCTTCAATCGTCGAACAACTACCTGAGATTACGCCGAAACACTCCCCTTGCGGCTTGTCCTCGGTGAGCGCTTACTATATCCCACCGTCACCATGATGTTCTCATTGATTTCCTCATAACTTATCTCTCCAAAAAGCCTCTACACGATGCGATGTTGGACCGTAATCAATAACAGTAGGCATTGTCCAATAATCAATAACAACACTACTCTGTTGCCATGTGGGCGCCTAAATTAGCGAGTTTGTTATTGAGCACAGTAATTAGTGAAGGGGAAAGGTTTGGATTATGGTTGATACGATGGTTTGAATGGAAACGCAAAAGGTAAGCCATACTAAAAAGGCCCACCGAAGTGAGCCTTTTAACTGAGCAATATGTTTTACTAGAAAATCAAATGCGCGACACCAGCGATAACAGGTAACGTAATCAAAGTACGCAGGATGAAGATAGCGAACAGTTCGAAGATGTTTACTGGGATACGGCTACCAAGTAGTAGAGCACCCACTTCAGACATATAGATAAGCTGAGTAACGGACATCGCGGCGATAACAAAACGCGTCATTTCACTATTGATTGATGCTGCTAGGATTGACGGAATAAACATGTCTGCAAAGCCAACAACCATAGTCTTGGATGCCGCAACTGCTTCAGGTACGCCCAATAACTCTAGGTAAGGAATAAATGGTGTACCGAGCGTTTCAAACACTGAAGTGTATTCAGCGATAACAAGCGCGACTGTACCTAGGCCCATAACCACAGGAAGAACCCCAAACACCATATCTACGGCATTCTTAATACCTTCGCCAAACACCGATTTTGCAGAAGTAACAGTGCCTGCTCGTTTAAGTGCTAAATCAAGACCCCAAGAGAAAGTAGAATGGCCTTCAGGAATCACTTCAGCATCTTTAGCTGGTTTAGTACCGTCAATGAACACGTCTTTTTTGTTACGTAGTGGCGGCAAACGAGGAATGATAATCGCTGCAACAACACCTGCTAAACAGATAGCGCCATAAAACGGTAAAAACAGATGCTCAAGCTCAACCTGAGCGATAACCACTAAGCTGAACGTGATTGATACTGCTGAGAAAGTAGTACCAATAACGGCTGCTTCACGCATGGTGTAGAATTTGTTTTCGTACTGCTTGCTCGTTAGAAGAATGCCAACACTACCGTCACCTAACCAAGATGCCATACAGTCGATAGCACCACGACCTGGTAGGTTGAATACTGGGCGCATGATTTTACTTAGTAACGCACCAAATAGTTCTAACAAACCAAAGTTAAGCAAAAGAGGAAGCAATAAACCTGCAAAGATAAATACAGCAAATAGAGTGGGTAGCAGACCTTCGAGTACTAGACCACCGGTATTTTCTTCCCAAATCGCTTGAGGACCAACTTGGAAGTAAGTCATTACTACCGCTAAGCCACCGATCAAACGAACTGCTAACCACATTGGGCTTGGATTAAATAGACCGTTTAAAAATTCATTGTTATTAATGAATGTTGGCTTAGCAATGCGGGTGATGACTGACGCGATAGCCATAAATGCGATGATAGCTGTAACTAGAGGTACGATGAAATCGCCAACCGCCGCTTGTAGTGATTTAGCTAAGACAGCGACAGGTATAGTTAAACCGCCGTCAAAGGTGATTGGAGCCATGAACAGGAACAGGCCAATTAAAGACGGGATGAAGAACATCCAGAAGTTGCCTTTCTTTCCAGACTCAGGAACAGATTGAGCGCTATTTTGCATTTTTCTCTCGTGTTACAACTAGTTAATAATGGACAATTCCGTTGCCTATTTATTCACTAAACATCCATATTTGCTCATTGCGCGCAAGATTACTGCTTTTTATCAATCAAGGCAATACTATTCATCAATAAGGACTAAATATTCATAATTTAGTGCTGATGTCGTAAATGATATGCAAAACAATGTTCGGTGCTAAGGCTTTGTAAATCTGTCTAAGTATAGTGGGTTGTTACTCTTTGAGCTTAGTAATCGAAAGCGCTACACTAAACGAAGAACTTAACTTATTGAGAATTATCACAATGCCTCGCAAGAAACTTCCAGTGCCACTGATTTTACTGATCCCACTTTGTCTTCTCGTCGTTGTCATTGTGGCTGGAGTCTATCGATTTTCGATGAGTGATGAGGAGATACTGGCCAAATTCCCATCTCACCAAGCAGAAAAGGCCGATGTCGTCGTAGAGACTATTCTAGGCGTTAAAGTGGCAAATCCATGGACAATTCAGGTACCAGAAACCAGCGCGTTCTCTTTGCTTACTGATATCGATGTTGATAAAAAAGTGGCTGCAGGTAGTTATGATGATGGTATGGAGCGTGGCAACGTCTACCTACTGTATCAATTTAAGCAACTCATGTTTGAAAACAATAAGCTTCATTTCGCTGTTGTACCATTTGCCGTGAGTAACCAAGGCTCGGGAGTCTTCTATTACCTTGGCTTGTTTAATTGGGACGAATCAAGGCAGCGAGTAATTCTTACAGACGCTAAACTAGCTGGGGATCGAGTGGACATTGAATCTCTAGACTTATCCGGACAGGATGCAACATTAATGTTCAAAAGCCATGGCCCTGAACAGTCAATGACAGAAACGCCGACAAAGGAAAATTCACTGGTTTGCACACTGAAAAATGGCAAATTGACAGGATGTTAATTGGAATTTGTTTCCACTCGTAAATGATATGCATCTTTGTCACTTATTATGTTGAGAATGTGAGCTTGATTACATAATATGACACTTTGATGTTGTTATTTTTTAGACAAACGGAGCTTGCAAATGATCAATAAGCGTTTTTTTAAAACTAAAGATGAAGTAGAAGTCACGTTCGAACTGGATGCGACCAATATTGAAAGTGCGGTACTAGTGGCAGAATTTCACGATTGGCAACCTATGCCAATGAAGAAAGTTGCGAAAACCAAATCTTTCAAATATAAAACTCGTTTGCCAAAAAACGCGGAGTTTCAGTTCCGCTACCTTGTGAATGAGAACGACTGGGTTAATGATGCTGAAGCGGATAACTATGTACCAAATGGCTTCGGCGCCGACAACTGTATTGTAAAAACAGAACAGGTATGTGAAGCCTGATTCTCAGTAATGCTGATTTTGTAGAAAGCGAAGCGACAAGCTTCGCTTTTTTACATTCTTATCACAGGTTTTACCTTAATTTTCCTCTCAATCGGATGCAATTCGCCGAAGAAACGATTAACCTGTTGGCTCTTTTTAATGGAATGCATTGGAACCATTGTGCAATCGAATCAACCTATAGACGGCGTATGCGCGGCAAAGACGCCGTCACGAAAACTAAAACGCGGCCTCGCTTTTACCGTGCCTCTTATCGCGGCGTTTCTGTTTCTTCATAGTCTGCCTAGCTCAAACCTCAACGGAACGGTAGAGCTAGACCTTAATGATTCACCTATCGCCAAAGCCATTACTCCTGAGCCAACCAAAGCTGAACTACCACCTAAATTCGCCTATACCGTGAAGTCAGGTGACAGCTTGAGCCAAATTTTCGACCAACTTGGTTTTCCTTACTCAGACATGATGTCAGTAATGGAAACCGATTTGGATTACTTAGTGCTCGACACGCTGCGTCCCGGTGACAAGATGCGATTTTGGCAAGATGAAGCCACTGGCGCACTCGGTCAATTGGAAGTTCAACGCAGTGTGGCCGAAAAAGCGGTTTATACTCGACTAGACGACGGTAGCTTTGAATTTAAGGATGTCTCTATTCCTGGCGTGTGGGAAAGCGTGGCTTTGGTCGGTGAAATTCATGGCAGCTTCTCTTCTTCAGCGAACAAATTAGGTTTAAACCCTCGTGAGATTGAGCAAGTTGTTACACTGCTTAAAGACAAACTGAGTTTCACTCGTGACCTTCGTGCCGGTGACCGTTTTGAAGTTGTCAAAAACAGTCAGTTTGTTGATGGCACCGCGACAGGTAACTCTGAAATACAAGCAATTAAGATCTTTAACCGTGGCGCGATGTACTCAGCTTACCTTCATACTAATGGTCAGTACTATGATGCTAAAGGTGACAGTTTACAGCGTGCATTTATGCGCTACCCTGTGAAAAATCATCGAATTACCTCAGGCTTCAACCCTAACCGTCGCCATCCTGTAACAGGCAGGATTGCCCCGCATAACGGCACTGATTTCGGTGTTCGTACTGGTACGAATGTTTATACCACTGGTGATGGCGTTGTTGCTATGGTGCGCAACCACCCATATGCAGGTAAGTATATCGTTATCGACCATGGTGGTCCGTACAAGACTCGTTATCTTCATTTAAGTAAGATTCTGGTGAAGAAAGGTCAAAAGGTGACTCGTGGTACTCGTATCGGCTTGTCTGGAGCGACTGGGCGAGTGACTGGGCCTCACTTGCATTACGAATTGATTTCTCGTGGGCGACCAGTTAATGCTATGCGAGCGAACATTCCTATGGCAGACTCTGTGCCCAAGAACGAGCTCAAGCAGTTTATTGCTCGTCGTGATGAGTTAGACTCTATGCTTGAGAAACAAGAAACTAAACTGGCGAGCTTGTAGTTCGCTAGGTTAATAACGGTATTGATAATGCAACAACTAGAATTTCAACTACTTGTCATGCAGCTTTGCGAGTTCAAAACGCTCCCAGATGCATTGAATAAGCTTAAAAGCGTCGAGAACCAAGAGATTGTCGAGGCAGCAAACAGTTTAAGCGGTCAATTTGCATTAGCGGATGTCGATGGTGAACAGCGTATTTATCATGTATTCACCGATATCGATGATAACGGTGACGAGCAAGAATACGTAGAGCACATTATGAACGAAGGTGACGATATCATTAAGTTTGTCGCTTGGTTCTTCGACGCTATGTTTGAAATGAAGCAAAGTGACACGTATAAGGCGGCAGGTAAGACTTACAAGCAACCTAAACGTTCTTAATCCTATCCGGATAAAGTCAAAACGGCGCTCAAATGAGCGCCGTTTGTTATTTTATCGTCAGGGCAGGTGTGCAATTTTTGCTTAGTGTGTAATGCTTTAGGTATCGCATACTTACAGAGGTTGCCATGGAGAACAAGGACACTGCTCAATACATTGTTTCGCAGCGATTTGGTTTTGGGCCAAGAGTTGGTGATGCTAAGCTTGAACCTAGTTTAAATGAGCAACTCAAAGCTCAGGCTTATACTCATAAGGCGATTTCATCGCTTCCATCTACCGATGAAATGTTGGCACATTTTGGTGACCTGAATCGAAGACGAAAGGCAGCAAAAAGCGCAGAAGAGAAAAAACAGTTTACCAAAACCAATAATGCGTTTTTTCAAGAAAACTTTCGCAATCTTGTTCATGCGCGAAACTTACATACCCTATACACTCCACTAAGCTTTCAAGAACGTTTAATCCAATTTTGGAGCAACCATTTTGCGATCTCCGCGGATACACGTAGAGTCCGTCCAATTGCTTCTGGTGTTGAAAATGAAGTAATCAGAGAGCTTTGGTCTATCGATTTTCCGAGTATGCTGGTAGGCGTGATTCAACACCCCAGTATGCTGATCTTCCTTGATAACCACCAGTCAGTTGGGCCTAATTCCAAAGCAGGGCAAAAGCGCAATAAAGGACTCAATGAAAACTTAGCTCGAGAGATTTTAGAGTTGCATACTTTAGGCGTGGATGGTGGCTATACACAAAACGATGTTGTTGAGCTCGCGCAGGGTATCACTGGTTGGACGGTGAGCTTTAAACCGGACAGTCCAGGTTATCGCTTTTCATCGACCATGCATGAACCTGGTGCGATTAACGTATTGGGTAAAGTGTACGATCAGCAAGGTGAAGAACAGGGCATGAGCTGTCTTCGCGATCTTGCAAATCATGAAAATACCGCAAGACATCTATGTGGCAAATTGGTCGAGCATTTCTACGGTGTAGGACACTCTTCATTGGTAGATAAACTCACCAAAGTCTGGATAGATAACGAAGGCATGTTAATTCCGGTATATCTGACATTGATTAATAGCAGCCTCAAAAATAAGGATGAGCGCCTGCGTTTTCGTACACCTCAGGAATGGTATTTTGCCGTGCTCCGCAGCGCCGATTTTGAACCCAACCAGAAGCAGATGCATTCAATGTTGAGACAATTAGGGCAAGAACCGTTTATGTCAGGGTCGCCCGCAGGGTGGCCTGATAACGACGCTGATTATAATAGCTCGGCCGCATTGACTCAGCGTTGGCAAGTCGCCAACCAAGTGGCTAAGCTTTTGATTACCCAGATTGAGCGCAGTAAACAGAATCCGGATGACAGGGTGACACAGATTGCACAACGCCTTTATGGTAATGAAGTCGATGAACACCTACTGACTGCGTTAGAAAAGGCACAAGATGCCAGTTCCAAGTTTGTTGCGCTTTGGATGAGCCCACAGTTTCAATATAGGTAAACGGTTATGACGACACGACGACATTTTTTGAAAGGCGTAGGAGCGGCGTCTCTGGTTACCTTGCTACCCAATTTCTCCTTTGCGTCAACGCAAAGCCCAAATGTACTGATTTGGATAACACTTCGTGGCGCGATGGATGGCCTCAACGTGGTAGTACCAAGTTTTGATGAGCATTACCAAAAGTTACGGCCAACAATAGCACTCACCAAAGATCAGCTTAACCCGTTAGAGAAAGGGTTTGGCTTACATCCAGCATTAAAAAGTGTTCATCAGATGTATCAAGACAAGCAAGCCATGTTTGTTCATGCTTGTGCCACTGGTTATCGAAGTCGTTCTCACTTTGATGGTCAGAAGATTCTAGAAAATGGCTCCACGGATCCATTTGATCCTGTGGGGTGGTTGAATCGCTTTTTGTCGACACAACAGAACAACCAAGCGATTGCTATTGATGCCGGGCTACCATTGATTGCTCAAGGTGATGTCAAAGTCAGCAGTTGGTTTCCTCACAAGCTAAAAGCTAAAGAAGAACAAGCCAATTTACTTGTCGAAATGTTCCAATCTGATGCCAAACTCTCTGCAAACTTTGAAGAAGCAATGAAGTTAGAGTCAATGTCCATGGGCGGCAATCAAAATAAACAATTTACCAACTTAGCCAAGCAGGCTGGCAAGTTTGTGAGCTCGCCCAATGGGCCTAATATCGTAGTGCTAGAGCTGGGCGGATGGGACACACACTCGTCGCAAGGGGCGGAAAAAGGCAGACTTGCCAATCAGCTCAATAAGTTTGACCAAGGTATGGCAGCGTTAAAATCCGCATTAGGCGAAAAATGGCAGTCGACTGTGGTAATTGCAGCGAGTGAGTTTGGACGAACCGCCGCCGAGAATGGGACCAAAGGGACCGATCACGGCACAGGCAATGCGATGTTGGTGATGGGAGGAGCAGTACAACGCTCTAAGGTTTTATCCGATTGGCCAGGATTAGCTAGCAATCAGCTCTATCAGGGGCGTGACTTACAACCAACGTTGGATGTTCGTGCTGTCATCAAAGGTGTATTAGAGCAGCATATGGGGGCGGATCAAACGACGCTCAACAACACTTTCCCAGAGACGCAAGATATTCAGCCTATTCGTGTTTTATCATGACCTTAATGCATCGGCAGAAAAGTTGCGTCTTTTATGGGGTTGCTTCGTCTTAAAGAGATTAATTAAGGCAATGTGGGGTTAGGAGCCTGGGTTTATGCTTGCAGAATGGCAAAATCACAAAACAAAACTAAGAAATTACATCGCGAAACAAGTGGATGATGAGCATTTTGTTGACGACATTTTGCAGGATGTTTACATCAAAGCGAGTGATAATTTACATCAGCTCAAGTCCCAAGAAAGTTTGAGTAGTTGGCTATTTCGCATTGCCCATAATACGATTATGGATCACTACCGTCAGCGTCGTGATTTCGACCAGTTACCGCAAGATCTTGTTCATGAAGAGCCGGATACGGCAGAGCAGGCTCATCAAGAGGTGTCACAATGTTTAAGACCGCTCATAGATGAATTACCAGAGCAGTATCGCACACCTTTAATACTGGCAGAACTTGAGGGAATATCTCAAAAAGAGATAGCGGAGCGAATGGGGATATCGTTATCTGGTGCTAAGAGTCGAATTCAACGAAGCCGAATCAAGCTGAGGGAGCATATCATGCGATGTTGTGATATCGAAATCGGTCACGGCGGTGTGACCGATTATGCTCCAAAGGAAGCGTGGTTAAATCGGCAGTGAATCTCCCCTTAGCCATTAAGGGGAGTGGGATTTAGAGAGATTTAATTGCGGTGTGCAACCTAGCAAATGACGCTTGGATCTGTGCTCTGTCCACTGCGATATTCATGCGATAGTAATTAGGGTTGGTTTCGCCAAACCATGCACCCGGAGTCAGCCCCATTTTTGCCTCGTTAACTAGCAAAGACTTCAGCGCATCCGGCGCTAGTTGTAACTTGGAAAAATCGAACCAGATTTGGTTGGTACCCTCAGGTTTATACATGGTGATTTCTGGCAAAGATGAGGCAACAAACTCGGCGATCCAATGAACAGTGGTTTGAGTGTATTGCAAGTAGCCTTCAAACCATTCTCTACCTTTCTCGTAAGCAGCGATGGTGGCATAAGTTGTTAGCGCATTCCCATGGTCGATAGCCAATGAACTCACGGTTGATTTGATTTGTTGATACAAAGTGTCGTTATCGGTGTATATATATCCGTTCGCTATGCTGTTAAGTCCAAAGTTTTTAGCGGGTGAGCCGATAATGGAGATCGCTTTTTCGTATCCCAAAGAGACAATTGATGTGAATGTATGAGCGTCGAAAACGATATCGGCATGGATTTCGTCACTAACGATAATCACATCGTAACGGCGGGCAATATCGACCATCGTTTGAAGTTCAGAGCGAGTCCAAACACGACCAACAGGGTTATGAGGGTTACACAAAAGAACCATTTTGGCATTGCCCTGTTTGAGTTGCTGCTCAAAATCGTCAAAGTCGATGGTGTAGTGTCCATCTTCGATCTTGAGAGAATTACCTGCAACCACTCTGCCTGCCGATTCAATCAATCTGCGGAACTGATGATAAACCGGTGTTTGAATCAATACGCCGTCGCCTTGCTGGGTAAATTGGCGAATCAACAGGGCAATAGCACTCAAGACGCCCGGTACTTGCACGAAGTGATTTGGGTCTAATGACAGGTTATGTGCTGTTTCATTCCAGCGCGCAATGGCTGAAAAAACTCGAGAAGAGTCGAACTCGTAAGCATAAACTTCGCGCTCAACAAGACGTTGTAATTCCTGCGTAATTGGATTTGCAATGGGAAAATCCATATCAGCGACCCAATAGGGTATGACATCGTTTGTTCCGTAAAACTGGTTCAACATGACAGAATCATGTTTGATAAAGTTGTTCTGCGTAGCGGACGTTGATGAGGTTACTTTAAACATAGGTTTCTCTTATCATAAATAAGTGGTCATTAAATTAGACGGTGCTAATTCAAAAAAGACGCAGAGAATTTTGCTTTTTTGAGCAGAACAGTAGTTTTCTCATGCCGCTTGAGTTATAAATTCACTATCACTTTCCTAGGAGTACACGCCTACATGAACAACTAACTCAATTTCGATCGTTTTATACAAGTAACTTTTGAAATCGCAGAGTTAGTGGGCGTTGGCTCGTTCTATCTACACATCTCTATCCTCAGCATATAGCTGACTTGAAATAGTACTATCTGCCAAGCGTCACATGCTCTGTAAAGGAGGATGTATGACTGCATTTCATGCAATTTCAATCTCAAAGCAGTTTCCTGATGGAGACCGACTATTTTCATCGATTAGCTTCTCAACTGAAGAAGGCATCACAGCGTTAGTAGGAAAAAATGGCAGTGGCAAGAGTCATTTGGCGCAGATCCTCGCTAAATTAACCCCACCGTCTGAAGGGCGAGTGGAGTGGGGGAACCAGATCAGATCTGTTGGCTTCTATAACCAATTAGAAAGTGAATCAGACTTGTCTCAAAGTATTGCTCAACTATTAGGTGTGGAAAAAAAGTTGCTCGCCCTTGAGCACATTCAGCAAGGTGATAGCTCTTGTCATTGGTTTGACATGATTGCCGATGATGAATGGGATCTTGCTGAACAATTAGCAAGGCTACTCACGCAACTGCGTTTGCCTACCGATCTCAATATCAAACTCGCGCAATTAAGTGGTGGGCAACGTGCGGTATTAAGGCTTTATGTACTACTGCAGCAAGATTATGACGCATTAGTTCTTGATGAGCCTACTAACCATTTAGATTCTGAGCATGTTGATTGGTTAGTGAAGCAATTGAAAACAATAGATAGACCGGTGCTGGTAGTAAGCCACAATATTGCGTTCCTCAATCACGTTGACAAAATACTCGAGCTGAACTCGTTAGGTATTACCTGTTATGGAGGCAACTACCAAACATTCGTAGCTCACAAAAATGAGCATCTGCAAGCGTTGCAGGACAAAGCAAAATCACTGATTAAGGAAAGAAAGGTAAAAGCAGAGAAAGCACACCAACGGCTAATCACAGCTCAAAAACTCGCGACAAGAGGTAAAGCGCAAAGGACGAGTGGTAGCCAGCCAAAAATACTGATGGATGGTAAAAAGCAAGGCGCACAGAATGCTAACGCCGCGATTGCCGCTCAAAGTGAACGCCAGTTCGCGGTTTTGGATCAAAAACTTCAGCAAGTGACGGATCAAATAGAACAGAATAAAGCGCAGAAATGGTACACCGGAGTGGTTCAAACGAAGGGTAAGACAGCCATCGCGTTTGACGCATTTCAGCATGCTAATGTGCTTGGTGTACCGATTCGTGCGACGGTGCTTACCAGCGAGCATGCGTGGCTAAAAGGTCGTAATGGCTCGGGTAAGTCGACCATTTTAAAGCGAGTACTCGCTGTTAGCCAAAACTCAAGTGATGTGACTGATGGGCTTCGAGTCAATACGCAGTGTTTTTACTTAGATCAACACTTTTCTATACTTAACGGTGATTTAGCGCTGATTGACGCTGTGTGTGAAGGGTGTAATGAGATGACAATTCCTGTTGCTCGTACTCTATTAGCTGGCATCGGTTTTAGGCGAGACAAAGTCTATGACAAAGTCGAGCAACTCAGTGGTGGCGAGAAAATGAAGCTAGCCATGTTGATTGCTTCGCACCAAAAACAGGTGGCTACCCTGTTATTGGATGAACCGGATAATCACTTGGATCTCGAAGCAAAACAACAGTTGATTGTTGCTATTAACGGCTACGCAGGGACTGTGTTAGTTGTCAGTCATGATATGGGATTCATAGAGCAGTTAAGGATAGACAAAGTCATTGCCCTAACTGACTGACGAAAAAGAGAGGCTCAATCGAGCCTCTCTTTTTTAGTTGTAACCTTGATTGTCGAGCACCCTAACGAGTCCTTTCACACAGCGATAGATGACCCAAACGGATGTCCCGACAAGTATTAAGTAGCCAATGCCAAACAGCGGCATGGAGAAGATACCCACGACCGTCAAAATAATGGAGACCCAAAATGTCTGTACTGCGTTTTCGAGGTGATCAGCCAACGGACTACCTGCTGAGGAACTGCGCTTAAGCATGGCCCAGATACCGCCAACGAGATAGAAAATGCCAGTGAAACTTCCTAAAAGTAAACAGGCGTAAGCGACAATGGCGTTAGTTTTAGTTTGTTGGTCTTGTTCGGATAGCATAATCGTTCCCCTGTAATGACTTGATTTAACTATAGTACTTAAAACATGAACCAGAGATGAAACTGAAGGTTTCAAAGTAACAAAGCGGCCTTGAAAGCCGCTTTGTTGTTTACGCTGTACGTGAACTTAAAGTGTGATGTTACTTGCCAGCCACCAAGTGTTTCTTGGTACGAATACTGGCAATGAACATATAGATAGCGGTTGCCATCATGGTTGCAAGTAAATAAGCCATCAAACCTTGCGTACCGTCCATAAACCAATCCGCAAGTACCGGACCAGCGACTGAGCCGATGCTGTAGCAAAACAGCATAACTTGCGTTGCAGAGACAATAAAACTCTCGTCCAATTTGTCACAGCCTAAGTTAATAGCAATCGGGTACAGGGCGAACGTCGCCATCCCAATTAAGAATAAGCTGATCGCCAGTACACTCAGGTCATCGCTGAGAATAACTAGGCCGACACCAAATACACCCAATAAACAGAACATGCCCATTAGAGGAGTGCGACCCGCTATTTTAAGTAGTGGAGGTACTAGTGTTTGTACTGCCATACCGCCAAGGATTACTAAGGCCATTAATGCACTTAAACTGCTTTGTGACACGTCGCGGTGCGTTAACTCTACAGGCATCAGACCATAGATAGATCCAAGGGTTAAGCCTGAAACAATACAGCCGATGATTGCAGCATGGTTCAGTTTTGCAATTTGTTTGAACGATAGTGTCGCCGAGTGAGCACTCTGTGGTTGCTGTGTTGGAACGAACATCAGAACCAGAATAGCTGCGCTTAGCATAGAGAGAATCGCCACAAATGGCAGACTACCCTGAACACCGATAAAACCAATCCCAAGCTGACCTAGTGCAGAGCCGCCATATAGCGAACCCATATAGAGGCCAAGACGTTTGGCACGGCTTGATTCATCACCTACAAGTAGCCATGACTCAACGATAACGAAGACACCCGCGACAGCAATACCTGCGACAAAGCGTGCAATCAGCCAAGCCCATGCGACAGGCATCAGTGGCAGCGCAACGATCGTAGCGATAAATAGCGCTAGACAGGCGATAAATGCGACACGGTGACCGATATGCTTTACAGCCGGTTCAATAACAACAGCACCAACTAAAAGACCCGCGTAGAACACACTTGCTAGCCAACTTGCGTTGCTTGCATCAATACCGTATTCACCCAGCATAAGCGGGATTAAGCTCATCAAATAACCTGATGCGACGGCATAAAGTGATAGCGCAATAACAGGTACTTTAAAGCCAGTTTTTACTGCGAAATCAGGTGTGTTTTCCACTAGCAGAGCCTCCTAAATAGTCGTTGGAAAATCGAAACAGAATTGAGAAATTGATTAGGTTTTCGCCGCGACTATGAGGCTTGAAAGAGGAGGAGTAAAACTAAAAAAAATGACCATAACGACAACAAATATTTATCGATATATTGGCATTAGTTATCGTTGAAGCGAAGTATAAATGTAGCTAATGTTTAATAAGCTAACGTACTGTTTTTATTAAGTAGTATAGGAAAAATCTCATTGTGAATGTTTGGCGGAAATATCAGTGCTTTATCAAAAAATTAAATCATGGAATATTATTTTCCGACACTAAAAGAGCTGTTTGGGGGTGATCCCCATATGTTGTTTAAAGAAAGCGATAAAAGCACTGTCACTTGAAAATTCCAAAGTATAAGAAACATCTAGAACACTTTGCCCCAGTGCCAATAGCTCTGTGGCTCGCTGCAACCGCCATTGTTGTCGCCAAGCTTGAAAGCTCATACCGGTTTCTTTAGCGAAAATTCGACTGACGGTTTTGCTGCTGGCCCCCACATGACGGGAAAACTCCTCTAGTGAAGGGAGGCTTTGCTCTCCGGTCAAAAAATGATTCAAGATGCCCGTGACTCTCGGATCGCTGGGGATAGGTAAGAGGTGCACCTCTGCTAACGCTAATTGAAACTCTTCCCAAAACAGCGCTGTGGTGTTGCGGGTTTGTTCGATACTAATGTCCCAAGACCAAAAGCTCATTCTATCAATCAAGGCTTTCAACAGCTCGTTTACGGTAAGGTACTGTATGGTGTCTGGGGCACTAATAAACAGGTTGGTATCAAAGTATAGCGAGCGATACTCGACGACATTATTCATGCTCGCTCGATGTTCTGTGTTTGGTGGTATCCAAGCGGCTTGAGTTGGCGGCAAAACCGAACGACATCCTTGAAGTTCGATAGTCATGCAACCTTGAGGTGCGTAGAGCAGTTGTCCTTTCTGATGCTGGTGCATGCCTGAATCATGTTTGCCCACTCTTGCTGCAATACCAATAACAGGTGCACTCAATGCGTCAGCATCGAAACGTGTCTGGTGATCAATTAGCGCCATTTGTCTTATTTTCGATGTTTTTTGTTCTTATGATGATATTAGTACAAAACCCATTAAGGCTAAACTCCTCACCATCAAATTAAGAGGAGGAATCACAATGATTCAACAAACGAAATATGGGGAAACAGCGAAACCCCCTTTGTGGTTAATGGTACTACTTATTATGTTTCCTCAAATTGTTGAAACTATCTACAGCCCGGCGCTAGGAGATATTGGGCAACATTTTGGGGTGAGTGATAGTCTCGCGGCAGCAACCATTGCAACGTATTTTTATGCATTTGCGATAGGAGTCGTGGCTTGGGGTATTCTGTCTGATGTATTAGGACGTCGAGCAAGTATGCTATTGGGTTTAGCAACCTACGCTATCGGTGTTTTTACGGCCGTATTTGTGACATCGTTCGAGATGCTGTTGGTCGCTCGTGCTATTAGTGCTTTTGGCGCAGCAGCAGGCTCAGTGGTCACACAAACCATGCTGCGTGATAAATTCTCCGGTGAGGAATTAGGGAAAGTATTTTCTTTAATGGGGATGGGCATCGCCATTAGTCCGGTTGTTGGCATGTTCGTAGGCGGACAGCTCACCCAGTTAGGCGGACACACCTACGTATTTTGGGCGCTATGCCTACTGGCGGTGATACTGCTTGGTAAAAGTGCGTTACGATTGCCAGAAACAGGCTGCCAAGAGTCGCGCAAAACGTCCTTAACCCAGACGGCTAAACAGATGCTGTTTGATAAACATATCTGGGTGTCGGCACTATTGGTCGCTGGTTTTAATATCGTAGTATTCAACTATTACCAGATTGGCCCGTTTTTATTTCGTGAACTGGGTTTTGACGCTCAACAGTTCGGATACTCAGGTGTGGTATTGGCGCTTGGAACGTTTTTAGGCAGCTCTATAAACAAACGGCTTCTTACCAAAGGTAGAACCTCGGCATCGTTAATCAAATTGGCTGTTACTTTATCTGCCCTGGGCTCTTTAGGTGTTTACATGACGCAAGACAGCCTATGGTTCTTACTGCCTATGATGGTCGTGGTTATGGCGTTTGGTGTTGGTATTCCTAACGTACTAAGTCAAGCGTTAGTGAACTACAAACAAGCGGTTGGTAGTGCGAGTGCGATTTTAGGTCTGCTGTACTACATACTGATTGCTGTTGGATTATCGGCATCAAGTGCAGTGGCTAACTTAGGGTTATCACTTGTTGCGGTCTCAATGCTTATGATCGTCACTCTATGCTACAAAGTCCATCGTCAACTTTAATCTAGAATAAGGCCGTTTTCTTTCAACATATCGAGAAAGCGGTCTTTTACCGGATTGATAACATCGGGGTTCCAAATAACGCCAATATCCCAATGATTATCTGTCGAGGGGATCGGGAGGAAACGTATCGTGTCATCAACCAAAGAGCGTGCACTTTCTGGAACAATGATAAATCCTATATTGGCTTTAACCAATGACAGCAAGGTCAAGATGTCATCGGCAAATTGGCTTGGTGTGAACTGCCAATTTAGCTCCGCAGCAACCTTTGAGATCTGTTGGTGTAACCCCATTCCTCGCTCTGGTCTCAATGCTAAGTAGGGAAGAGAAGTAAGTATAGACGTCAGTGACGACTCACTATGGCTGCGGTTGACCGCTACGCAAAGTCGATCACTGGAGAGTGTGATTGAAGATAGACTGCTTTCACATGGGAGGCGTGAGTAGGCGATATGCAACTCGCCTGACAGGAGTTGCTCTGTCTGTGTCTGAGATGGGAGATCGTTAAGCGTGACATGGACATCGCTGAAACGCTGCTTGAACTCGGAGATATGTCGAGGTGCAATGTCAAAACTCGAAATACCGAAGCCAACATTAAGATAACCGGATTGCCCAGCTGCAACTTGGTTGGATAACTGATCAAACTTCTCAGCGCTCGCAATGACGCGCTTCGCTTCGGGGAGCAGGCACTCTCCAACAATGGATAATTTCGTCCCGCCTCGATTACGGTCAAATAAGGTCGCGCCAATATCACTCTCTAGCCGATATATTTTTTTCGTCAATGCTGACTGAGTGATAAACAGTGCCTCAGCAGCACTGCGATAGGTATCGCTGCGAGCCAAGGTCACGAACGCTTTTAGAAGGTCGATATTCATGATTCCAAATGGTAATCAATTTGTGATTTAAATTCATTATAAGGAATCAACAGTATTTTTTACACTGTGACTTCACTGTTAAGCTCTCATAAGGAGAAAGTATGAAGTCGGTAAAAGTAGCCTCAGTTCAGTTCAATCATAAGTCGGGAGATAAATCTGCCAATTTAGCGATAATAGAGCAATTTGTGACTCGAGCCGCTGCTAACAAGGTAGATATCATCAGCTTTCCCGAAATGTGCGTTACTGGTTACTGGCATGTTTCAGCGCTTACTCGTGATGAGATTTCTGAACTCTCAGAACCTGTGCCATCGGGCGACACGAGCCAAGCACTGTTGGCACTCTCACAACGTCATAATATGAGTATTGGCGCGGGGCTGATTGAAGAGGGTGAGTGCGGTCAGTTATACAACACCTACGTGTTTGTGATGCCGAACGGTGTGGTTCAAAAGCACAGAAAGCTGCATACATTTGTCAGCCCCCATATGAGTAGTGGCGATGAGTATACGGTGTTTGACACCCCTCACGGCTGTAAGGTTGGAATCCTGATTTGTTGGGATAACAACTTGGTTGAAAACGTGAGAATCACGGCGTTAAAAGGAGCGGATATCTTAATTGCGCCCCATCAAACAGGCGGTTGCGACTCTCGAAGTCCAAATGCGATGGGGCTGATTGATCCTCAGCTTTGGCATAATCGACATCAAGATCCACAGACTATCTACAATGAAATGCAAGGTAGGAAAGGCCGTGCTTGGTTAATGCGCTGGTTGCCTGCTAGAGCTCATGATAATGGACTATTTGTAGTATTTAGTAATGGGGTTGGTGTGGACATGAATGAAGTGCGCACGGGACACGCGATGATTCTTAACCCTTATGGTGAAGTGATTACTGAGTCAAAGAGTCTTGACGACGACATGGTTGTCGCTGTACTGGACGGTCAGGAATTAGAAATGTGTACTGGCCGTCGCTGGATTCGCGGTCGCAGGCCAGAGCTATACCAAGAGCTAACCGAAAAGCAGGGAAATGAGCTCGACCCTTATCATGCGAGATTCTCGCGAGATAAGATCTGAACTTGTTCTAAACACTAAATTGAATAATATTTCGAGAATTGGTCGTCTTTTTTGATTTTGCTTCGTCTTATTAAGAGAGTTAAAACAGAACAGTTGAGAAATATGTTTCAGATTAAACCTGCCACCTTGACTATTGATGGTCAAACGACAGTTATTGGTGCTTCAGAAAAGAACTTAGTCGAATTAGCGAGCAGAGTAGGGGTAAGGATCCCCGCTCCATGTTTGAAAAATAAACGCAAGCATGGTTGCTGTAAAGCGTGTTTGGTTGAAGTGGATGGCCAGCAAACTTATGCTTGTTCAAGTAAGCCTAAGTCGAATACAGAAGTGATAGTTAAGCGTCGAGACCTCGACCAAATCCGAAAAGTGTCGCTGCAAAATTTCAAGCAGCAAGTGAAGTCGGGTGGTACGTCATCATGTGGTTGTAGCTGTTAGTCAGCTACAACCTCAGTCAATTGTTAAGAAGCGGCGGCTTTAAGTTTGCCGATTACGCTAAATACAGCCACAACAATGAGGCCTGCGATGATACCGATAACGCCGTTGAGCAGAGCTGGGATAATGGCTTGAGCAACGGATAGGTTGGGAATATCCATGATGATAGGTTCAATAAGATGGTGAATGGCGGGTACGTTATGGACAACAATACCGCCGCCCACTAAGAACATAGCCGCAGTACCAACGATAGTGAGCGTGCGCATCAGTTTAGGGGCAAAGGCAATCAATCCTCTACCAATGCTGGATAATAGTCCTTTTCCTTGAGACTTTCGTTCTAAGTAAAAACCTAAATCGTCGAGTTTAACAATACCCGCAACCAGTCCATATACTCCAATAGTCATTACAACGGCAATCAGACTAACCACCATGATTTGGATGCTGGTGGACTGTCCTTGGACCGTCCCTAAAGCAATAACTATAATCTCCGCTGATAGGATAAAGTCAGTGCGAATCGCGCCGGCAATTTTCTTTTTCTCGTATTCCTCAACGGAGTCACCACCAAGATCCGGTGCAGTTTGATCATCAGTGTGTTCTTTGCTGTGGAACAGCTTTTCCAGAATCTTCTCAGCACCTTCGTAGCAGAGAAACAGCCCCCCAAGCAGCAATAATGGATTGATTAGCCACGGAGCAATAAAACTGATAATGAGCGCGGCGGGCACAAGAATGCATTTGTTCTTAAAAGATCCTTTCGCGACGGACCACACAACAGGGATTTCACGTTCGGCGGAAACGCCAGAGACTTGATGGGCATTAAGGGCGAGATCGTCACCCAATACCCCGGCGGTTTTCTTTGCTGCTACTTTTGAGAGCAGCGCAACATCGTCCAATACCGCAGTAATATCATCGAGAAGAGTTAATAGACTCAAACCAGCCATAAGCGTTACCTGTTTGCGAAAAAGTCGTCATGCCTGTAAGCAAATGTAACACTAATTAGGACTTTAACAAGCTAGCAAGCAAATGTCGGTGTTCAACCAGATAAGTCTTACAGTTTCACAAAGTTAGTGGCGAACTTGTAACCTTCCCATCGATGCTTCACATTGGAGTACTCGAAAATTTCGCCGTTATCGAGGTAAACAATCTGTTCTACATTGACTAAAGGTTCGCCTAGTTTTATATCTAACTCAGTGGCATAAAACTCATTCGCTTTGACGACCGTGATTTCCATCGTTGAACTGTGGATCTTGAGACCTAGTGTGTCTGTGATATAGCTATAAATAGAATCTTGGGCATGTTCACGCTTTAAACCTTGAATGACATTAATAGGCATATAAGTCTCCTCAACCGCACCCGGTATGTCATCAATGATGCGTACCCGCGTTGTTTTGTACAACATATCTTCAATGTCGCAGTTCAATCTCTCTGCTAAGAAGGTGTCTGCAGGGACGACGGAGAACTCCAGTACTTTTGTGGTTAGGGTTTGACCACTGTCTTGCACATTGGCTTTGGTGCCGTAAAGATGCTTATAACCGGAGTTACCAAGAGGACGTTTCACATACGAGCCAGACCCTCGTTTTCTCACCACTAAACCGTCGGTGACGAGAATATCGAGTGCTTTCTTTATGGTGAGCTCGCTGCATCCGAATTCTACTGCTAACTCACTACCACCAGGTAATTTTTGGTTAGTTGTGTACTGTCCAGAGAGAATCCTCTCCTTGATCGCCTGATAGATATCAGAATACTTAGCTTTGGTGGTGGACATAGTGAATAGATTCTCGCAACATGATAAACATTCTTCATACTAAGCCAAAAAAACCACCAGTTAAAACAATATGGTTATTTTTATTAAATTATATTGTTATTGATCGAGTTTTCTTCTTGCCTCTTATTTGTTTGTCTTTCCGCCAATGATTATCACTGGTTACACCATTGAGCTAAAAATCCGTATTTCTTTGCGTTATAACAATAAAAATGCAATTAGCTATGAAAATGATATTGATTCCCATTTGATCGTAAGTGATAATGATTCTGTTTAATATAACCATAAAATATATAAGGAAAACGGAATGAGTCAGTCTATGAGTTTCATCAAGCGTGTCGCGCTGACACTAACGGCCAGCTTCGCCATGGTTGCGAACGCAAGTGCAGTAACTATTCAGCACTTCAAAGGCACAGCAGAGTTTGATGAAACCCCTAAGCGAGTAGTGGTGTTAGGTAATGGTAGCTTAGATGTTTTAGACCGTTTAGGTGTACAACCAGTTGGTGCTCCACATTCATTGCTTCCAGACTATTTAGCGCAGTACAAAGCGTCGACGGGGAATACAGGTTCAGTAAGCGAGCCTGATTTTGAAGCTATCTTCACGTTGAAACCTGATGTGATTATCGCTGAAAACCGCATGCTTCGCGTTTACGATGACTTAAACAAAATTGCACCAACAGTGATGTTTTATGTTGATAACGGTGAGTACTGGCAAGATACGCAAGCAAACTGGCGTATGCTTGGCAAACTGTTTGATAAAGAAGCGGAAGCAGAAAAGCTAATCGCAGAGACTCAAGCTCAATTTGATAAAGCAGCTGAGGCGGTTTCCAAGCAAGATTTGGACGCACTTATGTTGATGAACAATGGCAACAACGTGGCGATGTTCAACAAAGGTAGCCGTTTTTCTATCGTATTTGATGATTTTGGTTTTGGTGAATCGACTAGTCAAAATGTTGCGCCGATCCAAGGGTCTCACGGTAACTTGATCTCATTTGAATATGTGGCTGATGCAAAGCCTGAAGTTATTTTCATTTTAGACCGTGAACAAGCCATTGGTCGCAGTGTGGGTAAGGCGAAAGAGTTATTTAACAACCCTCTAGTGAACTCAACGCCTGCGGCGCAAAATAAAAAAATCGTCTATATCAATCCAAATGCTTGGTATATCTCAGGTGGTGGTGTAACCGCTACACAGACCATGATTGCTGATATCGATAAAGCTCTGAACTAATTAAAGTATTCAAAAAGTCTCTCTTAGTTCTCTAGGAGAGACTTTTCTAATTCTTGTTGTTAATTACTGGCCATCACATTCTCAATGACCATCCATAAATACATTCTTGCATGCACATTACTGGTCGCATTAGCGGTTAGTTCCCTCGTACTCGGTGCTGCTCACGTGTCCATTGCGGACTTGTTCCGTGGCGATGAACATGCTTATTCCATCTATGTTGTCAGTCGAGTTCCGCGACTACTAGCAATAATTCTGGCTGGTGCTGGTCTTAGCGTTGCGGGTCTTATCATGCAGCAGATCGTACAAAACCGCTTCGCTTCTCCATCAACGACAGGCACTATCGATTGCGCTCTTTTAGGCTACGTTGCTGGGCTTATCTTTTTGGGTGGTGCCAGTCAGTGGATGCATCTTGGTGTTATCTTCTTTTTTGCCGTTGCAGGCACATTGATCTTTGTGAAATTCTTGCAACGATTGCAATTCAAGAATGCGGTTCTTGTACCTCTTATCGGTATTATGTATGGCAATGTGATATCCGCACTGACAACCTTTATAGCCTATAAGCACGACCTAGTGCAGACCATGTCTTCTTGGACGGTGGCTAACTTTGCGAGTGTGCTGCAAGGGAATTACGAAATCCTATATCTTGCGCTTCCAGCATGCGTACTTGCGTATTTATATGCACGTCAGTTTAGCGCGGCTAGTGTCGGTGAGAGCTTCGCTAAGAATATAGGTCTCGATTACCAAAAAATCGTTTTCATTGGCGTTATTTTGGTGGCGGTGAGCTCATCAACAGTGGTAATGATTGTTGGTGTGATTCCATTCTTAGGGCTGATCGTACCGAACATTGTCTCTCTATTTATGGGGGACAATATGAAGCGCATTCTACCTTGGACGGCGTATTGGGGCGTTATTCTGGTTCTCGCCTGTGACATCTTAGGTCGCTTAATTATTTTCCCTTACGAAATGCCAATCTCGATGATCATCAGTATTTTCGGTGGTGCTGTGTTTATTTATCTGGTGTTGAGAGATAAAGCCAATGCGTGATTCGTTGAAAGTAACTCTACTTATCGCAGGTTGTTTGGCGATCATTGCGTGGTTTATTGGACAGGGGCTGACAGCGGATAACTACCAGTTTTTCTTGTCTCGTCGTATTCCTAAAGTATTGGCCATTATTCTGGCGGCCGTTGCGATTTCAGCATCGTCTTTGGTATTCCAAACCATTACCAATAACCGCATTTTAACGCCATCCATACTCGGGTTTGATAGCTTGTATCTTATGGTACAGGTGCTAATGGTGGTGATTCTAGGCAGTACAAGCTTTTGGGTTATCCATGCGATGAGCAACTTTATGTTGTCCACTGCAGTGATGATTGGTTTTTCACTGTTGTTGTTCCATTTCTATTTCAAACGCCAGGATAGCAATGTGTTTACCTTATTGCTCATTGGTATTGTCTGCGGAAGTTTGTTCAGCAGCGTCACAGGTTTCTTGACGATGTTGGTTGATCCAAATGAGTTTGCTTCCATCCAGAGTTCTATGTTCGCGAGCTTTAATAACGTCAACGCTAAGCTGGTGTACTGGAGTTTGATTCCGCTGTCTCTCTGTTTGGCGATTCTGTTCTACTATGCTCCGAAATTGGATGTGTTGTGGTTAGGCATTGATAATGCGACCAGTTTGGGTGTTAACACCAAACAGCTTACTCAGCGGATTATGATCTTGATTACTATTATGATCGCGATTTCAACGGCGCTGGTGGGTCCTGTCCTGTTCTTCGGACTTATTACAGTGAGTCTGACCCGAGAAATGTTCAATCACTACCAGCATCGCTTTCTTATTATCGCGAGCAGTTTACTCGCGGTATTACTGTTAGTTAGCGGTCAATGGTTCGTAGAAAAAGTTCTCGCATTCGAAACCACGATCAGCGTGATTATTAACCTCGTAGGTGGTTCTTACTTCCTGTTCTTACTACTAAGAAACAGAATTAATTAAGGGTAATGAAGTGATTAAGTTAACAGGTCTAAGTAAAAAGTACGGGAAGACATTTGTTGTTAAGGATGCCGATGCACTATTTCCTAAAGGTGAAGTGACGTCAATTATTGGCCCAAATGGTGCCGGTAAAAGTACTCTATTGTCTATGGCAAGTCGCCTCACGGAGAGTGATGCGGGTGAAGTTGTGATTGGAAACAAGTTGCTCGCTCAGTGGGACACCAAAGAACTGGCTAAACACTTAGCGGTACTGCGCCAATCAAACAACATCAACATGCGCTTCACGATCCGAGAGTTGGTCTCTTTTGGTCGCTTTCCACATTCTCAAGGTCGACTAACCGATGAAGATAATAAAATTATCGATAAAGCACTAGGGCATCTAGGTATTGAAGAGATCCAAAATAAATACCTCGACCAACTCAGTGGCGGTCAGCGTCAAATGGCGTTTATCGCTATGGTTGTCGCTCAGGACACTGACTACGTGTTCCTTGATGAACCGTTAAACAATTTGGATATTAAACACTCTGTAGAGATCATGCATACGCTGCGTAGACTGGCTCATGAATTCAACAAAGCTGTAGTAATTGTGATTCATGATATCAACTTTGCATCCTGTTACTCGGACAACATTGTGGCGATGAAAAAAGGGCAGGTGGTTAAATCGGGTAAAGTCGAAGAAGTAGTGCAGCAAGAGATTATGGAATCCATCTACGAGATCCCATTTGATATCCGTGACGTAGATGGTCGTCGAGTGTGTTTGTACTTCAATAGTTGATCGAGCACGATGTAAAGTCTTACCGTATTAACGAAATACAAGAATTCAAAGCGTCCCATTTGGGGCGCTTTTTAGTATTCACAATATGGACTGCCTAGTGCATTGACGCGGAATTATGCAGCGCTCACAAAATTACCACGATGATAGCAATTAAATTAACTGGGTTAATTTAATTGCTATAGAATGTGTCAATAGAAACAATTTGGAGAGAACCCTATGAATTATGCTCCGTCTGTCGGTGTCAAATTTAATGAGGACGGCACCGTTCGCCGATTCCCCGGCAACACCTTCCTTTGTCACGTTGATAAAACTAGCCCGGTATACCAAGAAGTGTTATGGGCACAGCAGCAGTTAAAAGCGATGAAGTGCGCAACTAACTATGCCTTCTTGCCAGAAGCTAGTATGCATATGACGGTTATTGAAGGTCTGTGCGACCAGATTCGAGAGACGACACACTGGAGCTCAAAGTTGGCCGAAGATGTGAATATTGAATCGGCAACAGAAAGTTTCCAAGCTTGGTTACAAGAGGCTGCAGCGACACCTAACTTCCAAATGAAGTTTGATTACGTGTACAACAGTCGCGCGGGCGGAACCGTATTAAGGCTTAAGCCTGCGAACGACGAAACTAAGTCTGCACTTAAAGTATGTCGTGATAATTTGAGTGAACTGACAGGTATTCGTCACCCAACGCATGATGAGTACCACTTCCATATTACGCTAAGTTACAAGGTTATTAATCTTGACGAAAAGCAACAAGCCGAATTGGAGCAAACTTGCCAGCGTATTGAAGAAAGGCTCAATCAGTCTTTTGGAGTGCTTACTCATGGCGCGGTGGAGTTCTGTGTCTTTGAGGACATGTTTGAGTTCAAACCAGTAAAACTGTTGTCGTTGGAAAAGTAACTTACTGACATATAATAAAAAACGGAGTCTATCGACTCCGTTTTTTCATCCCACCTTAACTCAATTAAAGACCTTGCCTAGAATTTCGCCAAGTGCTCGATAAGACAAATGCGTTTGCCCAATAACAAAGTTGTCATTCATCGCTTCCTGGCGGTACTCTGCATCAAATAGATATTGTTTGGTTTGCTCAGCAGCCAGTGACAATTGTTCATCAGATATCGTGGCTAAGCCTTGTGAATCCCACGAATGGTTCTCTCCAAGATCGATGATATTGAAGTTGAACTGCGCAATATCGGTTTCATAAACAGGATAGCGATAAACGACTTGTGGTACTTTAGCCACTAACCCTTCTAAGAACTGATTACCCCAACCTTCAAGCCAGCTCGGGTAGGTAACAATATCCGCATGAACATAAGCGTCCCAGAGGGAATAGCATTTTTCGCCATTTATTTCACAGCGACTGTGTTCGATATAATCATTGATAAACAGCATCTGCACATTGTTTTGATCTGCTTTTTGCTTCAGCTTATCAAAGTACTCTTGTTCTTCGTTCATACCTGCTAGAACAAGGACAATTCGACTTTCTTTAGTGATGGTTTTGTCGTTGTAAAGTGCTTGTCCAACCCAGTTTGGCAGTTGCCGATTGAGCTTCGCAATAAGGTCAATCGCCAGTTCAATACCTTTGCGTGCAACGATTCGAGTGGCTTGTAGAAAGACGATGTCGTTATCGGTTAGTCCGATTTTCTGTTTCAAGTCTCGGTTATAGTCGTCAAGGCACCAATGACTGTTGTCGAAATCAAACACATTGGGGACGACGGTGGCATGCTTGCCAGTTTTGTTCTTGAGTGACTCAAAAGCAATCTGATTGATTACGCAGTGTTGGTCGGCGTCGCGACGTGGAGGAAAGTATTCGTCTAATATGTCTTGGATTTCTGGGTACACGGGTTTAGCGAATTTCTCGCGTTCCCAGTGGAAATCGTGATGGTGATTGACAACTTTAACATGAGTGTTGCGAATGGCTTTCTCCAATCCAATTGCGGCAGCGAGGCTGTGCCCGACTGCGAAGATATTATTAGGAACGATAATATCTATTTCAAGGTCTCGAATGATAGCTGTTACTGCGTGCTCAATATCATCAGCTTGAGTGTGAATGGCAGTGAGTAGGTCATCTGAGCTAGTGAAAAACTTAGGCTCAATAAAAGCGTCGTGAGTAATTTTAGCGTTCAACTCATCTTCATAACGAAGTGCTTCGACACAAGAAGCATTAACATTTCCAGCACTGCCTGCCAGATAGAAAACCTGGTGACCCTGCTGCTCTAATGCCCACTTCCATTTATCCATTTCTAGCGAAACACCGTCGGTTTCGCCAACACGATAGTGCGTTAGTAGTATTCTCATGCGTTATTGAGTTCCAAGATGACCGTTGAATACAAGTTGAGGCCTTGAGGATCGTTTCCTGGAGCGTTCCTACCTCCGGCCGCAACGCGGTTAAGTAAATCCATTGTTGGTGCTTCAGTGGTGCTTGTTTTTGCGGCGTATACCTTCATCGCTGAGCCACCGTCGATGGAAATCGCGTTAATGACAGATTCACCATCGAAGAAGTCGATATCGGGTTGTGATAAACGCTGAACAAGGTTGGCAACGTCAACAATGTTGGCGCCAATACTCATCTCGTGTCGACCATCAAACAGCAGGTAACCGATGTGGTTTTCAGTTTCGATAAATAGACCAGAAGGTTCTCGGATGAGCGCATCAAAATTGTTGGTTTCTTTTCCTGAACGCGATAGAGGAGAATCGGTGTTGGCGACAGCATCTAGTGCGGCTTCTGCTTGCATTGCGGATACTGTAGGACCAGTTGGAACCAACGATTGTCCGTTAATAACAGAAGGAACTAGGCCACCTAAAATCTGTTTATAGTCGCAAAGGTCAATCTCGTTTGCGACAGGGATAACCTTAACCGCTTGTCCGACTTGAGGTGTCTCAGAGAACAGCGATTCAAAATATCCCTCCTCAATGGATATTAGCGTTCCGAAAGAAGGAAGAGGGCATGTGCCATTCCATATCGCGACAACCTCTTCGAATGGCTTAACGCCGTCGCCTTGATTAGCTAGAAACAGGTTCACTCTTCCTTCTAATTCAAGCATTGGAGAGAACTCAACTAGGTCGCCTTGGTGCTTCATCGGAAACTTCACATTAAACAGAGCGACATCGTGCTGTGAAAGTGACTCTAGCGACGGGTTAAAGCAATCAACGTCAAAGTTTGTTCCACCAATAGTGACGTTAAATTGGCGAAAAGTCAGAGATGGAACGATCTGCACATTGCCTGCACAATCTATGGCAACAGCGGCATCATGGGCGCTTGGGAAACCGGCAGTTTCAACCTTGCCATTTTCATCTGAGAAATAGTAGAAACCTAGGTATGACAGCACTTCTGGCAGTTGATGGTCTGGGTTTGGAAAGCGGCGTCTGTGTGACCAAATATGGTCTCCGATATTAAGCTCTTTAGTCATAAAGTAGCCAAGGTTACCAATCAACCCATCCAGATTGTTTTCTGATTCAAGTCGATCTCTCAGGTCCTCTAGCTTATTGCCCTTGAAGTGATAGCCAATGCGCGCTTTATCGATGTCTGCTTGTGGTGCTAACACTAAAGAAACGGATGTAGAACATAGTGAACGAGGCTCGCTAATTAGCTCGTAATCCGAGGCGCTAGGAAGTTGCGCAGCGTCAAGCTGCGGCATTGCAAAATGCGCTCTTTTTACCTTTAAAGATGGCTTTTCATGCTTTAACTGTTGGTATCGTTGTGCCAGTCCTTGTTCAAAGGCGGGCTCAACACAACCATGTAAAGGGTTGCCTTTCGGGCCATGTTTAATTTCATAGCCAGGCACCACGGATGGGTTGAAGTAACGATTTGGCTCGATATCAATAGGCTCCCAACATTGGGAATTCATGCTTGTGACGTTGTTAGAGACTCGCTCTGGAAAACATTTGGTGTTCATGGTTGTTGTTCTTATTTCGTGCTAGTTGTTTTAGTAAGCGAGGTTGTATAGAGGCAGCATAGCCGCACCTGTAGCTGCAATTTTGTCACCGGAAATGGCCGCCGGAACAATGTTAGGCATGGCTTCATCAGGTTCGAGATACTGTTGAATGGATGCAATGGCAGCAAGGTGTAGTTCTTCGACTAATTGTGGTGGTAACAAGCCGCCAATGATGATCTCGTTTGGATCGCAAATAGAGCGAATAGCTTGCAGCGCAGACGTTAGTTGCAACTGAGCATTACTTTTCCATTCGACCACTTTTTCCGGTTTCTTTTCTAACAAAGTTGCAAGCGTATCGGCTCGGTGAGCGCTAGGCTCCGACAGCCCTAGTTTTTCATACAGGCAAGACAGAGAAGGACGATTGTCACGCTCAGGAAACAGCTTACCAATGCGACCTGCATTGCCTCGTGCACCGCGATAGACCTCGCCTTCAAAGAAGTGACCGCCACCAATACCATAACCAAGATATAGATAGAAAAAGTTCGCACCAGTACTTCGGCGGGAGCGCACAGACTCACCCAATGCCGCGGCTATACCGTCGTTCTCAATCCAGCATGGCAAATTGAATTTAGCTTCTACCGCGGCTTTGATGTCGATCTGCTCCCAGGCTTTTAAGTGAGGAGGCATGGTGAGGGTGTTAGACTCTTTGTTGAAGTTGCAACTGGTCGTAACGCCAACTCCAATTAGCTTAGAAAACTCGCTACCAAAGGCAACAGAAGTGACATCGATAAGACTAGATAGTTCTTCAAGTGCGCTTTGAGGGTCTGAATAGATGCCTTGAATGGCTTTAGAGAAAATAGCTTCTCCTTCAAGGTCTACCAATTCAATGCTGATTTTTTCCAGCTCTATGTTTACCCCTAAGCTATAGGCTGCTTGAGGGTTAATACCTAGCTCAATACCAGGTTGACCTCTGCCCCCCTGTTGCTTACCAGTGACGACAATAAGACCTTCATCAAGCATCTTCTTGGTGATCTTTGTAATGGCCGCAGGCGTTAAACCACTGGTCTCAGCAAGGGCTGCTCGTGTGGTTGGGGCTTGTTGACGGATCAATGCAAGAATTGAACGCTGTGTGTCTGTTCCGAAATCTATCAATGGTGTTTCCTTAACTGAAAATCTCTTTCTATTTGATTTGAAAGCTAAATCAATGACATACATTGACACATTTAACCTTCAAACCAAATAGGCCCGGCCAAAGACCGGGCAAAAATGTTACATAAGTACGTTTTGAACAAATGCTTTCTTGGCTTCCGTTGCGTACTCTGATGTAAAGAACTCAGAGCTGTACTTACGCTGTGCGTTGTCGATAAGTGCGTTGGAGTCATCAGCATCTGGATGTTGCGGTGCTGCACCAAACGTTGCGTTTAAGCCCGTTTGTGCTTGTGCCGACGTAATCCAGTGAATGAATACCGCTGCCGCTGCTTTGTTCTTAGCATTTTTCGGCATTAGGATGATGTTACCGCCACCTGGCATACCAAACTCTGGAATATAGAACTTGATACGTTTAGTGATCGCCCCTTTTTTCTGTAGACCTGCTAGATGATCTTCCCAAGCTGGTGCCATAGAGATTTCGCCATCATTGATGCGCGTTAAGCTGTCTGCATTTGAAGCGGTAATAACGATGTTGTCTTGATTACCTTCAAACCACTCCCACGTTTTTGACCAAGTAGGAATTACAGACTTGTCCATTTCATTTTGGAAGTAGACATCGTTGTTGCCTGATGCGTAGTAAATTGCACGTTGAATGAAGGCATTACCTGCACCGCCTTTGTTTGGATCGTTCACACCAAACTGTTGTTTGTGTTCTTTGATCCAAGTTGTCAGGTCATCAAAAGACTGAGGCAGGTTGTTTTCATCGACTCGAGTTGGGTCATAAGCAAAACCTGTTTGGTTGCCCCAGAACGCATAGGCATAACCTTGAGTGTCGACGCCAACAAGATTAGTTCTTAACTTTTCGCTACCCGGAATAATATCGGTCAGTGGACCATAAACGACGTTGCTTTGCAGTAGCATCGGCAGTTTCACAGTATCGAGTGCCATCACATCGATGCTGCCTTGGTCGCGGCGTGCTTCAGCAAGTAGCTTATTGCGGTTACCTGATTCATTACCTTCTGGCACGCGAACTTTAATGCCGTACTCTTTCTCAAATTCTTTAAAGAATTTTCTGAATTCAGGCTGTAGATACCAGATGTAAGCGTTCACCATTTTTTCTTGTTTCGCTTGCTCGACAATTTCATCCCATGTCATGTCGTTTAGGTCATAAGCCAATGCATTGGTAGAAAGACCTGCAAGTGCAGTCATGGCTGCGGTTAGAACTAATTTTTTCATAAATCCATTCTCTTAATATCTTTATAGTTGTAGGTACAGTTAGGCTTTACCGGTAGAGTCCGCCAGATAGTTGCCTTTAAGCAAACGCTCGATAATGAGCATCAAAATTACGTTTGGAATCACAAGGATGAGTGATACCACCGCCGCGTTTGGACGGATGAAAGAGTAACCTAAGTAGGAATACAGGATGGTCGGTACGGTGACATAATCCGGTGATCCAAGAACAAAGGCGATGTTGAATTCTTCAATACTGATCACCAGACAGAAGATCAACGATGCCAATAAGCCAGGTTTTAGCATTGGCAGATACGCGTGTTTAAATGTTGTCCAAGGGCTGCCACCTAAGTCACGGCTTGCCTCAATAAGATCTTGAGGAACGCTTTTGAAACTGGCTGACAAAATACGGATAGCATAAGGCAAAGCCAGTACCGTATGGCCAATCACAATGCCAAGGTAGGCGTTAGACAAATTAAGGTTGATCAGCATCGAGCTAAAGAAGACACCGATGATCATACCCGGCATAACAAGCGGTAGAAGTGTGACAACTTCGGCCACTTTCTTGCCCGGGAAATCCTTGCGGCCTAGTGCGTAAGCCGTTGGAAGTGCGAGCAATACTGTCAAAAGAGCGACTGCTGGAGCAATCGAGTAACTGTTAGTTAGTGCTTCCACTAGACCTGAGTTTTCCCACATGTCTGTCCAACGTCCGAATGACATCACCGGTGGAAGAACATCTGGATAGCTCCATGGGTGTTCCGGGTCTACGAGTGACCAGATGAGCGCCATAATAAATGGCACACCTAACCAGAAGAAGTTGACCGCAAGAAACAGTCCAATAGCGATTTTGTTGATCAGTTTGCCATTTGCCGTTCTTATTTTCGGCAGTTTGCGGCGTGGTGCTTTTGCTGTTGAGGCGAGTGCAGTCATTATTTCAGCTTCCCTTTCTTAGTGGCTAGTGGGGCAGTCAGTAGAGAGATAGCCAGTGAGGCGATTACAGCGGTCACCATGATGATGACGGCCACAACAGCACCTTTGTTCCATTCCATAAACTCTGTTGAGGTAATGTGCATTAACATAGATAGCGAGTAAGTGTTCTTAGGACCCGCAATCGAGTAGAACGAGTAGTCACCTAGAGCACCGATGAAAATTAGAATCAAAGAGACTTGCAGGGCTGGTATAGATAGTGGGAACACGATGCCAGTGAAGCGACGCCATGCGTTTGCGCCAAGATCTGAGGCGGCATCGAGAACATCATTTCGAATTGAGTTCACCGCACCCGCAAGTAGAATCATTGCAAACGGCAGCTGTTTCCAGATTTGAAGAATAATAACTCCCCAACCGAAGTTGTCGTTTTGCATACGAATCGGTTTTTCAGTAATGCCAAGCCACATCAAGCCTTGGTTAACCACACCATGGTACGAAATCACGTTAACCAACAAGAAAGCGGCAACCAAGCCTGGAATGAACATAGGAGCGCGCAATAGACCTGTAATCGTGGTTGAACCGGTAAAGGGCTTACGTAGCCAGAGCACAAGCGGGTAGGCCAGAGACACCGCGCCAAGAGCGCCAATGACTGATACTTTAATAGAGTAAATCAGTGACTTGTGAAGTGTTGGGTCAGCAAGTGCATCACGCCAAAATTCAGTGGAGAAGCCACTCTCTCCCATCATGTTATGAAAACCAAAGCTCTGGGCAACCACCATGTAAAACGTTGAACCCATCAAAAGTAAGATGGTGCCTACGCCAGGCAATAGCATGAGCCAGGTTTTCCAGTGGGTGCGTAGACTAGTCATGCGGCACCTCTTCAAGGAACCTAATGCCAGTCTTAGGCAAACTGAATGTTAACTGGTTATCTTGGAACTTAGGCTGTTTTGGTAATTGAATACGCATTTCTAGTGGAACTTCATTAAGTGATTCCACTAGAAGGTCGGTGACATTACCCATGAAAGCCATTTGATTGACGCGCACTTGGAAGCGGTTGATATCGCTATCTTCAGCTAAGCGAGCGTCTTCTGGTCGCCAACAAACAAAAATATTGTCTGACTTTGGTGGTTCATCAGATTCAACGATGAAATCACCAATTTCTGTTGTGACCGAGTAAGTGTTGGCTTGCTCTGTCTTGTTTACTTGTGCAGGTAGAATGTTAGCGGCACCAATAAAGTCAGCAACAAAGCGGTTTGCTGGACGATAGTAGATGTCTTCCGGGGTACCAATCTGTTCGATACGGCCACGATTAAGCACAACGATTTTGTCTGACATGGCTAGTGCTTCTGCCTGATCGTGTGTCACGTAGATAGCAGTAAGATTGTAGCGTTTTTGAAGTTCGCGGATCTCAAAACGAACCGACTCTCTTAATTTCGCATCTAGGTTAGATAATGGCTCGTCGAATAAGATTACAGCAGGTCGAGTCACCATCGCGCGAGCAAGTGCGACGCGTTGTTGTTGTCCACCTGACAATTCGCTTGGCATTTTATGAGAATGTTCACCCAGATCGACTTGTGCGACGGCTTCTTGAACGCGCTCAATCTGTTCTGCTTTTGCTACGCCTTTTTGGTTCAAACCGAAGGCAATGTTGTGCTCAACGCTCAAGTGAGGGAAAAGCGCGTAAGATTGAAAACACATAGAGGTATTGCGCTTTTCTGGAGAAACATTAGTGATGTTTTCATCGCCAATTAGAATCTCACCAGAATCGGGAGTGTGGAAACCACCGATCATTTTTAACAACGTTGTTTTGCCGCAGCCAGAAGGCCCAAGAAGAGTAACCATCTCTCCCTCTTCCGCCACAAAGCTAATGTCTTTAGATGCGACAAAATCATCAAAATTTTTACAGATATTTTTTAGTTCTAATCGGGACATTGAGTTGCATTCCGTTTCAGTAGAAGTTTGCACAGATTTGGAGTCTAGCGCTTCATTATTGCAATTATATTAACTAAGTTAATTTAATTGATCTGTGAAAGTGGTCACGTGATAAGCGTTATTGACGGATTTACTGATGGAAAAGGTTGGATAGTGTGATCTGACGCATGTAAATAGTCAGCTTATATTAATCTGGTTAATTTAATTGAGATTTTTTGAGGAAGAGAAAAGAGAGAGGGAGTGGTCACTCCCTCTCTGAAGGCTAGCTAAGCAGATCGAGAATCTGCTGAGTTTTTGAGGACACTAATTCGGTATTGTGTCGTGACTCTACGTTCAGTCGCACCACTGGTTCAGTATTAGAGGTACGTAAGTTGAATCGCCAGTCATTAAACTCCATGCTGAGACCATCGGTATAATCGACAACAAGGGCATCGTGTTCAAAAGTTTGTTGAACGCGCTTGATGGCAGCTTTTGGATCTTGCAGTTTGGCGTTGATTTCGCCCGAAGATGGGAACGCGACAATACGATCGGCAACCAACTTAGAGAGCGGCTGCTGCTTCACACAAAGAAGCTCACTGACAAGCAGCCAAGGAATCATTCCACTGTCACAGTAGGCAAAGTCTTTGAAGTAATGGTGCGCACTCATTTCGCCGCCATACACTGCATCTTCCAAACGCATACGCTCTTTGATGAAAGCATGTCCCGTTTTAGACATTATCGGAGTACCGCGATTCTCTGTGACGATGTCGATGGTATTCCAAGTTAAACGAGGATCGTGGATGATTCGAGCATTTGGATTCTTCTGCAAGAACGCTTCTGCTAATAGACCCACAATGTAGTAGCCCTCAATGAACTCACCTTGCTCGTCAAACAAGAAGCAACGGTCAAAGTCACCATCCCATGCAATACCCATATCAGCACCGTGTTTTACAACTGCTTCAGAAGTGGCGGCACGGTTTTCCGGTAGTAGTGGATTAGGAATACCATTTGGGAAACTAGAGTCAGGTTGGTGATGAACTTTGATAAATTCGATGGCAATGCCCAAATTGGCGAATTTTGCTTCCAGATCGTCAATAACATGACCTGCAGCACCATTGCCTGAATTTACTACCAGCTTAAGTGGCTTGATGTTGTTCGGCGTAATGTAGCTAAGCAAATGCTCGGTGTATTCATCAAGGTTAGACAATTTTTTGTATTGTCCAACTTGAGCAATTGACTCAAAGTCATTTTGTTCAGCGAGCTGTTTAATGTCGTTCAAACCAGTATCACCACTGATTGGCTTACCGTTATCTCGAACCAGTTTCATCCCATTGTAGTTAATAGGATTGTGGCTTGCGGTGACTTCGATTCCGCCATCTACGTCCAATGACTGGGTCGCAAAGTAAATCTCTTCTGTACCTGTCATACCGATATCAACAACATCGGAACCTGCATCCATAATGCCACGCGCCAAGGCAAGTTTAAGACTTTCTGATGTCTCACGAACATCGCCACCCACAACTACGGTTTTAGGTTTTAGAAATTGCGCATATGCTCTGCCAATGCGGTAGGCAATATCCTCGTTGAGTTCGTCTCCCAACTTGCCGCGAATGTCATAAGCTTTAAAACAGCTAAGTGCTTTCATGACTAGACCTTATCCTTGAAAAATGTCCGAAAGCATCGCTTTTAATGCGCCATAAGACAAGTGCTTTTCGCCAATGTCATAGTTTTGTTGCATACCGGATGATCTCAATTCAGCATCAAACAGATACTCAAGTGTTGAATTGACGGCGCCGTTTAACGTTTCTGGAGCGATGACAGCGAGTCCAGATTCATCCACTTGATGGTCATTGCCAAGGTCGATAATGTTAAATTGGTAATCGGCGATATCTAAGTCAAATACAGGATAGCGATACACTACCATAGGGACTTTAGCGACAAGTCCTTCTAGAAATTGATTTCCCCAACCTTCTAGCAAACTAGGGTAGGTGATGATGTCTGCGTGTGAGTAGACGTCCCACAAAGAATAGACTTTTTGCCCTTCTTTCTCACCGCGAGAATGACCTACCCAATCATTGATAAACAGTAATTCCACGTTGCAGGCCTTGGCTTTATTCTTCAATAAGTCAAGATAACTGTCTTCTTCACACATTCCTGCAAACATAAGGATTAAGCGACTGTCTGCACTAAATATTTCTCCGTTATAGAGCGTTTTTCCAACGAGCTCTTCACGCTGTCTGCTCATTGCATCAATCAAGTCGATTGCCAGTTCGATGCCTTTTCTTGCAACAATACGTGTTGCTTGCAGAAACAGGATATCATTTGCGCCGACACCGAATCGTGCTCGCAGATCTTGATTGTATTCATCAACTTTCCAATCACTGCCCTGAAAATCGAACACATTAGGCACCACCGTAGATTCGATGTCGCGGCGTTTTTGAAGTTCTGTTTGCGCGATACGGTTGATCACACAGTGCTCAACCAGTGGGTGTTTAGGAGGAAAGAGGGTGTTGAGCAGTTGCTGAATGCCTGGAGACGTTGGGTTTGAGTATTTAACACGTTCCCAATGAAAATCATGATGATGGCAAATAACACGAGTCTGCGTGGCTTCGACCGCTTTCATAATACCGAGTGCGGCTGGTAGGTGATAGCCAAGTGACAGCATGTTATTTGGGACAATAATGTCAATATCTCGTTGGTCGATAACCTTGATGATACCTGCGGCAATGTCATTGGCTCGATGTTCAATGGCGTCTAACAAAACCGATTCTGATGCGTAATCATCGCGGCTCACATAAGCGTTGTGAATGATTTTGTCGTTGAATGGCTCTAAATAATGTAACTCTGGCACGAGATCAGCGTCTGTACTGCCTGAACTCCCGGCTAGATAGAAAACCTTATGGCCCAAGCTCTCCAGAGCCCATTTCCATTTGTCCATCTCAAGAGATACGCCATCAGTTTCGCCTACACGAAAGTGTGTAAGGAGGATATTCATGTTTCACTTTCCCTATAATTTCTGAATGTGGTTGGACGTAATTTAGAGGATTATATAAACGGATATAATGATAGTTTTACAAATTAGTGATCGAATTCACGATAATCCAAAACCGGTTTTGGTTATCTGAAAAAATGAGACTTGGCTCAATTAATAATCAATAAAGCCTGTTTAGACTAGGTGCAAGTCGCAATTATCAAGTGGTTAAATTAAAAGCCACTATTTTTTGGAAAAGTATCAAAACCGGTTTTGGTTGTTTGATTTGTAATAATGGATATCAACATGGCTCAGGAACAGACGGCTAACTCTCAAGTTAAAAAAGACCTGCAACAAATCTTGGCAGGTGTGTATTCGCCAGCTCAACTTAATGAACTCATCCCCAACCTTCTCAATGTTATTGCGAATCAGCCTGAGTATGTGGGCAAAAAGCAATGGGTAGATCAAAACGACATCATGCTGATTACGTATGGTGATTCAATCAAAAAACAAGGAGAAGCACCTCTTCATACCCTAAGAGAGTTCTTAAACGATAATGCTGCGGATGTGCTCTCTGCGGTGCATATTCTCCCGTGTTATCCCTATACCTCAGACGACGGATTTTCTGTCGTTGATTATTGGAAAATCAACCCAGAATTGGGTGATTGGCAAGATGTTCAATCATTGTCGAACAACTATGACCTAATGTTTGATGGGGTGATCAACCATATTTCAAAATCCAGTGATTGGTTTCAAGGGTATTTAAAAGGGGAAACGCAGTATCGAGAGTTTTTCACCGAAGCTAATCCAAACCGAGACTACAGTTCAGTTACACGCCCTAGAGCATTACCATTACTGACGACTTTTGAAACCGCAAACGGTACAAAACATATCTGGACTACGTTCAGCGAAGATCAAATTGACCTTAATTTCCGTTGTCCTGAAGTGTTTCAGAAAATTGCCGAGCTACTGCTGTTTTATGCTCAGCAAGGAGCCTCTTTTATTCGCCTTGATGCGATTGGATTTATGTGGAAAGAGTTGGATACCCCTTGTATTCATCAGCCCCAAACTCATGCCATTGTTCAGGCGCTGCGAGCATTAATGAGTGCCGTGGCTCCTCACGTTAAATTGATCACTGAAACCAATGTACCGCATAACGACAATATTAGTTATTTCGGCAATGGTGAGAATGAAGCTCATTTGGTGTACCAGTTCCCGCTACCGCCATTAACACTGCATACATTGCAAACTGGCAACAGTGAAAAGATTGTTGAATGGATGTCGAGCTTAGAGCCGTGTTCGGAACAGACCACATTCTTCAACTTTTTAGCCTCTCATGATGGCATTGGTGTGCGTCCTGTAGAAGGTATCTTAAACAAAGAGCAAGTCGACCATTTACTATCGGTAGTGCAGACCAATGGTGGCCGCGTTTCATACAAAGATAACGGTGACGGTACACAAAGCCCTTATGAGCTGAATATCAACTATTTCGATGCCATCCGTGATGCGAATTCGGATGACCAAACTAACCTAGATCGCTTTATGGCGGCCCAGTCCATTCTCATTTCGATGGCGGGGGTTCCTGGAATATATGTACACAGTCTATTGGGGTCGGGAAACGATATAGAAGGATTGGAACGCCTAGGGTATAACCGCGCGATTAACCGTGAAAAGCTCGAACGTACTGAAGTGGAAACTGAGTTGGCTAATCCAGAATCTCGTCGTGCCCAAGTGCTATCTCGCTTTAAACATATTCTGGGTATTCGTAAGCAACAGAGAGCATTTGCTCCTAGCGCAAGTCAGCGTGTAGTGGCAACCAGTGAGCAATTGGTCACTTTTGTGCGTGATGAGCAAATATTGGTGGCTATTAATATTTCAAATCAAGCGGTTGAGCTAGATACCAATGCAGTGCTTAAAGGAGTCTCTCACGATTTGATTTCTGGTAACGACTTAAGTGGTGTTGTTACTGTACAACCATATCAAGTGATGTGGTTAGCTAAGTAGAAAATAGAGCCAGCCTAGCTGGCGACTCATAAATTACATGAATCCTAAATCGTAAAGGATATAACGATGAAACTAAAAACTCTGACCCTTGGACTTGCCGTAGCTAGTTTAGGCTTATCCAGCCTTGCACAAGCGACTACAGTTGAGTATTGGACAACACAAACCCAATCAGACCGCCTTCAGACGATAGAAGTGATGGCTGATGTGTTCGAAGCATTGAACCCAGGTATCGATGTAAAAGTAGTGGCAGTAGATGAAAATGACATGCCAAAGCAGATTGCTGCAGCTGCCGCATCGAATACGCTCCCAGCTATGATTGAAGTAGGCTCTAACCTGTCATTAGCGTTTGCTGAGCAAGGCATTGTTGATTTAGACGCCACGACCGCAACCATAGAAGCAGTAGGTAAAGACCGTTTTTATAAAGGTTCATTGAAGTTGGTAGAAGACCCAGACAACA
The DNA here is from genome assembly GCF_021568915.1 of Vibrio sp. McD22-P3. Classification (NCBI taxonomy): domain Bacteria; kingdom Pseudomonadati; phylum Pseudomonadota; class Gammaproteobacteria; order Vibrionales; family Vibrionaceae; genus Vibrio; species Vibrio sp. McD22-P3. The sequence continues at coordinate 401,101 of NZ_JAKGTN010000002.1, forward strand.
ATAAATTTGTTGCTCTACCATATCGTGGTTGGGTTCAAGGTATTTGGTATCGTGCTGACTGGTTTGAGGAAGCGGGTTTAGAGCCACCGACAACATGGGAAAACATTCAAAAAGCGGCGAAGTACTTTAATAAGCCTCAGGAAAACCAATACGGCATCTTAATTGGCACTAAAGCGGATAGCTATGCTGAGCAAGTTTATACGCAGTTTGCCCTATCAAACGATGCAGGTCAGTTTGATAAAGACGGCAACCTAATATTCAACTCTGAAGCGCAAAAAGAAGTTTTAGACTTTTATAAAGATCTTTCAAAGTACACACCTCCGGGTCCACAAACATGGCGCGCACGTGACTACTATTTGCAAGGCAAGCTAGCGATGTTCTTCTACTCCACGTATATCATGGATGACATTGCACTCGCCGAAGCTGCGGCAAGTTCATTGAGTAACGAGAACTTCAAAGATCTTAAAGGCGCGACGTTTGATCCTAATCTAGCGAAGAACACGCGTTTAGCTCCAGCAATCACTCATACTTCAGCTTCTACATTTGGTACCTTGGTTGGTTTCTCTATCATGAAGAACGACAACAAGGATGAAGTGGAAGCGACTAAAGCGTTCATTGAATACATGAACGAGAAAGATCAGGTTGTTGCATACTCTCATATGGCACCTGGTGGCCACCTTCCTATGCTTCGAGACATCGCTGAAACTGATGAATTCCTTAATGATCCAAAAGGCATTTTTGCTAACTATGGTAAAGAGTCCATTAAGGAGATCATTGCCGGTTTTGAGAACATCAAGAACTTCTCCATTGTGGACGGTAAGGCGTTCCCTGAATCTGGTGAAATCTTCTCGAAACAAATCATTCCACGCATGATCTATAGCTCTGTGATTGAAGGACAAGACACGCAAAAATCGTTGGATTGGGCTGAAAACGAGATGCAGCAGCTTATCAAAAACTAACTCTGCATAGCAAAAGACGTCGCTGGCTAACCAGCGGCGCACCTTCACTAAGAACCTTTACGGGGCAGCATGGTGCGCTGCCTCAGATTAACAAGGAATTACCATGACACCATTAGAGAGAGCAGAAGCGCGGTTCGGGTGGAAGCTTGTCGCTCCGACCATTGGCATTATTGGGCTTTTGATACTCTATCCAATCGTTTTTAATGTTTATCTAAGCTTCTTTGATGTAAAGCTGAACGGTGACAAAACTTTTGTCGGGATTGCCAACTACGCTCGCTTACTGGCAAATCCAGACTATTACTCATCAATTGCAACAACCGGTATCTACCTATTTGGTACTGTTGCTGGCACTACGTTGTTAGGACTCGCAGTCGCATTATTGATGCGTAATCCGTTCCGAGGTCGTGGCCTAGTGAGTGCTGCTATCCTTATGCCATATTTTGCACCGGTTATTTCCGTTGTGTTTGGTTGGCAATTTCTTTTTGACCCTGTCAACGGTGTCTTTAACTGGTTAATGGTTGATGTACTGCATATCTGGAATCAACGAACCAACCTCATTGGTGAGCCGGGTTCGGCTGTTTGGGTCGTTATTATCTTTGATGTTTGGAAGCATTTCCCAATTGCATATCTATTGATCCTATCCAAGTTGACGTCGATTCCTAAAGACCAATACGAAGCGGCGGCGATTGACGGTTATGGACCAATTGGACGTTTCTTCCATGTGACGCTGCCAGAGATTTATTTCGTATTGGCAACGGTAGTGATTCTACGTTTGATTTGGAACCTGAACCGCTTTGAAGACGTGTTCCTTTTAGCGCCCAATGTTCAAACTCTTCCAGTATTTACGTACTACCAAGCCTTCACCGGGGTCATTGATCAAGGGCTTGCTGCTGCAACCTCCGTGATTCAGTTCAGCGTCTTGTGTGTGCTGATTTGGTTCTATGTTAAGAAAATTCTTAAGTGGTAATTCATTATGTTAGGAAAACCAACAATTAAAGGACGTATTGGATTTGCGTTAGCAATTTTCTTACTGGTGAGCTTCTGCTTACTTCCATTTGCGCAAATTCTGTCGACTTCACTAAAACATCAGTTTGACTGGGGCAACCCGTCATTGATTCCGCAGGTCGTTAATCTCGACGCCTATAAGGAATTATTAGGTTTAACTGAGCAAAAACAGGTAGAGATACCGGCAGCAATACAAAAGATTCTTGAGAACCCTAAGCTGCCTCAAGATAAGAAAGACGCCATTATGGCGAAATACGCCAGTAACTCTGATGTGTTTCCCTTTGGCCGGTTTATGCTGAATAGTTTCGCCATATCTGCGGGAGCGGCTACGGTGTCACTCATATTCGCAGTCATGGGGGCTTATTCCATTTCGCGCCTGCGATTTACTGGGCAGGTAATTGTTCAGCGCTCGGTGCTCTTCGTTTATATGGTGGGCGGCGTACTGTTGATGGTACCGCTGTATCAAATGGCGGTAAACGTCGGGTTAGCGACCAGTATGTGGGGTAGTCTGTTCTGTCTCTTCGCCATCTATATTGTGCAAACATTGCCAGTAGCGCTGTATATGCTGGGTAACTACTTCCGCACGATTCCTTTTGCGTTAGAAGAGGCGGCGATGATGGATGGTTACTCGCGCAAAGAAGCAATATGGAAGGTGGTATTGCCGCTATCGGTACCTATGCTCGCAACCGTATTTATGTACTGCTTTATTATCGGCTGGAATGAATACCTATTTGCGTCTGTATTCTTAAAACAATTCAAAGAGTTCTACACATTGCCACTCGCGCTACAAGAGCTATTTGTATCGAAAAATGCGATTTGGGATCGAATCATGGCAGCGTCCATGTTAACTCTGGCTCCAGTCGTAGTGTGTTTCTTGTTTGCTATGCGTCATATGGATGGTGGCAAAACTGATGGTGGTGTGAAAGGTTAATTATTATGGCTTCTATTTCATTAAAAAATATTGTTAAAAACTACGGTGACACCAAGGTTGTAAAAAACATCAGTCTTGATATTGAAGATGGCGAATTTGTGGTGTTAGTTGGCCCATCGGGATGTGGTAAATCGACTACGTTACGTATGATTGCAGGCCTTGAACAGGCGACATCTGGTGAGATATCCATTGGCGACCGAGTGGTTAATGATGTCGAACCACAACATCGTAATATTGCAATGGTGTTCCAAAACTACGCACTGTATCCGCACAAAACCGTTGAAGAGAACATCGTGTTTGCTCTACGCCGCTTAAAGATGGAAGAGTCGGAGATCCAGCGTCGGTTGGAAGATGTTGCCAAAATGCTCAAGCTGGAAGATTATCTCAAGAGAAAGCCTGCTGATCTTTCTGGTGGCCAGCGCCAACGTGTTGCTATGGGTCGTGCAATTGTACGTGATGCTGACTGTTTCTTGTTTGATGAACCTTTGTCAAATCTGGACGCCAAACTGCGTAACCACATGCGCACCGAGATTGCGCAAATCCATAACCGATTTGGCCGCACCAGTGTTTATGTTACCCACGACCAAGTCGAGGCAATGACGCTAGCGGATAAAGTGGTGGTATTGCGCGATGGTATTATTGAGCAAGTTGGCTCTCCGATGGAGATCTTCCTCAATCCAGTCAATATTTTCGTTGCGACCTTTATTGGCTCTCCGTCAATGAACATCATGGACGGTACGCTCTACAACGAGTACCTGGAACTAGGGGGATATCAACTGCCTAGAAACCTGCTGACCGGAGTTCATTTTGATGAGTCTGTACCGGCGGAAGGACTTGCCGTAAAAGTGGGCATTCGTCCAGACTTTTTTAATGACAAGGAGTTCTTTGGAGAGAGTGAAACAACCTTTAACTTCGATAACATCAACATCGACCTAGTTGAACCTATGGGGTTTGATAAAGAAGTGTTGTTTAAGTTGGGAGAAGAGAACGTGAAAGCACGCTTGGACCTTCGTTCAGAAGTAACACGCGGCCAAAAAATGGACTTGCTCGTCGACTTATCTCGTGTCCTTCTGTTTGATGTGAAAACAGAGCAACGCCTTTAATTGCTAATCCCCTTCATAGGTTTGTGAAGGGGATTTTTATGGATGCCAATATGTCTCTATTGCCGAAAACTTGTGAATATCTCAACGTAAACAATCAGTTTTCCCTATTAAAAGGCTCTGATCTTTCAAGTCAGCTTTGTCACGCGTGGTTTATTAGCCAGCAGTCTGACCATGTTGAATATCAGGTCGCCTGTGAGCTTCTTACCATAAATAAACACCATCCTGTCTTGGAGTTCCTAGATGCGTTTGTACCGGATGCTGAAGCCGAGCTTTCACATTACTGTGACGAGTTACCCGAAGGCGATAATCCTCTGTGGCAACTATTCAGTCCCGAAGCCATAGTGGCTAAATCGACACCCGAAAAGGTAAGAGAGGATATTCACCGCAATCGAACTCTGCATAATATGACCAAGTCGTCACAGGCGATTACAGATGTCGCTGAACAGGTCTTGTTCACGAGCAATGTGTTATTGGGTGTGCCACTCCGAGGGGATGATGTTAGCCACTTAACTTTGGGGGAGTGCTTCCATCAAACCTTACAGCAGGCTCAAAATCAGCAGCAACAGTATTGGTACGATCATCCAATTCCTGTTGGTATCTCTGCCGAAGAGAATGAGATCCTTTATGGTTTAAAGCACCTTGATAAAGCGTTGGAAGTGGAAGTAGATCGAGGCAACCTTGCACCAGGCGCTAAGGCAACTATCGTGCTGTCATGCTCGGTGACACACCCTGCGCTGGCCGACATTGCGAAGCAGTATGTCGAGTTTGAGATCAACACGCACCTTAACCTCAAGCACCTCAATGTAGCCGTTTTTGGTGAAAGTGAATGTCTTGAGGTGCTGCGTCATGCATTTCCAGAGGCGAGTGATGATCTTAAAGGCGTATTTGGAGTAAACGGGGCATATGGAAGACACTATAGCTTCCTTAAAGCTGTTGCGCCTTTGTGGCAAAAAGCAGTGAACCCAGAGCTCAAAGCTACATTCAAAATTGACCTTGACCAAGTGTTCGACCAAACCATGCTCATCAACGAAACGGGCAAATCTGCGTTTGAACACTTTTTGGATTCTAATTGGGGTGCTAGCGCTGTTGATAACAATGGTCACAAAGTCAAATTGGGCATGATTGCTGGTGGACTGGTCAATGAAAGCGATGCTCACGTGGGTCTGTTTACCCCTGATGTGACGCTGCCGACGGGCAGTGATTATGCTATGTTTGAGCAGCTGTTCTGTGCTCGTTGGGGGCAGGCTCTATCCACTCAAGAAGAAGTCATCAGCCAGAGATATGACATCCAGCGTGTGCACGTCACAGGTGGAACTAATGGAATCTTGATTGACGCGCTGTATGAGTTCCAACCTTATACGCCAACGTTTATCCATCGAGCTGAAGATCAGGCATTTATATTGTCAGCCTTAGCTAACCCAATCGATGATCATTACCTTGCGTACAGTCATCAACCTGGGTTGATTATGCGTCACGATAAAGAAGCGTTTGCGGGGCGAGTCATGGAAGTATCGGAGGCTGGAAAGGTGCTCGGTGATATTGAACGAGTGCTGCTGTTTAGTGGCTACGCTAAACAGCATCCATTAGGAATTGAAGCGCTAAAGGAAAAACTGTATCCCTTTACCGGTACGTTTGTCTCGAAAACACCAATCGCACTTGCACTGTTGAGGTTTATGTTAGAAGGTTGCTATCGAAACAAAGATTACTTAGATGATGGTGCACACCGCTTGGTTAACTGCTTGAATTATTGTAAAAATGATTTAGAGAATGAGGTCATCTCCAATCAAAAAGGTTGGCAAGAATACTATTCACAATTGAAGGACGGAGCGCTGACGCCACAAGCGGTTACCTCTATCGGTCGTTGTCAGCTATTGGTCAGTGAGTGCTAAGGATATTATGTCGATAAAAAAACTAGCAGAACATTTAGGGCTCTCTAAATCTACCGTTTCGCGGGCGTTAAATGGATACAACGATGTAAACCCAGAGACTCGACAAAAGGTGTTGGCTGCGGCAAAGGAGATAGGCTATAAACCTAACCCAACAGCGAAGCGTCTCGCATCTGGTAAATCAAGAAACGTTGGTATCATTCTACCGGCTAACTCGCGGATGTTCGTTTCACCCGCCTTCTCAAAAGTATTGGCAGGAGCTTCAGCATTTCTTGCTCGTCATGATTACCAACTGATCGTAACAACGATTGCTGATTGCCAAGATGAGAATAAGGTCTACTCAGATTTTATTGAAAGTGGCCTGATCGATGGGCTTTTTATTGTTCGTACACGCAGCAATGATGAACGTATTGCCATGCTAAAACAGAAGCAGTTTCCTTATATCTGTCATGGTTACGATATCGGCTTTGAGGAAGATTGCTTTGTCGACGTTGACAATGAGCATGCCTTTTATCAAATGACAAAACGTCAGTTAGAGCATGGACATACGCGTATTGCTTTCCTAGACGCGCCTATTGAATTGACGCTCTCTCAAGCTCGTAAGCGAGGGTATGTTAAGGCTATGGAAGAGGCCGGTCTATGTGCAGATGACCGTTTATTGCTCAACGGTGAACTGAACGAAGAAGACGCGATCAAGATGGCAAAAGAGGTATTGTCATTAGCTCATCGCCCAACGGCGATCTTGTGTGCTGATGACACCATGGCGTTAGGTACTATAGCTGCTTGTGAGGAGCTTGGTTATCAGCCTGGTGTCGATATTGCGATTGCCGGCTATGGTGACTATGAGCACAGTCGTTACAGCAAACCTTCCATCACGACCTTGCATTACGATACGCATAGTGTGGGCGAAGAAATGGCCAAACTGATGCTTAATCGTTTGGAGAACAAGGGTTTTGTGATTCAAAATTGGTTCGAAGCGGAAATTGTGTCTCGTCAATCTGACAAAATCACAAACAAGTCATTAACCTAATCCAAACTGGGCAGCCTACAGCTTAAACAATGGTAGGCTGCCTCATTAATGCTACGATTGTTTGCATGTTTTACCATCGGCTGAGAATTCACCTCTACCTATTCCTCGCTAGTCTTTACCATCCGCTCTAACCTGATGCTTGTTATGACCGACAATCATGGATCGCAAGCAATGAACTTAATCGTCAACGTGCACAAAGGTGTTCGCAAACTCGGCTTTGAGTGGGCTACTCGTCAAGCATGGAAGTGTGGAATGAAAGCCAACTTGGTGAATCGAGTGATTGGTGTTGCTCGTGGGCAAGTGGTGTGCGTGATAGATGGCGCACGAGCCGAACTCTCTACCGAGTTGAATAACCCTCACCACCATGAAGAGAAGCAAGGGCGATATGTGTTTGTTGGTGGAGTAGTGTGGGAGCCAAACGACCTGCTAGCTCCAGCTTTCCCGGAATTTATGTTTATGCATGTTCGCAACTTAGGCAGTAAGCATAAATACATGACCGACGACGAGCTATTCTTCAATTTGGCTTAACCAATGATCGCCTTGTTTATTAAGTGCTTGATTGGATCTCTAGCGGTTTTGCTTATTGCGATTCTTTCGAAAAGTAAAAGTTTCTATATCGCTGGGTTAGTGCCACTATTTCCTAGCTTTGCGCTTATCGCTCATTACATCGTGGGTACTGAGCGCAATATGGAAGCGCTTCGTATGACGGCACTGTTTGGAATCTATTCATTACTCCCGTATGCCGCCTATCTATTGGCTGTGTACTATTTCAGCTACTTCTTAACTCTAAGTGGGACCTTAGTTTCCGCTGTTATGGTATGGGTTCTTTTCGCAACCATTTTATTGGGAGTGTGGAACAGAACCATGGTGATTGCGACTTAATTCAGGTGGTCTTTAGTCATAGGGGTAGTGTACGCTTTAGACAGCTTTTTTCCTCAGATTGGTAGACGGTTGAATAATTCGTAGGAGGAGTGTTGAAGATATGCACCCATGGAATCAAACAGTAAAAGCAGTATTAGAACCATTGGCAAACGCTGAAAACGCCAGCTTTATGAAAGCCTACATGCGTGACCAGTATACCTTCTACGGTATTCAGTCTACGCCACGAAGAGCAGCTTTAAAGACGTTATTTACCAAGAGCCAACTTCCTTCTTTGGATGAGCTTTCAGGTGTGATTGATGAGCTATGGTTGCAGCCCGAGCGAGAGTTTCAAATGGTCGCAGTTGACTTGCTTATCAAACTCAAAGCTCAATTACCGTTAGCGATGTTAAAGGACTTAGAGCACTGGTTAACCACGAAGTCATGGTGGGACACTGTCGATATGCTAGCAACACATATTTTGGCGAGTTATTTTGTTCGCTTTCCCGAAGAAACTGCGCAAGTCATAGGGAATTGGCGGCAGTCGGAAAATATCTGGTTGCGACGTTCAACGCTCCTCTATCAGTTAAAATTCAAGCAAAACACCGATAGAGCTTTGCTTTTTGAATTGATCCGAGAAAACCAATCAGATAAAGAGTTCTTCATCCAAAAGGCAATAGGTTGGGCATTACGAGAATATTCAAAAACCGATGCAGAATCTGTCGTGCGATTTATAGAAACAGAACGAATTGAAGGGATAGCGAAGCGAGAAGGGCTGAAGTGGTTAAAGAGTAAGCAGATTATTCGAACACTTTAACCACTCCATATGCTACAGAAACGTTTAGGTACGTTTTAAGTACTGTTGTTTCGTCATGCCATAAAACAACTTAGAGTCAAAACCTTGCGTGGTTTTGTAGTAATCAGCATGCTCGCCCTCTCTGACATAGCCACACTTTTCTAGCGTTTTATATGAGTCAACATTTGAACCATAACAGTCGGCACAGACTTTATGACTGCCTAGTTCATTGAATGCCAATTCCGTCATTAGTTGGCATGCACGGGTAGCAATACCCTGTCCCCAAGCGAGCCTTGGAAGCTGATAACCTACCTCGTGGTTACCCTCTAAGAACATAACTTGGGTGATGGCAGTCATCCCCATGTATTGTCCTTGATGGTCTCGAATGACAAAAGTTGGGTTATCGGGCCAGCGCTGCTCTTCGAGTGCTTTTTCAGTATCTTCAACAATGGGAGCAAAAAATCCCTGGTATAAGGCTTGGTCTGCTGGGGCAAAAAATAGGTATTGATTTACTTCTTCATCATCAAACATCTTGAAGATATCGACGAGATCCTTTTGTTGGATCAATTGTATAGATAGCGTTTCATTAAATGGTACTGACTCGCCGTGTTTTAATTTTGAATATGACATTGTTTACCTCGTTATTTGCGGGCCATGTTAATGAACTCTTCCGAAGATGAATTGTACTTTTGCGACAAATTACGTCTCAAAGTCACCATAGATGTCTATAGTAAGGTCGCGTTGACTCAGGTAGCGATTAGGTGTTCGTTTGATCTGCTGTTTGAGTTGTTTTATGAGGTGCGATTGGTCGCTAAAACCAAATCGTTGAGAGAATGCAGCCCAATCCACAGGCCCTGGTTCTTGGTATAATGCGAGCACCATCTGTTCCAGCTTTAGCATTGATTGGTATTTCCTAATACTGAGCCCCATAACCTGGCGAAAGTGCCGCTCAAGCGTGCGCCGAGTGCTATTGCAATCTTGCGCCAGTTGTTCGACATTTAGCTCGCTGGCTTCATCACTACTTAGTTGGTTAGCGACAACGGAGAGAGCCTTAGAAACTAATGAATGGGCTTTGTCTTGTTGATAGCTTATTCCTAAATATTCAAGCTGCTTTTCTATACAACCGACGACTTCTTGTTGAGATATACAGTCGAGTAACGACGCCTGAAATGACTTGTCAAATCGTAAGGTTAACCAATCGTACCATCCACATTGATTTAGTATCTCAGAGGATTGTGGATTGAGTAAATAAAGTGCGTCAGGTTGAAAGGTGATGCCAATGCGCCTTAAAGGAGCAACATCATCCATTAGCAACAAGTGTTCGGAGGCCGAGAGTAAATGACTACCTTGCCCACTCATTACCTGTTCGCCATTGTCATAATGGTAACGCTGCTCCGGTGGCGTAAATAGCAGGTGAGCCCTCGGGTTCGGGATCAATTGTGGAGGCGAACTAATTACCTCGTTAGGTTTAACCTCTAGATACCAAACTTGATGAATTAACCATTCGTACCCTTCAAGGGACTGCTTCCAAGTGATCATTGATACCGTATTGTAGCTGGTATGGGTATGTGTTGTACTGCCGCTAGTGGCACTCTCATTAGTGATAAAGCTCGCTAATACTTAAATTGGTTGGTTCAAGCTTGTTTTTGAACAAAAGTCTGCCATTGAACTTTCTAATCTCGTAAATCTTGGTTGACTTCAGATAATGAAAAGCGTCAAGGTCGAGTAGAATGAAGTGTTGTCTGAACGCGCATACTTGATATCACCATAACTGGTTACGTAACACTGATCTGAGAACCCTGTGCTGCGTGCTATACGGGGGGGCTATTGACTTTCAGCGTCTTTACTCCCAATCAGATACTTCTTCTAATTCCAAATCCTATTTGCTATATCAGAGAACTGTTAATTTTTAAGTACTAGCACGTATTAATGGTTTGTATCTGTTATCATCATACGATAACAGTAACAAACAAGTATTCTATATGGCCAAGATATCCGCTGAAGAAAAAGCAAAAAAGAAACAAAGCATGGATGATAAGATTTTCTCAATCTTTATTAATGAAGGTTGGGGATCAGTCACTTATGATCGATTAGCAAAAGAGTTTAGTGTACGAAAGAGTAGTATCCAAGCCTACTACCCAAGCAGCATTATGTTCGCTACGGCTCTCCAAGGAAAAGTGTTTCCATTAGTTATCCCTCTTTTAGATTTTTCTACAAAGCAAGGGTTCATCGATTCATGGCTAAAAGCTTACAAAGATGAAGAGCAGCATTTATTCAAAGAAGTCGTGGAGATGCTATTCGACAATATCTTGAAAGATGGGACAAGCCCTCACTCTAGAGGTTCAGTACTTCGACTACAGCAAATACTGGCACAAAATATCGGTGAAGATGATGCAAAGATGGCAATAAAAATAGTCTTTGGTGAAATAATTTACCTAAAAATGCAGATATAAAACAAAACGTTAAGAATAAAAGCACATGTTCACTGATTATTTTTATAAAAAACCGCTTGTAATGCGTACTGGTACCAATTAGAATTGGTCTCATCAATACGGAGCAGGCATGTCCTTCTTCGTTTTTTTTAAAATTTAATGCGTACTAGTACGCTTATGGGTGTGTGTATGAAACAAGTAATTCTAACTTCAGTATTCATGGTAGCGACTTCTTTCGGTACAAGTGCTACTGAATTAACAAAAGAAAAAGGTACTGAGCTATGTCCTGTTGCTACATACGCTTCAGGAGGCATCTGTTTGATGGAAGAAGGCGGTTCTACATATGTCTACACTAAAGACATTGAACCTATTATCGTTCCTGAACCAGTAGTTCCTCCTCGTGAACCAAAGCTAACTGATGAGCAGAAGTTCAAGGTATTGGCTGTCGCTTATATTGCTAACAACAATGGTGATACTGGTACTGACCCAATAGAGGAACCAATTGTAGTTAATCCTCTTCCACCTGAAGATATAATAATCGAACCTATTGATGTGGTGATTACTCCCATTGACCCTGGTTTCGGTGTAGACCCAATTGAAGTTATGCCTGGTGAGCCAGTGGATGAGCCTATCAAGGTTAATCCAATCAAGGATGAGCATGACTTGGATATGAGTTGGAAGAGTCCTCTTAAGATCTTAGACCCTCGCGACCAAGCTGGTTGGAACAAACTTTATGCATTGGCTCAGAATGATGAGACTCGCTCTTCTATCCAGACAATGATGCAGTATATGGAGCGTTGGGCTACCTGTAAGGATTGTACCGAGACTACTCCAGAAGAGTTCGATAAAGCTGTAAAAGATTTGTTCACTAACATTGATGCTCTTCAACCTGTCCAAAAAGTACTCGCTATGGCAGCAATTAACAACATCAATGTTAACCATACTGACTATGTTTCACTGCTTGACCAGTTAGTTAATGGTTTCGGTAAAGGAACTCCTGAACAGAAGACTATGTACAACAAGTTCCAATCTCTACGTTATAGTAAAGGTATCCGTGACGCTGCACGAAACAATGCCGATGGGTCTCGTAGTGACATTCGCCAAGAGCGTCGAACTAAGAATGGTTGGACGCGTGAGAAAGCTAAAGCAGCTTACGCATCACGCTAATAACTAAATTTGAATAACCATATATAATACAATTGATTACAAACAAAAAGAGCCTCATGATGAGGCTCTTTTTGATTTATGATACTTCCTGTATCCGTAGACAATTCCTATCTGCAGTATCTTTACAGATATCCAGATCATCAAAATCCCCAGTAACGATGTATCAAAGTAAATCTAGCAGGAACAGTCCGCAGACTCAATTTTTCTCACTATCTAACTCAAGGGATTTATAACCCCTCAGTCAATACTGGCCATAACGAGAAAAATATACACCTAGCACCAATTGAAAAACGTTTTAACTTAAAGCTCGCTTTAGCATATTGATAATGTCTAGAAGTATGCCAGCAAGTGGAGATTATGTTCATTATGTCAAACGAGCGAGTTAGCTACTAAAAACGCAACCCAAAAGCCCTCAATCGCTACTCTGTCGATTTATAGGTTAACCAGGCTGTAAGTATTTGGCCTTTTCAACGCGATTTACAAGGTGTTTCTGATAGAGAGCATTCCATTCGAAATTGTAAATAACCGTTCGTTTTAGCTAGTTTTATCCCAACATTTTAAGAATTTAGAGAACTCAACTGAAAACGCGATTGGCATAGATATAGTGAGTATTCCTATTCTTTTCGCATGAGCTTTAGTTAGGGGAAATGGTGCTCTAGCTACAATATGAACTATTTCCGAAACAAAGAATGGGGCACTTGTGAGTTAAGAAGTGTTAATAGTGAATCTTACGTAGAATGCTGAGCTCTACTTTTCCGGTATTCACTTGGGGTCATTCCCATGACCCTTGAAAACTCGCGATTAAAGTTAGACTTGGTCTGAAAACCAGAATTCATGAATATTTGTGTAATAGTATCTTGTGACGTATCCAAGGAGAGTTTGGCATGCTCTATGCGATACCCATTTATGATCTTAGAAATGTTTTTTTCGTGGACTTGATTAACTGCAATTGAAATTTGTTTTGCTGGTATACCTAACTTTCGTGTCAGCTTTGAAAGGGTTAACTCAGGGTCTAAGTAAAGTCTGTCTTCTCGGATTTTGGAGTCCAAAAGAGAAGTGATCTCGCGAGCCCTTTCGTTGGTCATTACCTGGGAATTGGTTGTCTCGTTACTGGGGTTGATTTGCTTAGATTTTGACTCCTCTGAAACAGGTGTATTAATACCCGCTACAACTACAGCTATCGATAAGACGGGTAGAAGAATCAAATGTGCGGCAGTAAGGATATACAGTGAAAATCCACCTTGATTAAAAGTGAAATCTAACGACATGAACGTGTCTACACACGCTGAAAATATCAGCATCCAACCCGCAATATTTTCCGCTTTCTTTACTCCTTCCCAGTTCCCTAACGAGACATTAATTAGTGCGGCTTCTTGTGACGAAAAGCGGATTAGTGCCATTCCATAGCAAACGTAAATTAAAGTAAGTAGTACATCTAGTGGAAGTGCTAACCAAGGTTGAGTTACAGCGCTTATAACGATAAACAATGGCGCAACAAAATGCTTAGCAGGTAGGGTGCTTAAACCACGATTGGCATGTGCAAACGCATACCACGCAGCAACAGGAATTATGGAGGCTAGAATAGGTTGCGCGATGCTGAAAATGCCAAGTCCAAATGTCCAGCGTAAACCAACCATTGAGGTCGTCACAGCACACAACCCTAAAAACATGCTAGCAACTTTACCTTGCTGGGAAAGTTGGGCATAAAGTGATATCGCCAGTAGTCCAAGTAACATGGAAACAACGAACGGAACGGGTATCGCAAGCATAACAAGTCCTAGTTTGATAAATGTGTTCTCACATTCTGGAATACCAAGGATAACTCGATGAAATATAATTGAAAATGCAACATAGACCAAAACAGGTTATAGAACGACCTAAAACCTGTTTTGAGACGTTTACACCACTTGTTCCGGTGCAAAATATCACCATCAGTCAAATATTGAGGTGGCATTTGTGAAATACTATTTTTTAGCTTGGAAGCGAAGTTTAGACTTTTCTGGTTGTTCGTCCCGCAAAGAATGCTGGATGTTTCTTTTAGTACACACATTGGTGGCGATAGGATGCATTGCTGCGGATATTGCTATGAATATGACAACATGGTTCGACACGATTTATAGCGTTATAAGTTTCCTCCCTATGCTTTCAGTAATTGTTCGTAGACTGCACGATATCAATAAATCTAGTTATTGGTTACTGGTCTTTTTCATACCGATAGTAGGACCTTTTTGGTTGATATATTTGTTAGCTCAATCGACTAATACTCACTTCGATGGGGAGGCTTTGGCATGAAAAAAGTAGTCACTCTTCATATGTTTTTATCGGTTTTATTTTCTACATATAGCTGGGCTGAAACTATACCCTCCAAAGGTAGTTTTGGAACTCTGTCTGTCGACAACATGATTCAAGGACAATTCCTTTGGCTTAACGGTCGCGTAGGTGATGCAATTTACTCATTTACCCTTCAAGATGGACAAGCGTGTACTTTAAAGTTACCAGTTGCTTTAGGTCGCATCTCTGAACCAGATTTTGGTATCAGTGAAACAGAAGGTCTAGCCATCGTTGTTATGAGCCAACGCCTCAATGACGCTCTTCTTCAAGGAAAGCGAATAAATAGCGAAGAATGGCATTTCACCACTGATACGTATGATGAAAAAATTGACGGGTTGATTATCAATGGAGTTAGCTTTGAGGAGGGCTTCGTTTTAAATTCGAAGCGAAAATGGATTTCTTGGTTTCTAAGAGATGAGCGAAACGTTGTTTGTCATTCATTGATATCGAGTGACTTAATAGGGGAGCCTTTCGCTAACCAATGAAGGAAATAAAGTCAGGTCATATGATTCAAGGGACGCGCCGTCAAAAGATTCCTGCCTTCGCAGGAATGACCGTATGTGGACTTAGATACTTGATGGTAAGTAGCATCTAAACGGTAAGAGACGGTTTAGAACCACTGGACTAAACCGTTTCTATCACGAGAGAAAAAGTACCTACAAACTATTATCTCGTATCGTGAGCTTATTTAAAGGTTAACGAAAACTTGGGATAATCGCTGGTATCCCTGGTAGAAGACCAACCAACGCCATCACACTACTTAGCACTATAAACATAACTCCAGGCAATACCCATCTGCTCATTTTACTCAGCTCACCGCTACGTTCTTTACAACCGACTAAGCCTAAGTTATCTAACAACATGGTTAGAGACCAGCCAAATGCTGGGTTAACTAGTGCGGAAGAAAAGACAACGATAGCCGCTGATTGTGTGGTTTTCCCTTCGCGCGTCATTTCCATTCCTGCTTCTAGCAATGGAACAAATACTCCAACAACTAACGCAACACAAAGTACAGGTTGCCATATAGCTAAGTCCATAGGGTAGCCCCAAACAGCCGCTATGATACAGAACAGTGCTGTCAGCAAGGCGCCGGCAGGAATAGGGCGTTTAGCTATAGCGGCTGGCACGATATAAGTGCCCCATGAAGAAGTAAAATTAGTACCACCGAGCAGAGAGCCGAATGTTTGACGAATTGAAGCCGTGGTCATGGTATCGTCAATGTTCATGTGTACTTTTTCTGTACGTTCGGGATAGCTGATTTTTTGAAACACTTGATGTCCTAAAAAATCTGGCGACCACATGGCCACTGCTAAAATAGCAAAGGGCAGTACCACCATGAAATGTTCAATCGTTGGTAAGCCGAGCATCCAGCCAGTATCTTCTCCCCACCAATACATAGGGTTCATATTGGGTAACCCAGGCTCGGTTTGAAAAGAAAACGGGGCACCCATGGCAAAAGCTAACGAACCACCTAACAAGCAACTAAGAGGAACGGCTAGCCAACGCTTGCGAAAATGTTCCAACAAAGCATACAAAATAATAGTGCAAAAGATCACGACAAACGCAATATGACTCATGCCTATTCCCTCAGCCCAAGCGAACAGTTTTTTAACTTGAGAAACGGTTCCAACAAAGCCAAGGTAGAGTAATAGACCACCACAAACGCCTTTACTAGTGAGACTTGCTAGCATGCTGCCGCCTTTACTGATGGCTAAGATTAAGCCAAAAGCGCCAATCAGCAACCCAAAAGCCATAGGGTGCCCGCCTGCAGCGACGACAATAGGAATTAAAGGGATTAGCGGGCCGTGTGTGCCTGCGAGATTAGCAGTCGGTAATAAGAACCCTGAGAAAAGAATAATGAAAACAGATGCAATGAGTAGTTCATAACGAACATTTTCCAAAACAAAGCCTTCATTTAGCCCAAGTGCTCCAGCAAAGGTGGCTGCAATGGCTCCTACCATAACTACTTTACCAATAGTAGCGGCCATAGCTGGGATAGTATCTTCGAGCTCAAATCGATAATCTTTAAACGGCAGATTGGCACGCCAGCGTTTGGGTGCCATGATTTGTAATTCATGCTCTAAATATTGTTCTCGGCTATCAAATTTCGATCTTGGTTTATGCTGTTGTTCATAAGTTAGTTCATCCTCGTTGACCTGAGGCTTATCTGTTCGTATATGCACGGACTCTATAGTACTGCTCATTTTGATTCCTTTCGCTCACACTCTAAGGTGTGTTTTTCCAACCAACGTTATTTATTCACTGTACGAAGACTACGCGAGTAGTTGTCTATATATTTTCTGCGGCAAAGACTCGAGGACTCTTTTTGTGACGCCTGAAAATCAGTTGTTAGTACCTTATACCAATCGAAAAAAAACAAATAGTCTCAGACAGTTAGACATTAGTCGTAGAGTGCGGCTGCCAATGTTAGCTTTGTTGTGGAGTTCTATGGAACTGAATCAGGAAATTACGAACTGGTTGATTACATTGGGTAAGCACCGTAATACCATGCCGGAATCTTGTTACTAAACATCTAGCTGGAAACGAATAACAAAGCCCACCTAACTAACACTAAATGGGCAAAATGAGTCAAGAAAAGTCGAGTATTTGCAGTCCGTGAGTAAACACAAGTATGAATAGCCGTTAATTGGTGTCCGATATTGATGGTGCAGAGCACGTCGCTAAATAGGTCAACTTTAAGCAGACGTTAACAATAGTTAAATACAGCGTTTTTACATTTCATATGTATTTGAGTTCTGGCATCAAACAAGCTTTAATTGTATCGCCCTGATATTCAATCGAAGAAGCCAACTCACCCTCAATAACAACATTAGAGACCCCCATTTTAGCTAAGTCGCTTTTTGAGTAGTACCACCCGTGTGTTTCCTCAGTTAATTGACATTTTTTCGAACTAGTTTGACCGTACACAGTGATATCAGGATCAACATCAACGTACTCAAAAAAGGCCTCTTCTTTTTCGCGTAGTCGGGATATAAACGTCATTAACTCTTCTTTATCGGTAGAGGAAACCGATGCTTGCCAAAGTTCATCTGACTGTCTTGGCCCTCCGTGCCAACCAATAAGAGAACCTTCTTTAATCAAGACAGTTTTTGCAGCTGGAATAACATAATTTGCACATGCAGAAAAACAAAGTTTATCAACTTCAACATCCAGATTATTTTCTTTGATAAAATACCCAAGTTCGATACCCGAAGGCACATCACCACCAGGGCTAGTGATTCGTATTTTTTCAATATTTGCTCCAGAATTTCGAACAACTCTTAATGCTTCCAAAACGCTATCGCCAGATATTGGGCCGTCAAATATAAGTGTGCTTCCGGATACTGACACATTGTGATCGGGCATAAAAATAATCGGGATACTTTTACAACCTGACAATACAGCGAGTGATACTAGCGAAAGGCAAAGTAATCTCATTTCCTGAACTCCATTTTGGATTGACCTAATTCCGTTTTTTTCACGGTGCATGGATTACCGGCAGCCATGCAATTGGCAGGAATATCCTTTGTAACTACGCTACCAGCGCCAATTATCGCGTTATCACCGATATTGACCCCAGGAAGAACAATACATCCGTAACCGATCCAAACATCGTTGCCAATTGTGACAGGCTCAGCTTTTAGGTTATCAAGCTCATCCGGATGACCTCGGTTTGTAAGTGTATGGCCACTACAATCCATAATCACTGTATTAGGGCCAAAAATGACGTTATTTCCTATTGAGATTTTGTCGTAAGCACAGATTGAAGTGCCCTGAAGCACGCACCCTTTACCAATGACTATTTTGCCAAAAGGCCTGTCGTTGACAGCAACACTTGTCAGTTTCGTGATGCCAGAAGGAAAGGCTGGAAAGTGGGATGATTCGAGGTAACACCCTGAATCAATTACGATAGCTTTGCTGTTGCTTGGGAAATATTCGGATCGTTTCGACCCCGCTTTGGTCAATATAATCGACGGACAACCAGAAAATGTGACCCAATTATCCGAACCAAAGTATTTACCATATTGTTCCATTAACTCAACGTCAGATAGTTCAGCATGATTATCTGGGCTGAGTATTCTCTCGTGGTTATACATCTTGGGCTTCCTGCTTAAAATTATTCGGGATTTCTTGAACTAGACCACCACCCATTAGCAATACTCTGTCAGCTGATGCTATAGTCTCTGGACGGTGTGCAATCATCAAAATAGGCGTCTTGATATCTTTAAACATCTGGCAGACAAACGACTCCGAATAGATGTCTAAACTACTAGTCGCTTCGTCTAACACTAGAAACTTAGGTTTTTTGTACAGAGCTCTCGCAATGAGAATTCTTTGTTTTTGGCCTCCAGAAAGGCTTGAGCCCATCTCGCCAACTAGCGTGTGGTATCCCATGTTTAGGCGTTCAATATCATCATGAACACCTGCCCTACGAGCACACATAACGAGCCACTCCTCATCTAAATCGCCAGCGAAGAAGGTTATATTCTCGATAATTGAACCACTAAATAGTTGGTCTTCTTGCAATACCGCACCGACTTGCTCCCTAAGGGTTTTGGAGGCTGTCGACTTATTGCCAAAATAATTAATGCTACCTGACGTAACGGAATAAATACCTAACAACAGTTTAGAAATAGTTGATTTACCACAGCCAGACGGTCCGACTAACGCAACAATCTCATTACTTTTTACAGTAAAGCTTGCACCGTTAAGAATAGGAGGCTGATCTTTTCCGTAGGAGAAGAAAACATTGTCAAACTCAATAGCATTATTACTTAGATTATTGGCTTCAATTGGCAACCCTAAGGCACCAGGAACACTATCCGTTTCTTTCTCAGTCAAGACAATATCCGCTAAACGCTCGTTGTATACAGATAACATCTTAAATTCAAAATACTTATCGATTAATGAACTAATACTGGCAGAGAATCGGCCTTGATACGAAAGAAAGGCCATCAACATACCGATTGTAAACAGCCCATCCAGCACCAAATTTGCGCCAAACCAGAGAACCGTAGCTGAAACAAGGCTGACAATCGTCACATTCATTGTGTTGTAGATCATCCCGAGTTTCTGCTCATGTAGCTGCGCATTTCTTCGTTTAATATTGAGGTTTTGCCAAGATGACTCGCGCCAAGGTAATGTCCCATTGACTCTTAAGCTCAATACACCGCGAACTGTCTCAATAAAATAACTTTCTTCTTGAGTACTGGCCTCCCAAGTGTTTTCTTCTGCACGTTTAAAAGCACCAAACCAGGCAAACCTCAGAACTACGTAGCCTAACGCTGCAGCTATGGCAATGAATGATAGTTGAGGGCTGTAAACCAACATAACTGAAAGAGTGCCTACCACTAACACTAAATCGAGTAGAGCCTGAATAGCGCTAGTAGTTAACGTTTGTTGAATGACACCCACCGCGGAGAATTTCGCACTTATGCTTCCTATGTCCCTTTTTTCAAACCAATCTATCGGTAATCGGAACAAGTGGTGGAACACATTTGCAGCCCATTGCATGTTAAAATTCACTGATAACTTGATTGTCGCCCATTGTTGAGCAAGACCGATTAGGGTTTGCGTTGCTGTTACCATGAGTATGGCTCCGATGACGAGTACAAGTAGGTTTTTGTCATACCCAACTAACACTTCATCAATCACAATCTGATTGAAGATAGGCAAAGTAAGCGCTAATACCTCTAATACCAATGCGAACAAAAAAATTCGACCTAGGGCTCCTTTAAGACCAATGGTTTTACCAATTAGAGTTGATAGCCGAACCGCTTTACTTTCAACTTTTTCTTCAAAGTCGTGGGTTGGTGTGAGTTCAAGAGCTATTCCTGTGAAATGCTTATTGACCTCATCATGGCTCAGTGTCAATGCACCGTTGGCTGGATCGTGAATTTCAATTTTCTTTCCACTTACTTTTTTTAGCACAATGAAATGATTGAGATTCCAATGCAAAATGCAAGGTGTAGCTAATTGCTCCAATTCATCAAGATCTAAACGTACCGCGCGACCAGAAAGCTTAAGAAGTGCACCGCACTCAATGAGCCGTGCAAATGACATCCCATGCTGGGTAATGCCACATTTTGCCTTTAGCGATCGCAGATCAGTTTTGTAACCATGCCAATCAGCAATCATCGCAAGGCATGCAATACCGCATTCCGCCTTTTCTGTTTGGCGTATCAGAGGGAGCCTCTTTCCCCACCCCCAGTCTATCAACCTTTCTGCATGCATGATTACATTCGACCTTTGACGGTATACAAAGGCTCTAACAGCCACTCGTAAACCTTACGTGTGTCCAGTTCAATATCTGCAGTCAATGTCATCCCAGGTACAAACATTTGCTCCTCTCCATAAACCGTAATAGTCGGTTTATCTAATTTGACTCTTACTTGGTACAAACCAACGCCACCATGAGTACGAGAAAGCTGGCTTTGTATCAATGGGCTATTGGGTAGCATCTCAGCCGTGACAGCAGATTTTGATATAGATGAGATAACACCTTGTTGAACGCCAAACTTTTCATAAGGAAATGCATCGAACCGTAGGCGAACATCTTGACCTTCTTGAATAAAACCTATGCTGCGACTCGGTGCGTATAATTCAACAAAGACAGGTTCTTCACCTTCTGGGATCAGTACAAGTAGTGGTTGACCTTTGTTAACTGAATGGCCTTCCTTAACGAATATTGACGCAACCACACCGTTAATAGGAGATACAATCTGAGTGTCTGTTTGAAAAAAGTACTCCATTTTGTTTTGCACGATTTGTTGAAGCTGGCGGTCTATGTCCTGAAGGGCAATCTCAAGCTCTAACTGCAGTGTCTCTCTTGTTTCTTCCCGGTTCGCTTTCTCTCTTCCCAAACGCTGTAAACTCAGGCGTTGGTTTTGCACCTTAGCTTCTAGTGTTATTAACTCTAGTCTTTGCCTCTGAAGTTCAATAGAAGAGATGAACTGCTTGTTGACTAACACTTGTTGTTTATCAACCAAACTTTGAGCAAGACTCAGTTCTTGTTCAGATAAGTCAACAACAACTTTTAGTATGTTAGCCTCTTCAGATAAACGTATTAAGTCATCATCAATGACTTCTAATTGGTGTTGCGATTTTTCTATTTCTTTACTTCGACGTTCATTTAACAGGGCAATTTGATTTTCAATGGTAGTGACAATCCGCTTTTTTACTCCCTGGCCAAACTGATCATATCGCTCTGTTTTTATCTCATACAACGGCGCCCCAGAGAGTATTTTTTCACCCTCAGTAACAAGTACCTTTTCGGCATATCCTTCATCATTAGCTTGTATCTTTACAATACCTCCAGTCGGACTAACCACACCATTCAGTGTGTCTCGGCGTGTGTACTCGGCAAAAACAACGAAGCAAATGATGGTCGTCAGGACAAACACAGATGCAGCCACAAAAAGATGTTGATTCAATGAAGCATCAATTAAAATAGAGCCTTGATGGTCTGACTTCTGCGCCTCAAAATACTCTGGCCGATACAAATGTTTGGCTTTTGATATCACGGGTCATCCTTTCCCTAAGCAAATGAGGTTAAAGCTGCTTAACTGCAATTTTTTGACTCTTCTTTGAAACCAAGTTTGTATTGATTTTTTTTGCCGACAAGTCGACACCACATTGACAAATCTTGGTCCTGCACGTTGTAGGAAGGATAGGTAGCTCAATGTCTTCATCATAAATCGAACCAATCGGACCATCTTGCATACACCAAGAACGGTAAATATCGCCGCTGAATGTGACGACTAAACTGTCAATACCAGCGTAGCAGTCCCAACCTACAAAATTGGTTTGATCATTAGCGATTAGATCAAATGTGGACAGATTCTTGGTTGTTCCATCGGTATATTTAACTTCTAGTTCAGCCATTGAAGGTGGAAGTGTTTTAAGCTCAGGTCGACCACGAAAGTCATTCATTATTTGTTCTTGTTCGGGTGTGTACGGATACTTCTTGGTAATTCCACCATGGCCGAAGCCTTCAAAGAGTGGTTGTAGAGCAATAGAGCAACGAACTTCTTGTTTTAACTTGTTTGCAACCGCTAGACAATCATCAAAACGCTCAGGAATCATCATGATGTTGACGTGAAAGCGAGTAGTTTGAGAAGCTTCAAGGACTTTAGACACCTCAATAAAGTGAGATTCACTTTTAATATCATTGATATGATAGCTGAGGCTCACTCCAGATAGTAAATGCGCATATTGTTCCCACCACTTTAAGGACTTTGAACCATTTGAAACAATACAGACTAACCCATCGTTTTGGTGGATATATTTGACAAGATCATTAAAATATCTAAGTAATGTGACTTCACCACCACCAAATTCAAAATGCGGAACTAACCCCTGGTTTTTTGTATAGGCTATAATTTCACTAGCGAAACCGATAACAACTTCATATGGTGGTGGTTTAATTGAGCTGCTATTTAACTCAGGGCTGCAGTACGAGCAGCTATAATTACATCCATTAAATAGAGCCCAGTTTATTTGAAAGAAATTATTGTAAGAAAAAACACATCTAACGTTATTGCATTTCATTGAGATGATACCTTAAAATACTTAGCAGTAAATTCATTTGATTATGTGTTCATATGTTTTTATAAAACCAACACCACAGAAGACTTTTATTATAATTTCCAAAATTGCACTCCCACTTAGAATAAGGTACTCGACTAATATAATTGATAGCATCATAAAAGAGATTAAAATAAGATATCTTTTCATAAACGTCCTTATATTAAAGGTATGGAACAATCCATACCTTTAGAGCCACTCTAATTACCGTAGCCTCGGCCTCCGGTTGGGGAGCCAGCCATACCCCCTCCACTTTGAAGACCGTTCCCCATATAACCACCACCACTAACATTCATACCAGCAGCTGCGGATGACGATGGACCTGTTTGCGGGGCGTTATGTGTATATATACTCTTTACGCCGTTCCATACTTCACTAATAATGATTCCCCCGATTATAGTTTGAGGTGTCCCAAACATTCTCGAACCATCTCCGCCCCCATCAACCATTGATATTTCATCAACACTTAAGTTATACATAAGTTATTTCCTTATATTTGAATTACAGTAAAAGAGTACTGCGCTCATAAAAACTATCTTGTTAACCAGCCTTTTTTCTTTCCCAGAATTTCATCAGAATAGCCAAGTAAGTTTGGTAGCCATGTAATTGCCTCTAACAATGCGGAATACATTGGTGCTTTTAAAGCCTGATGATTTGATAAGTCACCAGATAAGTTAAAGTCTCTTATATAGGACTGCACCAACAAAAAATAGATCATTATATTTGCCGCACCGATTACTATTGGTGTCCAAATACCCATCGCCACCATAAATCCTAATAAAATAATGCTCGACGGAAATATGTATTGTGCCGCGGTCAATAGAAACCAAGGAGATGCACACAATCCAGCTATCCAATGTGTCTTCCAAGCTTCCGCATAAGCTTCTACTCGTCCACGAGCCCAGCGTCGGCGTTGATTAAATAGCCCCTTAGCATCGGTTGGGCACTGCGTAGTTGCTTTTGCTTTGGGTGCGTATCCTGTTCGATAGCCGTTTGATATTGCTTTCCAGCACCAAGCGATGTCTTCGACTAACCACTCGCTCCATCCGCCTAACTTTTTCACTACTGAAGCTCGGTGAGCGACAAAGGCGCCTGCTAAGACTGGAACACAACCAAGTTTGTCTTGCGCGGCCCTTATTGCGCCATAAAAGCTAATATGTTCATAGTGTTGCAGTTTTCCGATAAAACTGTCTTTATGGTTTTCTGGAGTGATATAGCCACAAACGGCGGCGTACTTTTCATCAGACCAAAGCTTAGTGACCAGTTCGTAGATACCATTGGGTTCTATATAGGTATCGCTGTCTACAACGACATACACATCTCCAGTAGCCATGCCAAGTTCTAAAACATGATCCAAGGCAAAGCCTTTTCGTCCGCCATTGACCGCTCTTTCTACAATCTGGAAGTCATGATTTACTTCGGTATGTGAAATCCACTCTTTAACTCTAGTTATTGCATCATTTGTCGAGCCATCATCAATGACAATTACCTGAATTCGATTTGAATATTTTTGGTTATTTAACTTATTCAAGGCACATATTAAATGCTCTTTGTTTTCATTATAAAAAGGCAAAAATACAGAGACAGTTGGGTGGTCGTCATTCTTACCGTTCGGCTTTCTAAGTTTGTAACATCCAAACAAAACAAGGGTGGTAATAAATGACACTAAGGACGTAGAAATTAATATTACTTCTATTACATCAATCATAGTTGTCTCACTCATGATACGTAATCGTTAATAAGCTGACTAACCGATTGATAGTCGTATTCTGTGTTCAAGTGCCGTTGAAGCATGGTAAAGGATGAATATTTAGCCTTTCGCAAAGGAAACCCAACAGAATCAACATCGAGCCCGAGATCCTTTGCTTCTATGAGAACATCATGACGAAATTCATGGTCATTAAAGCGAGTAATAAACCTTCGCTCAGCACTTTTTAGGCGCTCTTTTAATCGACTCGCTTGTTGTAAGCTTGATTTTGAATGATCCTTAAGTCCTAGTTCTATTAACAAGAACTTGTTCTCATATTCATCAAGTAACCTCGAAAAATACGATGAATATTCTCTAATTTGACCTGTGGTTAATTCGCCTTGCGAGTAGTGATTTAACGTGTCAATGAAGTTAACTAGCCAGGATTCTATAAGTTCATGGTCATCCCAGACGGCCCCGACACCATTTGCCAGAACATAGTTGCCGAAGTCTGGTACAGCCGTTATTGTGCCAAAATCTAAGAATCGACCATCAACCGATACGTTTGAGCTCGTTAAGGAACCATGTGGGATGCCTTTGACTCTAGATGCTGCAATTTGGCAAGCCAATCGATCGATCATTTTATCTAGTGTATTATCAAGAGAAGCTTTTTCCTTTCCACTTAACAATAATTTCGAGAAATAGGGCGCAGCCTTTCTCACGCGATTGGCATCATTATCACGAAGATGTTTGTAGCTCTCCTCTGGCCAAAAAAAGGAGCAACGCTCAAAGTGGGCAGGGCGTACAGACACTTCCCTTATTGTTAGGGCGCAATGTTTATCAGGCGCATTATCCAAGTACCCAAACTTATGCTTTACGTTAGTCTTGATAATAGCTAACGTGCGTATTGCTCCATAGGGCAAATATTTGTGGCAGATTTCTCCCCAAATCGCTTCATTGATCGCCTCATCTATAAATAACTTACCGTGTGAATGACTTTCAGACATATTTGAAGCAACCAAAGGGTTACGGCCAATTCCTTTGATTTGAAAATGGCCATTTAACCCACACCTTGCACTGCCACCATTGCATATTTCATGTCGAGAGCCATACTGATCTGCCATGAACTGTTTTTTATCATTAGTGATAATTCGTTTCTTCTCGGCATAGCCCTTCGACACGTAACTAAAGTTCTCGATCAACTCACTTTTAATGGCATTATCATCAAGTTCAATTTCATATTCTTGTGTAAGCGCCTTATTGATCCAAACCACTTGAGTGTCTTTTAGCTTGTATGTATCAAATAATACAAAGGACTCTTTAGGTAAATGTTTATCAACATAAGGAGTATTGTCTTTTCTAACATATTTATGTGTTGTCAGAAGTTCAGTATCCATAAATACTCCGTTTATTTGTTTTGATAATATTTCCATATTCGTCTCGAATACAAATATTGACCTCTCTTGTACTTATTTTTGTAGAGGAAATTACATGCTTATATAGCGCCTTCAATTGACTTAATCTGTTTCTTTCGACAAACCAGTCAACAACAATCAGATTACATCCCCCATTCCAATGCATTGGCTTAAGTGAGAATCTAGGTTGAGTCATATAATTAGATAGTGTTGAATCATCAACCCACGCCCAGATAACGTATCCGGTGAATCCAACATCGCTAGATAACTTAAAAAACTTGTATTGCCTATGAATTACCGCTGGTTTTATCCAATGCAGGAATGACGCAAGGTTGAGTTCCCTGCGTGAAGCACATTTAGCCATTACCTCTAAAAATTGCCCTAACTCATGGGTCACTTCTATCTTTGATAAAGGACCATAAGGTAAACCGGAAATTTGACTATTAACTGAAGAAACCGAAGTTTTTCTCATTACAACCTACAGTGACGGTGTGAGTTATTACTCCCTATATTAGAAATTAGAACTTAAATAGACACACCTTCACTAACGCTTTCCTTCGTCTCACAACACACATTAACTTTATTGATAACCCCCTCTGGCAGGATTGTTGTCACTGTTAAAATTTAACCAGTATGGGCGGTATTGAGTAAACTTTGTCTCGTATACCAGCAGAAAGAAAAGAAGCCAT